>JAEUHP010000137.1 GCA_016795295.1 Planctomycetota bacterium | reverse complement strand
GGCGGAGCGTCGCCATGGCTCCGCCTGGCGAAGGGTCTCGGCGAGGTCGAGCACTTCGTGCCACAGCGGCACGAGAACGGGGTCGATCGGGGTTGCCCCGCGGCGTTTGGGACCCGGCATGGGGGTACTGGAGCCGTCGAGGGTGCCGGAGGCAACTCGGGGGGAGAAGTTCGTGGGGGTGGTGGTGGGTGGTGTCCGTGCCGGCGGTGCGGATGTGCCCTTGCTGCTGCCGGTGGGGGGGCGCTCGTTCGCATGGCATACGAGGAACATCTCTCCCACCGAGACATTGCTGCGAAGCTGCAGATCGAGGAGAGCCATTCACGAACGCTCCTGACGCGTCGACGAGGGCACTTCGCTACGAGATTCAGGGGGAATTGGTCGCTGGCGCCAACAGCACGCTCGCTGCCAGTGCTTTGCTGGCAGTGTCGAAGCGGTGCACCCGGCCTTGCCAGTCGCCGGCGAAGACCACCTTGTCGTCCGCGCCGAAGGCCACTGCGTAGAGCCATTCGCCGACTGGCGAAGAGCGCGGTCCAGGAGCGCCCGTGGCGCTGAAGGTCGCGATCACGCCATCGCTGCCGCAACTGGCCACGCCGCCCTCCGGCCCGAAACAGGCCGCCAGGGCCTGCTGGTTCGGATGGGCATTCTGGCGCCACCGTTCCCGCCCCGGTTCGACGTCCCACAGCCGCACCGTGCCGTCCGCCCCGGCCGTCAGCAGGCTCTTGCCGCGGCGGTCGAACGCCACCGCATGGACCGCGCCGCGATGCCCGGCCAGGGTCTGGAACACGGACCCGCCGCGGGTCTCCCACACCAAGACGTTGCCGGCGCGGTCCCCCGCGGCGAGCCAGCGGCCGTCGGGCGCGAAGGCCACCGCGAGGACGAAGTCCTCGTGCTTGCCCACCAGCACCTCCGCCCCGCCGTCGATGGCGCGCACGCGCGCGGTCTTGTCCGAGCCGCCGAACGCCACGAGGCCAGCGCCGCGGTGGACGGCGGCGGCGAGCGGCACGTCGCGGTCCGCCCCGATGGTCGCCAGCAACGCACCCGAGCGCACGTCGCGCAGTTCGGCGAGGCCGCGGCGGCCGGGTTCGCCACCCGTGACCAGCGCGGCGCTGCCGTCTTCGGCGAACGCCACCGGACCGCAGTGCGGCAGCGCACACGGGACCACCGCGAGCGGGCGCAGTTCGGCATCGCCGAACACCAACTGCTGCAAGCCCGGCCAGGCCAGCAGTGGCGCGCAGGGGCTGCGCACGAGGCTGGTCACCGGCCCGGGCCGCGATGGCGTGCGCAAGGGCACTTTCGGCACCGATTCGGGCAGCGGCACCACCGCGGAAGCCGCGGCGGCTTCCCCAGTCGCCGCATTGGCCGCCGCCGCCGCGGCTTGTTCGGCGAGGAAGGTGCGCGCACCTGCCTCGTCCTCCGCCGCGCCGTGTTCGATCCAGGTGCGCAGCAGCTGCACGGCTTCCTTGCCCAGCGGATCGGCGTTGCGCGGCATGAAGGGCCGCTCCTGCTGCGCCACCATGCGGTAGAGGCGGCTCTGGTCCGGCGCCCCCGGCACCACCGATTGCCCTGAGCCGCCGCCGGCGCGGGTCGCGGCGAACGTCGACAGGTCGAGACCGCCCTTCTGGTCGGTCGGGTCGTGGCAGCTCGCGCAGTGGTCCTGGAACAGCGGCGCAACGCGGGCCCAGTGGACCAGTTCGCTGGCTGGGATCTCCTTCGTCGGCGCGGGGGCCGCGGTGGGCGGTGGCGCGACCTTGCCGGGCGCGGCTGGCGCCGTCGCGGGGCTGGCTGGCGTCACCGGCGCCGGGGGCGCTGGAGCCACCATGGCTGGATCGCCAGCCGCTGCGGGAGCGGGGACGGGTGGTGCTGGCGATGGCGCTACCGCCTCGACCATGGGTGCCGGAGGTCGTGGCGCTTCCGGCGCGGGCGCCTGCGCCGGCGTGTCCTTCGCTGGCGGCGTCGCGACCTCGTCGCCGGCCGGCAGGTGCGCCAGCAGCTGCCGCAGCTCCTGCAGCCGCGCCTGTTCGCTGCGCAGTGCCTGTGCCTCGGCGTCGGCGGCCGCTGCACGCTGCTCCAGGGCCTTGGCCTCGGTGCGCCACTGCACCGCCTCGGCATCGCGGGCCTTGGCGCGTTGCTCGAGTTCGCCGAGCCGCGCTTGCCATGCCGCTGCGTCGGTGGCGCGCAGCTCGCGCAGCAGCTGTTGCAGGCGCTCGGTTGGAGCAGGTGCCGGGGGAGCCTCGGCAGCTGCTGGTGCCGCCTGGGCGGCAATCGCGACCCCGAGCAGGCCGCAGCACAGTGAAGTCAGGAGCAGGCGTTGCATGGCAGTTCCTTGCCGCGGTCAATGCTGGAAGCAGAACTCCTTCGAGTTGAGCACGGCCCAGTAGACGTCCTCCCAGGCGGCCCGGGCATCGGCCGCGCCGGCGATCGTCGCCAGGAGCTGTTCGTTCTCCGCCGCGGTCGGGCGCCGGCTGTAGGCGGCGAGGAACAGCTCCTCGAGCATCGCCGCTGGCGCAGCCTCGGCCTCGAGAGCGCGCCGCAGTCGGCCGCCGCGGTCGGCGATCTTCTTGCTCAAGGTGTCGCCGTTGATGAGATGCAGCGCCTGACTCAGGGTCGGCTCCTGGCGCCGCTCGCAGGTGCACGCGCCCTCGCGCGGCGGCCGGCCGAACACCTCGAGGAAGCGCACCCCGGTCCGGCCGCGGGCGATCGCCGTGGCCGGTCCGCCGAGCGGCACGCCGGTGTACTTGGTCGGCACCCCGGTGACCGAGCCGATGGCGTCGAGCAGCTGCTCGGCGGTCAGGCGTCGCACTTGGTTGCCAGCGAACAGCGCTGCCGGCGGTTCGTCCGGATGCCGCGCCAGCTGGTAGGTGCGGCTGGTGCAGATGGTGCGGAACAACGTCCGCACATCGAACCGACTGTCGACCAGGTGCTTCGCCAGCGCCTCGAGCAACGCGGGATGGGAAGCCGGGTTGCTGATCCGCACGTCGTCCGGTGGATCGACGATGCCGCGGCCGAGCAGCGCTGCCCAGACGCGGTTGGCGACGTTGCGCGCCAGCCACGGGTTGTCGGCAGCGCACAGCCAGTCGGCCAGCACGCGCCGCCGGTCGGTGCCGGGCGGGACGGTCGCCGGGCCGCCGCCGAGGAAGCGCGGCGCCGCCACCGAGTTGTCGCGTTCGTGCCGCGCTTCGCCGCTGCGGCGGTCCCAGACGACGAACTCGTAGGGATCCTCGCCGCGCTTGCGCCCGACCTGGGCGAAGAACGCGGCGAAGCCGTAGTAGTCGTTCATCGTCCAGTTTTCGAACGGATGGTTGTGGCACTGCGCGCACTGCATGCGCACGCCGAGGAAGTTCTGTGCGACCCGTTCGCCGAGCAGGTGCGGACGGTCGGCAGTGACGTAGAGGTTGGCCGGGCCGTGCCGAAAAGTGGCCCCCGACGCAGTCAGCAGTTCGTGGACCATCGCGTCGAACGGTCGGTTGGTGGCGAATCCTTCCTCCAGCCACCGCACCAGCGCGTTGGCGCCCTTCAACTCCATGGTCGCCGCATCCGCCTGCAGCACCTCAGCCCAGGCCATGGCCTGGGCGGTCGCGAACCCGGGCCGTTGCAGCAGGTCGTCGACCAGCCGCGCGCGCTTGTCCGCAGCCGGGTCGGCGACGAACGCCGCGGCCTCGGCAGGCGTCGGCAGCTGCTGCACGAGGTCCAGGAAGACGCGCCGGACGAACACTTCGTCGCTGCACACCGGCGCCGGCGCGACGCGGGCCCGCTGCAGCTTCTGGTGCACGTGTTCGTCGACGAAGTTGGCCGCCGCCACCGCTGGCCACGGCGCCGGCGCGCGGTCGGCGAGCACCATCACTTCGGCCGCAGCCGCACAGCCGGCGAAGCGGGCCAGCACGCAGGCTTCGCCGGCTTGCTGCGACTCGACCCGGCCCGTGGCCGAGACCGCCGCACTGAGCTCGTTGCTCGAACTCCACAGCGCCAACTCGGTGACGTCGCGGTCGCTGCCGTCGGCGTAGCGGGCGCGGACCTGCAGGTGCAGCGGCTGGCCAGGCCCGACCAGCACCGCGGCCGCCGGCAGCAGTTCGATGCCGACCAGGGCCGGGGCGACCTTGCCGTCGTCGGGCGCGCCCGCGGCGATCCAGTCGCGCAGGTCGCGGTAGCGCGGCGAATCGACCGTGAAGCGCTGGTTGCCCTTGTGCGGCACTGCGGCGGTGGCCTTCAGCAGCAGCAGGCTCTGCTCCGGGGCCTCGGGATGGATGCGCCGGCTGCGCAATTCGCGCGTCAGCGCCAAGTGGTCGCGTTCGGGATGGTAGCCGAACAGGGACAAGCCGAAGCCCTCCTTGCCCACCGCAGCGCCGTGGCAGGAGCCGGCATTGCAGCCACTGCGGGTCAGGATCGGCACCACCTCGTTGCGGAAGCTGATCGGCGGCACCAGATCGGCGTGCTCGACCTGCACGGGCACGCGCACTTCGATCCCGGGCAGCACCGCCAGCAGCGTGCCGCTGCCTGGGCGTCGCCCGCGCAGCGTGACGACCTCGCCGTCGCTGCACACTTCGGCCAGATCGGATTCCTGCATGCGCCACTCGACGCTGCCGGTTCGCTCGGAACTGACACCCTCTGGTGACACCAGCACGGCGGTCAGCCGTTGTTGGTCGCGGGCGTCGTCGAGGCGGACCTGCGGCGGGTAGACGTGCAATTCCGCCACGGGCACAGGGGCCTGGGCCAACGCGCTCGCTGCCGCGACCACGCCGGAGCAGCAGAGGCGGGACCAATGGCCAGTCACGTGCCCTCCTTGCCGCCGGCCGCGGCACCCGCGGCGGTCGCCGGCACACTGGCCGGGGCGTCGATGCGAAGCTCACCGGCCGGGAAGCGGTGTTCGACCAGCGGCGCACCTTCGGCATCGCTGCTCGGCACGCGCACCTGCACCACCACCGAACGATGGCGCCCGGGCGCGGCGTCGGCAGCGACCTGCAGCGGGAACACGAACTCGCCGGCCGTCGCCAGCGCCACGCGCACCGGGGCCGCGGTGACGCCTCGCGGCAGTCCGAGCAGCACTGCCTCGGCAGTGCCGACCAGCGGCCGCACGGTCTGGTACTGCACGCGCATGGCGGCCTCGGTGCCGGTTTTGGTGCGGACCTTGCCCACCTCCACGCTCAGCCACGGCGCGTCGACCTGCAGGTCGAGCCAGTCGGAGCAGACTTCGACGCGTCCCCCGCGCGACAGCGCCTCGCCGACCAGCAGAAGCCGCACCCGCCCGACCGGCGCTCCACCGCTGGCGTCGAACGGCAGCAGGCCGCGAGCCGACGCGGCAGCGATCTCGATCTGCCCACTGCTCAGACCCGGTGAGCTCCACAGCGAGCGCACACGCACCGGTTCGGCGAAACCCTCGGTGCGGTGGATGCGCACCTCCAGGGCCAGCGGCGCGCCGCGCACGATCGGCACCGCGGGCGGCACCACTTCCACCGCGAACGGGGCTGCGGCGGCGACGGCGACCGGCAGTCGGCGCGTGGTCGCGACCACCAGCGGCTGGTCGTTGCGGGCCTGCACCAGCGGCAGTGTCTGCAAGAAACCCGGATCGCGTTCGTGCGGTGGTGTCACGGCGCGCAGCCGCAACGCCACTTGGCTGGCGCCGAGCGCCGCGTCCGCCGCCGCCGTCAAGACCATCGGCACCAAGTTGGTGCCGGGAACGATCGGCCCGAACTCGGCGGTGACGCCGGGAGGCAGGTCCTGCGCCAACAACACCAGCTCGTGCTTGGGCTCGAGGCCGCTCCATTGCAGAACGGCGCCTCGGCGATTGCCGCGGGCGACCGCCAGCACTGCTTCTTCGCGGCGGCCGACGACGAGCCGCAGCGACGGCGCTTCGGCGCGCGGGCCGCCCTCCAGGCGAAAGAAGTGCCGCGCGCTGCCGCGCCGCAGCAGGTCCTGCACTTCGATCCGGTACTCCCCATCGGCTGGCGGCGTGAACCGCAGCACGCTGTCGAGCCCGGCCGCGTCGTCGTTCTCGGCCAGCAGACGGCCTGCGGCATCGCGTACCGACAGCACCGGGTCGAGTGGCGAGCGCAGTGCCCGTGCCAGAGCCCGGAACTCGAGCGCCACCCCCTTCTGGCCGCGCCAATGGAACGTCGCCGGCTGCTCAGGTTCTGCCACGACACCCGACACGCTGGCCGGGAACTCGACCCAGGCACGCCCGTTCGCGTCGGTCTCCGGGGCGCGATTCGGCGGTCCACCGACGCGCAGCAGCAGCGGGGTGGGCGCCGTGCCGCGCGCATCGGTCGGGAACCAACGGAACCACTCTTCGGGGCCGCTCGGCAGCGTCGTGGCGAACGGCGCGGCTCCAGCACCGGTGGCCGGGTCCTCGAGCAGCGCGATCGCCAGCGTCTCGCCCGGCTGGCCGCCGGACGGCAGGCAGCCGATCGGGCGTGGGAAGGTGCCCAGATGCAGACGGTAGGGGCCGGCGTTGGCCTCGTCGGCAAAGGCCCCGCGCACCGTCACGACGCAGGTGCCGGTGCCGGGCGCCACGAACGACAACCAGGGATCTTTGTGGCCGAGGGCCGTGTCGTCCGCCGCCGCCAGCAAGCGGCCATCGGGCCCGTGCACCTGCAGCGCGAGGTCGAGGTTGGCCCGGCCGAGCCGGATCGCCATCACTTCGCACTGCACCACCATGCCGGCCGTCACCTCGACGGCGTAGCGGTCGATCTCCTCGCCGCGCAGGCTGCCGTTCACCGTGCAGCCGAGTGGCACTGCCTGCGCAGCATCGCCCTGGCGCTGCTCGGCGACTTCGGGCAAGACGCCGATCTCGAACTGCAGCAGGTTGCTGAGTCCGTAGGCGGTGCGCAGCCGCAGTGGCTGCAGGCCGAGTGGGCAGTCGGCGGCGAGCTGCAACCGCATCGTGCACTGCTCGGGCTTGTCGCTCTGGATCGCCAACACTTCGATCCCTGGCTGCTCGAGCAGCAGACCCTGCGGTTCGAACAGCCGCTTGCCGGTCAGCGTCACCGCGACCTCGGTGCCGCGCTGGCCGCCGCACACAGTCATGCGCTCGACCTGCGGCGCCTGCCAGCTGCTCAGCGCCAGCCACAGGGGAGCGGCGGCCAGCATCAGCCCAGCACCTCGTGCAGCACCCGGCCGTCGCGAACCAGGTCGATCGGTCGGCCGCCCGACGCCATCAACTTCTTCTCCGGATCGATGCCCAGCAGCGAGTAGACGGTCGCCGCGAGGTCGGCAGGTCGCACCGGATCGCGCTCCGGCTCGGCGCCGGTCGCGTTGCTGGCGCCGAGCACGTTGCCGCGCGCGACGCCGCCGCCGGCCATCGCGATCGAGAACACGCGTGACCAATGGTCACGGCCGGCGTCGTTGTTGAGTCGCGGGGTGCGGCCGAACTCGGTGGTCAGCAGCACCAGGGTCTGGTCGAGCAGACCACTGGCGTCGAGGTCGGCGATCACCGCGGCGAAGGCCTGGTCGACCTCGCCCATGCGGGCGGCCAGTTCGCGGCCGATCTGGGCGTGGTGATCGAAACCACCGAGATTGACCACCACGCAGCGTGCGCCGGCCTGAACCAACCGGCGCGCCAGCAGCGCCCCAAGACCCGCGCCGTTGCGGCCGTAGCGGTCCTTCATCGCGTCCGGCTCCTGCTGCAGGTCGAACGCCGCCCGTGCGGTCGGCGATTCGATCAGCGCATAGGCTTGCCGATAGAACGCTTCGCTGGCTTCCAGCACGTCGCCGGCGCCCAGGCAACCAAAGCCCCGGTCGAGGTCGTGCCGCAGTTGCCGGCGGCGCTGCAGCCGCGCGGCATCGACGTTCGCCGGCGCACTGAGGTCGCGCACCTGGAAGCGCCGTGCGGCCGGGCTGTCGCCGACCGAGAACGGGGCGAACGCGGCACTCAGGTAGCCGGTGCCGAAGAAGCCGCCGGCGGCGGGCACGCAGACGTAGGGCGGCAGGTCGTTGCGCACGCCGAGTTCGTGGGCCACCACCGCGCCGAGGCTCGGGTAGGTGATCGCCGGGCTGGGCTGGAACCCGGTCAGCATGCTGTGGGTGCCGCGGTCGTGGTCCGCCTCGCTGTGCGTCACGGAGCGCACCACCGTGAGCTTGTCGGCGATCGCTGCGGTATGGCGCAGCAGGTCGGACAACGGCTCGCCCTGCAGCTTCGACTTCACGGTGCCGAACGGCCCGCGCACCTCCACGGGCGCCTCGGGCTTGGGGTCGAAGGTGTCGAGGTGGCTCAGGCCTCCGCCGAGGTGCAGTTGGATCACCGCCTGGGCACGGGGTGGGGGCCGCCGCCGCGGGCCCGCCACGGCCGCAGCTCCGGGGAGCAGGTCGGCGAGACCGAAGCCTACGCCGATGCCGCAGAAGGCGCTGGAGCGCAGGAAGGTACGGCGGGTCGGCTGGGTCATGGCGTGGCCAGGACGACGATCTAGGGCCGCAGTCTAGGGCTTGGCGGGGGGGAGCAGGGCGGGGGACGAGTTTGCAACAAATCAGCGGCGGTGATTCGACGCGACCGTCTGCGTCAACCCGACCAGGCACCGAAGGTGCCGCCGGTCTCGCCACGGCCGAACGTGTAGGGCGGTGGTGGGCACTGGATACACGCTGCGGCGTATACACTATAAATAACTACAGATAATGAGCTTGAGCGAATCTCGGAGGATTCGCGACGGAGCTCCGCCGCCCACGGCTACTCTAGGGAACGCAAAGTGATATCACTGTGCGAGCCACCATGAGCCAATCCTCACGCGAGATCCCCTACCCCACCCCGATGCCCGGCGTCCCGATGCTGGTGCTCGGTGCCGTCCTGCTGCTGACCGTCGTTGGCATTCCCTTTGGCATCCTGGTGCTGGTCGGGCTGACCCTGGTCAACCCCAACCAGTCCAAGGTCGTGGTGCTGTTCGGCAACTACAAGGGCACCCTGCGGCAGCACGGCTTCTACTGGGTCAACCCGTTCAGCGTGCGCAAGGGCGTCAGCCTGCGTGCGCACAACTTCAACAGCGACAAGCTGAAGGTGAACGACCTGCGCGGCAATCCGATCGAGATCGGCGCAGTGGTGGTCTGGCGGGTGCGCGACACCGCGCAGGCGGCGTTCGACGTCGAGAACCACGAGTCCTACGTGCAGGTGCAGACCGAATCGGCGCTGCGCCACCTCGCGTCTTCGCACCCCTACGACACCCCGCACGAGCGTGAAACGTCGCTGCGCGGCAGCAGCGAGGCGATCAGCCGCGAGCTCCAGGAAGAACTCGAGCGGCGCCTGCAGATGGCCGGGATCGAGGTGCTGGAGGTCCGTTTGAGCCACCTCGCCTATGCGCCGGAGATCGCTGGCGCAATGCTGCAGCGGCAGCAGGCCGAAGCGATCATCGACGCGCGCACGCGCATCGTCGAAGGGGCCGTTGGCATGGTGTCGATGGCCCTCGAACAACTGCACAAGGCGGCGGTGGTCGAGCTCGACGCCGAGCGCAAGGCGCAGATGGTCTCGAACCTGCTGGTCGTGCTGTGCAGCGAGCGCGGCACCCAGCCGATCGTCAACGCCGGCACTCTCTACGGCTAGTGCGTGGCCGACGAACGCAAAGGCTTCCTGCTGCGGTTGCCGCCCCAGCTGCTCGCCGAAGTGCGCAGCTGGGCCGAACAGGACCTGCGCAGCCTCAATGCACAGATCGAGTGGTTGCTGCGCGAGGCGCTGCGGCGGCGTCGCGGGGGCGTGCGCGGGGACGATGCTGTGGCCCCGACCTCACGGGCGGCTGGGGAGCCCCGCACTCCCGAGACCTGAGTCGACCGGCGAGCAGCTCCTCGCATGTGCTGCGGCCGGGACCAATCTGCCGGCCGGTGGCCGCATTAGGGGTTCCCCGCTAAAGCCCGAAGCACGAGGGTCCCGATGTGCGGGTCAGAGAGGCGGGCCGGGATGGCCGACTTCTCCAATGCACATGGCCCTCGCAACCGAAGTCCAGGCTCTTCAGCAGTTGGTCGAGCAACTCCGTGCCGAGGGAGCAGTCATTGCCCCGCGGGTTGCGGATTGGCTGCGGGACCACTCCCCTGGCAATGGCGCCCCTGACCTGCTCGCCTGGTCGGCGCTGTGCCAGCAGCAGGCAGAGGCCGTGGCGGCGGCGGTTGCTTCTGGCACGGCCACGGCCACGCAGGTGGCCGAACTCGTGCAGACGCTCGAGCAAGGCATCGGCTCGCTGCGCGGCCCCGATGCCGCTGCGGATGCCGACG
>JAEUHP010000130.1 GCA_016795295.1 Planctomycetota bacterium | reverse complement strand
GCTGCCCACGGTCCATCAGGTCCAGGGCCTGCTGGACCAGGGCGATCAAGGCTTCCTGG
The DNA here is from genome assembly GCA_016795295.1 of Planctomycetota bacterium. Lineage (GTDB taxonomy): Bacteria > Planctomycetota > UBA1135 > UBA1135 > UBA2386 > JAEUHP01. Next base: position 56,376 of record JAEUHP010000130.1, on the reverse strand, counting down.
TCGGGATCGTTGGCAGCGGTCATGGTCGGCCGGGCGCGCGGAGCCTGCGCATTCTGCCATGGACGGGCGGCGGAGAGCACGCGGCTTGCGTGCTTGGCCAACTCCTCACCACCAATCCACCACCCCCGTCGAGTTGTCCATCAACGTGCCAGGCGCCGCCCGGTAATCGATGTTCGCAATCAGCTCCCAATTCCACGGCAACACCCTCCTACCCGCCTCCGCCAGGCTCCCGAGCGCATGCACAGCAGCCCCACGCAGCCGTCGGCTCTGCTTCGCGTCGACCACGATTCCGACCAGACTCTTCACTGCACACTGGTCCCCGATCACACCCAGCGCAGTCGCCACCATCGAGGCCTCCAACTCCTCGCCCCCAAGCAACCCCAGGATCCGTTCCGCAACCGCCCGACTGCCGAGCCTGCTCAAAGCAGGAAGTGCCTCCCCCAGCAACATGCGACCGCGCTTCGACTTCGCGACGGCTTCCAGGAGGGCGTCGACGGCCATCGAATCGTCCAGGAGCGCCGAGGCGGACAACAGATGCTCCGCCAATGTCGACTTGTGCTGCAGCGCAGCCACCATGCGCCGACGCAGATCGTCCGCCGCCTCTCGACAACCGTTGAGGCCCAGCGCCACCGCATACGCAGCTGCCCGCCCCGAATGCGCTTCCCTGCCGAGCGCTTCGTGGAGCAACTTGCCGATCTCGCGATCCGGCTCGATCGCACCGCCACTTCGCTGCTGCAGCTCGTAGCTCTCGCGTGAGAGGATGCCCAGCGCCAGCGCGATCCAGTCCCTGGCATTGCCTTCGGCATCATCGAAGGCACGTAGCAGAACGCGCCGATTCTCGGCGCCGCCGATCTGGCCCAGTGCCAGCACGGCGAAGTAACGAGTCTGCTCGTCGGCATGTTGCTGGTAGGTGTCGAACAACAGCTGCGAGCACTTCCCGGCAGCCTGCTGCGCATCGGCACCGCCCGCAAACGGTGGACACAGTTGCCCGAGAGCCAGGGCCGCCGCCCGGTCCAGGTCCTCGTGGTAGCGAACCAGACCGCCCTTGCCGCGTAGTTCGTCCGCGAACAGGTCCATGCAGCGCCCGGCTTCTGGATGGGCCCGGCCGTGCAGTCTGGCCAGCGCCGTGGCGCAGAAGGCCTGCGACGGTCGCAGTTCGGGCGCCATCGGCTTCGTGTGGTAGGTGGTCAACACCTCCACGGTGTCGAGCAGCAACTGCCGAGCCCCAGCGTCGGCAGTCCCGGGAACGAACAGACTCAAGGCTTGGATCGCCGCAATCGGCAAGTCGTTGGTGGTGAGTCGGGTGTCCTCGAGCACCCTCCTGCAGGCCAAGAACACCTGCTCCGACACCTGTAGACCAGGGTTGGCGTGGGCCAGGAGGCCGAGTCCGTACAGGGCGAAGGTCCGCGTGCGCAGATCCACGACCGGACTGGCCACCGCCCTGCGCCCGAGATCTTCGTCCAGCGCCAAGGCGCGCAGCAGGTCCACCTGATCGGCATCGACGATGCCAGCCAAGCCGATCGCCAGGGCTGCCACTTCGCGAACCGACTGCTTGTTCGCAGCGAGGTGGGGGCGGAACACGTCGAGCAGCCGGAAGTCGGTCGCGTTGCGGCCCACCTTGGCCAGGGCGTAGAGCGCGCCCCCGAGGGAATCTTCGTCCCTGGCCATGTCGAGGGCGCGGCGCAATGCCGGCAGGATCTCGCCGAGAATCGTCGCTGCGTCAGGAGGCTGCACGCGCCCCACGCCTGGTATCCGGACGTCCAGAGCCTGGGATGGTGTGTTCGCGGCAGCGGCCCTGGCGGGACGTACGCAGAGGTAGCGACCCTGGTTGTGCCTCCACCAGAAATCCCAGGCAGTGAGATCCTCTTCGCGCGCCGCTCGCGTGCTGCGCAGCTCCAGCACTTCGCCCGCTGGGAGCCTCGTGCCCACCGCCACGGTGGAGCCTTCGACCTGGTCACGGCCTTGGCCAATCGAAGCGAGCCGGCAAGGTGCCAGCGCCATCAGGCTCACCGCGAGCAGTCCGAACCGAAACGTCGGCTTCATGGTCTTCTGCGGCGACGCATGCGCTGCGCCGCCCGCGCCAGAGTACTGCCTCACAGCCAACACAGCACACCCACACCTTCCCCAACCAACCCCCGCCCAAGCCCCCGATACTCGCAGTGCCCACCAACGCGGCTTTGCCAAGACCGCGCCCCCGAATCGCCAAAACACCCCAGTGCCCCAGCCGCGAACGCCCGCACCAACCCGTCGCAACTCGGCTCCCGCAGCACCCGCACCAACTCCGCCACGGAACGCACATCCCCGATCCGCCCGATCGCCTGCGCCAGGTTCGCCAGCTTGCCCACGGGGCTCCCCTTGCCCCCGTTCTCCAGCAGCGCCACCAGCCGGCTCGCCACACCCTCCCCGCCAGCCTCCCCGAGCCCCGTGGCCACGTGCAGCGCCAGCAGGGGCCGCCGCCGGGCCGCCCCCAGCATTTCGAGCAGCGCCGGCAGTGACTCGCCATCGCCGAGCCAGCCGAGCCCCACGGCGCAGTAGCCGGAGAGTTCCTCCTGCGCGAGCTTGTGCTTCATCATGGCGCGCAGCGAAACTGCCGCGGCGCGGTACTGGCTGAGACCGAGTGCCACGGCCGCCGCCCCGACCACATCAGGAGTTTGGTTGCTCTGGAACAGCGCGAACAGCTGCGCGCCGACTTCGAGATCCGGGGCGAACGCACCGGAGTCGCGCAGCTGCTGTTCGTAGGCGTGGTACACCAGCACACCCAGCGCCAGGGCGATCCAGCTCTGCGCGGCTTTCGGCGCTTGGCCGAGTTCGTCCAGCAGCACGCGGCGGTTGGCGGTGCCGCCGATCTGGCCGAGGGCGATCCTGGCGAAGCCGCGTGTCTGCGGATCGTTGTGGGTGCGGCTGGTCGCGAGCAGCAGCTGGCAGAGCTGGTGGTCCGGGTCGCTTTCGCTGTCGGCAGCGGGGGGAACCCCGAGCTGCCCGAGCGCCACCACACAGGCGCGGGCGCGTTCGACGCTGCAGGGGCCCGAGGCCCCTTGGCCGCGCAATGCGTCGGCAAACCACTGCCGATAGCGCGGGGAGTCGGGGTGGTGCCGGCCGAGCAGCCGGGCGATTGCGGGCGCGCATTGCGCCTGGCTCGGCAGCGGCTCGGGCGCCAGCGGCCGAACGAAGTGGTCGGCCAGCAACTGCACGGCGCTGGCCTGCAGCCGCGCTTCAGCCTCCACCTGGGCATCTGGGTGCAGCATGCCGAGCACCAGAACGGCGGCGTTGGCGAGGTCGTGGTCGACGGGCTTGGTGTTGGCCAGGAGCTGCCGGCAGACCTCGAGTGCGCGGGCCTTCGCGTCGGAATGGCCCGGTGGCTCGACCAAGAGGCCCAGACCGCACAGGGCGAACACTCGTGTGGGCAGCGGCACGCCTGCCGAGCAGTTGGTGGCCTGGCGCCCGGCTTCCTGGTCGAGAGCCAGACTGCACAGCAGAGCGAGGCAGTCGGGGTCTCCGGCAATGCCGAGTGCGAGCGCTGCCGCTTCGCGGATCGGCTCGGCGGTGGCGGCGAGCTGGTTCTGGAGGGTTGTGGTTCGCCGCGCGGTGGGGCGTTGGGTGCCCAGCTTGGCCAGGGCCACCAGTGCGGCGCTGGTGATCCTGGGGTCGCCGCCAGCTTCGATGGCTTCCTCCAGGGCCGGCACGAGTGCTTCGGGGAGTTGGATCGTGGCTCGGGTGCTGGCAGGCTTGGTGCCGTCGTGCGCGGGTGTGGTCGTCAGCGGAGCGAACGCATCGCGGTGGTGTTCCCACCAGTAGAGCCAACGGCTCAGGTTTTCGGGGAGTGACAGGCCGACGTGCTGGTGCATGCCCTTCGGCAGTTGGCCGGGGCCGAGGGGGGGCGTCGGCGCGGGCCGGTCCGGGCCTTGCGGCAGCCGCGTCGCGGCTTCCGTTGGGCCGAGGAAGCGGCCGACTTGGGCCGGGAGGCAAGCGGCGCTGAGGGCCAGCGCGAGGGTGCCGAGGGGCAGGGGCATGTGTCGGTTCGTTTTGACGCGGAGTGGAGTGTGGTCCGCGGCAGACCGGAGGGCGGGGTGGCAACGGTAGCGGCAAGAAGCGTGCCTGGGACGACTGCCGAGGCTGGGGGAGTCCCTGCGCACTGCCCTGCTACTCCTCGGTAACAGCAGTGCGAAGCAGATGGGTGCCGCGGGGGTGCAATCGATCCGTCCCCTGTCGCCTTCCTTTCTCGTTCACCCTCGACGCCTTGGGTCGCGAAGGATCGCGGGCCGCATCCGCTGGCAAGGCAATCGTCCGCACGCTAGTCTGCACTGGTCGAGGGAACCCATCCGGAAGAGCCATGCATACCGAGCCGGTCGATTCGAAAGTTGCCCACGAGGGCTTTTACCTGCGGTGGAACGAGCACGCACCCGGCAAAGCGGCGGTGACGCGCTTGGCGCAGGATGTCTTGGGCCAGACGATCCGAGTGCAGCAACTCGGCCCTGGCTGGCTGGTGACCGGCAAGTCGCAGCTTGCCACTGGACGAGCCTGGTCCATGGCGCGCTCCCTGCGCAACGCCGCCGCGACCCCCGAGGACCTCGACGTAGAGCCTCTGTTCGCGGTCACTGCCGACGTCCCCAGGCCCAAGTCTTCCAGTGACGGTCCGCCTCTCGACTGCGCCGCCACCAACATGGTCTGGAGCCTCGATGCCACCCGCACACAACGCGCTTGGACGCTGGAGCCCCCCGAGGGCGGGCAGCGCATGGGTGCAGGCATCCGCGTTGCCCACCCAGACACGGGATATACCCGACATCCAGAGGTCCATTCCGCGCCCCCGGCAGCGCTGCGCTTGCGCACCGATCTCGGCTACGACTTCGAGGCGGGGCGGAAGGACTCACTGGATCCATTGGATGGCTCGAATGCCCACGGGACCGCAACTGCCAGCGTCATCATGAGCGATGCTGGAGGTGGCGACCGCTTTGTCTCCGGTGTGGCGCCGGCTGCCGAACTGGTGCCGCTGCGGGTCTCCGACAAGGTGGTACATTTCTCGTTTCGGAATGTGGCCCTGGCCATCCATCATGCCATTGCAGTCGAGGCGGATCTGATCTCGATGAGCTTGGGGGGGCCAGTCTCGAGTCGAGCTTTGGCAGACGCCGTGGATTCGGCAAATGCCAAGGGGCTCGTGGTGCTCGCCGCTGCAGGCAACATCTGGCCGTGGGTGGTCTACCCTGCGAAGCTGCCCGGCGTCATCGCCGTGGCCGCCAGCAATTGCCAGGATCGTCCTTGGCGAAAGTCTGCGAGCGGGAGCGCCGTGGACATCTGTGCGCCAGGAGAGTCTGTCTGGCGCGCGTGGACCAAGCTCTCCGGGGGCAATTGGGATTACCGCGTCGATCCATCGTCTGGAACCTCGTATGCAGTCGCCTCAGTGGCCGGCGCATGTGCCCTGTGGCTCGCTTACCATGGTCTGCCGCGCATCCGGGCAGCGGCCGGCAGCCTGTCCCGCGTCGGGGAGCTGTTCCGGCATTGCCTGAAGGCTTCCGCCAGGACTCCCAAGGGATGGGATGGAGAGAACTATGGGGCGGGCATCCTGGACACCATGGCGCTTCTGCAACAGCCTCTGGGGCAACCATGGATGGCAAAGGCGAAGTCGGCCGCGCGGGCCAAGTCGGGCGACCCTCTGGGTGTGATCGCCGCCGCTTTCCCGCAAGACGAGCAAAATGAAGTGGTGGCGCGACTCGAGTCTCTTCTCGGTGGGACTCCCGCCACGCGCAAGCGCCGCCTTTCCTCATTCGGGGCGGAGCTTGCGTTCCATGTCGCCACCGATGCGGCGCTGCATCGCGCACTGAGCAAGCCGAAGCCCAAGCGCGGAGCAATGTCCTTGCCGTTGCGTGGCGCTTCGCGAGAGTTGCTGGAAGCAATCGGTCAGGGGGGTGCCAAGTGAAGAAGCTCGTCCTGTCGAACCGGTCCGCTCTGTCCACGAAGTACGGATCCCAGGGCTTGGCCGCGATCGACGCGGCGCTGAACCGACTCGTTGCCGAAGATGCCAAGAGAGGGATTGCCACGGTGATCGAATTCATCGATTGCTCCACCGTCTTGACGAATGCGGCAAGGGTTCATCAGCCCAGCGACCACAGGGGAACCAAGGCGGCCGTAGACCGCTTGTGCCAGCATTACGCAGAGCCGGATTATGTGATGCTGGTGGGTGCACCAGACGTCGTGGCCCACTACCCTCTCGACAATCCTCTCCCGGTCGGCATCGGGAATACGCAAGATCCTGATCCTGATGTCTGGAGCGATCTGCCTTACACGTGTCGAGGAGGACGAACCAGGAACATTGTCGATTACCTCGGGCCAACCCGCGCTCTCGGCCGTCTGCCTGACATCCAGAATCACAACGATCCCCAGTACTTGGTCGATCTCCTCGAAGCAGCAACGCAGCATGCCCCTTCTGCGCGAGCAAGCACGTGCTTCTCACTGTCGGCCCAGGTGTGGTCCCAGGCAACCAAGGCAGTGGCCAGGTCGGCTCTCGGCCGAACAGTGCTGCCGAGAACCTCGCCGCCGGACAACTCACCCATTCCCAGCGCCCCGTTGCGGGCTGGTGTCCACATCGTGAACTGTCATGGTGCTCTGAGCGCCCCATCGTTCTATGGGGATGATGGACAGTCGATGCCAATTGCGATCACATCCCCGGAGCTGCCGGGCAACATCGGCAAGGGCACGGTGGCGGTAGCGGAGTGCTGCTACGGCGCGGATCTGTATCCGATGGGAAAAGTGGCCATGGCAATTTGCAACACGTATCTCGAGGAAGGTGCCATCGGCTTCCTGGGCAGCACCACGGTTGCCTACGGATCCGCCAGTGCGCAGTTGTCTTGTGCGGACGTCCTATGCTCCGAGTTCCTGAAAGCGGTTGTTGGGGGAGCTTCTCTGGGACGCGCACTTCTGCAGGCTCGATTGAAGTTCCTTGCTGCGGTCAAGCCGTACAGCCCATTCGAACTGAAGACCATCGCTCAATTCGTGTTGCTTGGAGACCCATCTCTGCGCGGTTGCTTGCCTCCTGAGAAGGCGAAGTCCAGGACGAAAGCCAAAGGCACCATGCTGCCTGCAGCCTCACTGGCCAGTGCAGAGAAGAGCAGGGTCGCCATGCAGATGCATGCGGCACACCGGCTCGCACTCGAACAGGAGGGGCAAGCCTTGTCGGCTTGGGCCGCGGCTACGGAACTGCATGTCTCGCAGCCGAATCGAGTGGTCAGCAAGGCTGGCAACGGCAAGCAGCCGGAAGCAGAAGTGCACGAGTGGCGCTGGGTGGAAAAGGACACCCGCGGGTCTCCAGAACTGGCGGAAGTTGCGAAGTTCGAGTTCTTGGTGCCGGAGGTTGCCGTTTCCGACGAACCGCAAGAGCAACCTGGGCAGCATGCTGGCAGTGCCGTGGCCCGCAAATCTGCGGTGCGGGAACGACACCAACCCACTCCTGGACCTATGCGGGTTGCGGCCATGTTGACCAAGTTCCGGGGGGGAAAACAGGTGAAGGCTGTTCGCCTGGCCCGCCGATGACCCTGGAGTTGCGTTAGAATCGAGCCATGGCCGCCACCATTCGAGGACGCGTCGTCAGCCACGGCATGGCTGCAGGCTCGAAGAGCGAGCGCCACGCTCTGTTCCTGCGTACCGCGGACGGCATGGAGTATGTGCTGCGGCGCATCGGCGCCCATCCGTTCCGCGACCAAGATCTCTCGAAGTTGGAGAACCACCGCATCGAGGTGGTCGGCGAGATCCGGGGCACGACTCTGCTGGCCCACGAGGTGCACGAGTTGGACGGCTGAGCAACTGCCGTGGCACCGGAGCTGCCACATGCCGCAGACCCTGAGTCCGTTCCCGCTGCGCCCACTCGCCCGGCGGCAGCCAATGCCGCCAGAGCCCAGCCCGATCAGGCCTTGCTGATGAACCCTTCGAGGTCCGCCACCAGCTCGTCGAGCCCGTAGCTCGGCACCGTGATGCACCGGTACACGATCCGCTCCAGCTCCTCGGGCGTCTTCGGGTTCAGCACGTGCGGCGGGCTGTAGCTGAAGAAGTAGCTCAGGCTCAACCGCTGCGTCTCGCCGCCCGACTGCTGCCCCGCGAACTCCCACGGCACTTCGTCGAACGGCAGCGTGCCGGTCAGGATCTCGTAGATCATGATGCCGATCGCCATCACGTCCGCCTTGCTGTCGCAGAGCAGCAGCGGGTTGTAGTGCGGCGTGGTCGTGATCACCCGGCGGTCCGCTTGGCGCATCGCCGGGTCGAGCATCACCACCTTGCCGCTCGGCTTCACCACGATGTTCTCGGGCTTGAGGTCGCCGTGGTAGTCGAGCGTGCCGGCCTGCCGCATCGCGCGCAGGGCGCGCACGATCGCCAGGAACCAGTTGAGGTGGATGCCTTCGAGGCTGCGGATCTTCTCGCGCAGGGTTTTGCCGCGCACGTATTCGAGCACCAGCACCTCGTTGCCGTCGACGCTGAGCCGTTCGTGCATCGCGACCAGGTTCTCGTGCTGGCACTGCGCCAGCAGATCGGCCTCGGCGCGCAGCACGGATTGCACCTCCTGTTCGTCGAACAGGTCGATGCGCACCCCGCGCGGTTCGAGGAACACCGCTTCGGCGGGCAGCTCGTCGGGGCTGATGCCCTCCGGCGTGCGCCGCGCGGTGACCTCCAGCAGGCGGGTGACCTGCCGGCCACCACCCGTCATGGCGCCGACCTTGAGGGCAACTTTGTTGCCGGAGGACTCCTGCTGGGCCAGGTAGACGGATGCGAATCCGCCCCGACCCAGAAAGCGAGTGATCCGGTAGCCCTGAACGATTTCTCCGACGGCGATCTTCATCATTCCGCTGCTGTTCCCTGGTGCTGCGGGGCTGTCGGTCCCCGCAGGCGTCCTTTCGGTATCCCTTTGACGGGAGTTGAGTTAGGACGTCTTTGGGCCGCCTCGGCGCGATGCCAACGGCGGTTCTCGGTCAGCGGATTTCGCAGGTTTCGAAGCGGCTGCGTACGGCCCGACCGGAGCCGTCGGCCGTTGGTGCCAGGCCTTCGACATACCAATGGAACTGCCCCGCGGCTGCGAGTTCCGTGGCAAGGGTGGTGGGCAGCGGGAGGCGCGGATGGGACAGGTCGTCGAAGGTGGCCAGCGGCTGCAGTTCGGCGTCGCAGACCACCACGCGATACGGCGGTGGCACGGCGACGTCGCTCCAGACGAGTTCGTGCGGCACCCCTTCGTGGATCGGGCCCGGTGCGATCGTGGCGATCGGCTGGATTCGCGTGGCCCGTTCGGCCGATGAGGCGCGAACCGGCGATGGCATCGAGTACTCTGGATGCAGGCCCGCATGAACCGCCAAGCACAGGCACAGCACCCCCGCGAGTCGCGGCCACCACGGCTGACGGCGCTGGGCGCGTGCATGGGCAGCCTGCTGCACGGCCCGCGGCGAACGGATTCGCCACGGCCGCTGCAGGGAACGTCCGTTGGCGCCGACGGTTCGCGCCGCGGCGTGGCGTTCCAAGTAGCGATGCGCAGCCAACAGCGCCCACTTCGACATGATTCCATGATCGGCACCTACTCCCGTTCGCATCAGCGTTTTCCGCGGTTCCCGTGGCTGGCACTCGCCGTCGGCCTCGCCGCCTGCAGTGGTGGTGGCGGCGGCGGCGGTGGTGGCGGCGGTGGCACCGCGGGCCCCCGGGTCGTCGCCGCGGCGTTCGTCGGGTCCGGTCCGAGTCCGGTCGCGGGCGACGCTTTGTTGTTGTTCTTCGCCGTCGACGTGCAGCTGGTGGCGTCCAAACTGCTCGACGATGCCGACGTCGTGCTGTCGGGCGGGGCCACGCTCGGTGCCGTGACCGGCACGCCGATGCTGCTGAGCGCCCGTTCGGTGGCCGTGACGCTGGGCACTGGAGTGAACTTCGCGCCGGACAGCACCACGGTGGTGCTCGGCACCGGCAACGACGCGGTGCGCACCGCCGGCGGGCAGGTCGGTGGCGGCGGGACGGCCGTGACCATCGGCACCAGCGATGGCGTGGCGCCGACCCTGAGCCGGGTCACCCTTTCGGGCATCGACGACGAACTCAACGGACTCGGCCCGGCCGGCGGGACCCTGCAAGTGCCGCCGAACGGCTTCCACATCGACCTCACCTACAGCGACAACGGCGCGATCGCGACCGGCCAGACCGTGATCACCGCGAACGTCGCCGTCGCCACGCCGTCCGGCAGCCAGGCGGCCGGCACCAACCTGCGGCCGTTCCTGACCACGGTGTCGGCGTCGAACAGCGCGGCACGCTATCTGGTGCCCGCGAACGTGTCGTTCGGCACCGGGGACTGCACGCTCACCTGCACGGTGGTGGACGCGTCGGGTCTGGCGTCGACGCAGCGGCAGTTCGCGTGCCGGGTGCGAGCCTTCAGCAGCGCGCTGCGGCCGTTCGAGACGGCGGTGAACCCCTCCCAGGTGTGGTTCTTGGACTTCGCGCGCGACGTCGAGTCCTTCAGCACGCGTGCGATCACCGGCGGGGTCGCGGTCGACGTGGTCGCCACGGCCAACGGCCGCAGTGACTTCGAAGACGTGCTGCACGTGTTGGGGCTGCTGCACAGTGCGCCGATCCCGAACGTGCAGGGTGGGCTCGACAGCAACCAGGTGGTGCTGGTGCGCTTCAAGTCGGAGCTGCTGGCCCAGCTCGCGCTGTTGTACGCCGACGCCAACGTGCAGTTCACCCTCACGCGTCCGGCCGGCACCTTCGGCTCGTCGGCCAGTGTCGGCTACAACACCTTCGGCTACTCGCAGATCAGCATTGCGGGCTCTGCGAGCACCGTGGGTGTGCTGGGGGTGGCGATCTTCGATTTGCACAACAACACCCAGAACGACAACACGCGCCTCAACTTCTCGGGCATCCGGCTCGGGGTGTTCTTGCACACCATGGCCGACTTCGGCATGGGCCCGCCGTCGGGGAGCCTGTTCCGCAGCACCTTCAGTCCACTGGCACCGTCGTTGGGCGGCACCGCGGTCGGGGCGATGAGTCAGGACGACGCACGGCTGGTGGGCTCCCTCACCGACGGCCGTGCCAACGAAATCCTCGGTGCGATCGACGAGTTCGCACGCTTCACCGCGGTGGTGGTGGCCCACGAATGCGGCCACTCGATGGGCCTGGTGCAGAACGGCGCCATGCCGACTGGCCTCTACGGCAACGACTCGACCAACTTCCCGGGCTCCTCGGACGGCCACATCCGCTTCCTCGGCACGCTGCCAGGCGGCGCGACCAACGTGATGAGCCCCTCGCTCTCCTACAACGCTGCCGTGAATCCGGCGAGCGCTTTCAACACCCTCAACCTGGCATACCTGCGCGAGCAGGTCTTCTACGGCAACTGACATGCGCACGCTCCTCTCTTCTCTGGTGGTTCTGCTCGCGGCTCTGCCGGCACAGGAACTCCGTCTCGGCATCGGCCACGCGGACGCGGTGCTGGTCGGTCGCGATCTCGGCAAGACCGCTCACGACGAACAGGTCGACCTGCATCGGATCCAGGTGTTGCGTTCGGTGCGCGGTGCCGACGGTCAGAGCACCGTGACGGTGCTCGACTGGCCGAACCTGGCCATGCACAACCGGCCGGTGCTGCGCCAATCGCGGCTCTACTGCCTGCAGGACGCTTCGGCGGCGGCGGCGCGGCTCGGCCTGCCGGCCGGCAACGGTCCGTACTTCAAGCTGGTCGGCTGGGCCGGCAGCTGCCCCTTGGTCGGCGCCGACCTCGACCGCGACCCGGTGGTGGCGTTCGCCGCGCTGCTGGCGGCGGCCGATGCGGGGGCGCGCCCCAGCGACACCGCGGCGGCTCTGGCGCGGATGGCCAGCACGGGCAAGGGCCCGCTGGCGGTCGAGGCGACCCGGTGCCTCGCCGAACGCGGCGATCTGCGCGCGGCGCTGCAGCCCGTGCAGTGGAGCCAGCTGGTCGCGCGCGCCAGTGGCGAAGTCGACCAGATCGACCACAAGATCGCGTTGGCCGAGCTCGCCGCCGAACAGCGCGTGGTCGGCTTGCTCGACACGTTGGCCGTGTCGCTCGGGCCGGTGCGCGACGCCGAGTACGCGCGCGTGGTCGGCCGCATCGGCAAACTGCTGGAAGGCGAGAACGCCACGCTGGTCCTGCAGCAGCGTTTGCAACAGCTGCGCGATCCCGGAGATCGTGCGGCGGTGCTGTTGGCGATCGGCGCCAGCAACACGGACTCCGCGTTGCAGTTGCTGTTGCGTCTCGACGCCACCGACACGGCGGATGCCGCGGTGGTGGCGGCGCTGCGCGAACACCGGGCGCCCAGCGCCCGCGAAGCTGCTGCGCGGCGCAAGTGATGCCGCGGTGCGGCGAGTGCCGCCAGGATGCCGCACGACGGCTGCAGGCCGCAGCGCTGGCACTGGGCAGTTGCGGACACCCGGCGCGCCCGGCGCGCGGACCGCTCAGCGCCGCAGCCGGCGCAGCACCGGCAGCGCCAGGCTGCGTTCGTACAGCTCGAGCCGTGCTTGTTGCTGCGGGAACGCCGCCGCGAGCCGCACGCCGTGGCCGTGCCAGCGTGAGGCCCCCGGCGCGGTGTCGAACGGATTGGTCAGGTAGGCCGCGCTCGGATCGGTGAGCGTCCACTCGACGATCGAGCGAGTGGCGCCCGGCGCGAACAGTTGCAGCAGCGGACCGCGGTCGGCGTCGAGGTCGAGCCCGAGTTCGCAGCCGCCGCCGAGCCCCCAACGCAACGCGGCGCTCTCGAGCCGCGGCAGTTCGGCACCTTCGGGCAGCACCATGGCGCTGGCTTCGGCCAGGGTGCGCAGGGCCTCGGCGGCGGCGCGCAGCGGGGTTTCGGTGCCGGTGTGCAGGCGCGGCAGCCGTTGCAGCGCCTCGAGTACTGCCGTGGTGGCCACCGCGAGCCGCTGGCGGGGTACGCGCGGTTCGCGATCCGCCGGGACCAGCAGCCGGTCGAGCACCAGCAATGGGCCAAGCGCAATGGTGCGGAACACTTCCCCGCCGTCGCCGAAGCAGGCGAGGCGCACGCCGGCCCAGGCGCTGGCCCGGGTGATGCTGCGCGCCGGTGCGCCGCGCTGCCACGGCACCGCGGCCTGCCCATGCCACACCAACGCCACGTCGCGAACCGACGGCGACGCCCCTGGCTGCAAACGCACCTGCAGGCGGCTGCCGTCGCCGAGCCACAGTTCGGCCCCGTGTGGGCACGGCCCACCGCGCGCTTCGTCGCGCAGGTGCAGCCAGCCATCGCCGGCGAACAGCAGTTCGCGGCCCGACGGGAACGTCAACTTCACGCCCACGGCGCGGCAGTCGATGCGCACGCCGCCGGGGCTCACGAGGCCATCGTCCGGTGCCCAGCGCATGCCGTTCGGGTCCGGCGGCTTGGTGCCGCCATCGCCGAGGCCGAAGTCGGACCAAGGGGTGCTGGCCGGATCGCCGACCAGCACCAGTTCGCGGTGCAAGACCGGCAGGTCGGGGGGGTGTTGGGGCGCGAGGAGCGCGGCCCACAGGATGGCGCAGCTGCCCATGGTACCGGCTCCATCGACGCTTTGGGGGGAATGGGTGAAGGTGCTGGGCCGGGCGCGCGCGAAGCGCAGATTTTCTCGGACGGGTGTGACGGGCGGTGGTCGGCACTCCCTTCGACCCATACCGGGCCAGTGCGGCACGTCGCCGCCGGCCCGCCCTTCCCAACCACTGTCATGAGAAGCCTGTTGTCGTTGTTCGTGCTCGGGGCCGGTGTCACCGCCCAGGGCCTTTCGCCCGCCAAACCCATGCCGCTGCCACCGGTGACCGGGGACTGGAAAACCGCTGCGGAGCCGGTCGCCAAGACGGCCCCGGATGCGGACTCGGCCGTGCCCGCGGCACAGCCGGCGGCGGCTCCGTTCGCCGCCAAGGCGCCCGCCGGCCTGCGCACGGGTGCCGTGGCGGCGGCCCTGCGCGAGCAGCTCGCGACGTCGCTGCTGGTCGACACACCACGCGCGGGCGAGCACTGGGTGCGTGGCGCGAACTACAAGGCGGGTTTCGATCGCCGCGGCTTCGAGTTCTTCGCCGCGCCGGCGGCGGCCACGCTGCCCGCCCCGCACGCGACGTTCCGCCTGCAGGAAGTGCAGGTCGGCGGTCGCGCGCTCGCGGTTGGCGACGCCACCCCCGAACTGCACGCGCACGAAGTGCGCTGGTCGCGCGGCGGGGTGGTCGAGTCCGTGGCGCTGGGCCGCGGCGGAGTGGAACAGGCCTTCACGTTCGCCGAGTTGCCGGCGCGCGGCGCGTTGGAACTGGTGATCGCCGTGGACGCCGCCGGCGGTGTGTCGGCCGACGGCGGCCTGCAGTTCGCCGACGGCGCGATCCACTACGGCGCCGCCGTGGCGATCGACGCCCGCGGCGATCGGGTGCCGGCGCTCACGACCCTGCGCGATGGCGCGATCGCCATCACGGTGCCGGCCTGGTTCGTCGAACAGGCGGCGCTGCCGCTGGTGGTCGACCCGCTGGTTTCGAACACCGTGGCGGCGACTTCGAATCTCGACCTGTCGAACGCCGACCTGGTGTGGGACAGCCAGGATCAGACCTGGATGGTGGTCTACGAGTCGCGGTTCGCGGCCAACGACACCGACGTGTTGGTGCAGCGCCTCTCGCCGGCCGGTGCCCTGGTCGGCAGTCTGGTCGCGGTCGATCTCACCGGCCTGGTCTGGCAGCGGCCGGCGATCGCCAACCTGCAGCTCTACCACCGCAATCTGGTGGTCGCCCAGGTGAGCGTCGACGACGTGGCGCCGTTCTGGATCGGCGGGCGCGTGCTGGAGGCCGCTGGTGCGCTGGCCACGGCGCAGTTCGACGTCGAACGGGCTTCGGTGGCCAACCACGCGACCGGTGACAAGGTGCGTCCGGACGTCGGTGGTGACCCGGCGCTGGCTGGCCCGACCTACTTCACCGTGGTCTGGGAACGCGTCTTCAGCGCCACCGACCACGACATCCACATGAAGCAGGTGACCTTCGACGGGCAGTTGCGCGCGGCCGCGCCGACCATGGTCGCCAACTCCGGCGCCAACCAGAGCTGGCCCTCGATCGCCAAGGCGGACGGACCGCCGCCGTTCGCCGACCAGCGCTTCCTGGTGGTGTTCCAGCAGACGTTCGGCGTGGGCGACGAAGACGTGCACGGTGCCCTGCTGAGTTGGGACGGGCAGGTGCGTCCGGTGAACGGCAACAACACGTTCCCGATCGCCACCGGCATCGCGAACGACCAGCGGCCGCGGGCCAGTTCGCCGACCGCGGCCAGTGGCCTGCGGCACTTCCTGGTCGCCTACGAGCGCACCACGGCCGGCAACGGGCAGATCGCCGCCACGCTGCTGACGCACGCCGGCTCGGTCGTGGCGCACGCCAACCTGTCGCAGATGGCACCGGCGGTGCCAACCGCCTGGCCGCAGGCCGCGCCGAGCGTCGACTGCGACGGCGTGCGCTTCGCGGTGGCCCACCACTATCTGTTCGGCAGCTCGACCCTCGATTGGGACGTGCGGGCCATCCTGGTGGCGCGGGAGGGCGCGACCCTGGCCGTGCACGAGAGCTCGGTGCTGGTGGCGTCCAGCCAACCCGAGCGCAGCCCCAGCATCGCGTCGGTCTACAGCTGCACCGGGCAGCACACACTCGGCTACGCCGTGGTCGAAGAGCGGGACGAGGCGGCCACGTCGACGGTGTTCCTGCAGGCCTACCGAGGCAGTGGTCCGGCCATCATCGGCACCCGCCCGACCGGCTGCGGCAACGTCACCTTGGCACGCACCAGCGGGCTTGGTTCGGTCGGCGAGACGACGCAGTTCCAGGTCGCCGGGGCGCCGTCCTTGCTGGGTGTGCTCGTGGGCTTGCCGGCAACCCAGTGGACCCCGGCCTGCCCCAGTTGCACGATGGGCGTCGATGGCAGCGCGTTGCTCGGCGACACCTACAACCTGACGCTGCCCGGGAGCGCGGTGTTCGCCGGGATCACCCTGTCGGTGCAGGGCTTCGCCTTCTCGGGCGGGCCGTGCCTGGGCTCGGTTGCGTTGAGCGACACGATCGACCTGACGCTGCGTTGATCCAGGCCGGGGGAGGCGGTGCCGGTCCTTGGGGCTCCGCGGCGTCCGGCCTGGCCGAATGCCAAGTGGGCGCGCGGTGCTGGACGGGCTGCGTCACGCCTACGAACTCGGCCTTGACTTCCTACGCACAGTAGCTAGGATCCGGTCCGCCGGAAGCTGCATGCGCAGCACGGGAGAGGAAAAGGTCCAGCTCCCCCCGGTCTTGGACTCCGTCGCCGCCCTTCGACGGATTCCGGGTGAAGGACCCAAGGGAACTCGGAAGAAGCCATGAACCTCGTCAACCTCGTCCTGGGCGCCGTCGCCTGCCTGGGACTCACCGCCGCCGCCAGCGCGCAGCGGCAGCACGTCAACGGCCTGATCGGTGAGCCGCCGGACGTGTCGAACTGGCCGCATCCTGCGGCGCCGGACGGCAACCCGTTCGTGCGCAGCACGGCCAACCCCGCCGACATCGCCCAGCGCGACATGGTCGCCCAGCTCGGCAAGACGCTGTTCTGGGACGAACAGGTCTCGGTCGACAACACGGTGTCCTGCGGTACCTGCCACGAATCCAAGTTCGGTGGCGTCGATGGCCGGCAGGGTGCCGTGGCAGCGAACGGCAACTTCGGCGCATTCGGTGTGATCCCGCAAGCGGTCAGCCAGTTCGGCACGGTCGACTACGGCTTCCTGGCCAACCCGTCGCCGCAGATCGCTCGTTCGGTGACCGAGGTCACTCCGCCGACGATGATCGGCGCTTACGTGTTCGAGCGCCTGTTCTGGGACATGCGCGCCGGGCCGGACTTCGACGACGGCTTCGGCAACCAATTGCCGCTGTTCGACGATTGGGCCGCGCTCGAAGACCTCGCCGTCGGCCCGCCACTCTCGGACGTCGAGATGGGTCACGAAGGGCTCGACTGGAGCAGTGGCTTCTTGCAGAGCAAGCTCAACGACAGTTTCCCGCTGGCGATGGTGGATCCGTCGACGATCCCGCCGGACATCCAGTGGATCACGTCGATGGGGGCGCCCTACTCGAAGATCTTCGACATCGTGTTCAACGGCCATTCGAACCCGGCCCTCAACTCCGGCGGCGGCGTGACCCGCGAACGCTTCGCGGCGGCGCTGGCCAACTACCACCGCATGCTGATCCCGGACCAGGCGCCGATCGACATCGGCCGCATGACGCGGCAGCAGCAGCGCGGCTTCGCGATCATGGATCGCGCGGGCTGCTTCCGCTGCCACTCGGCCACTGGCAACCCCCAGCTCGCCGGACCGGGCGGTCCTCTCGTCGATCCGTTCGACAACGCCTTCTCCGACGGCCAGAGCCACAGCATCAACATCGCACCGGTGCGGCGCAAGACGCCAACCCTGCGCAACCTCGGTCTGCACACCAAGTGGACCAGCACCGGCCACGGCGGTGACGGCAGCACGCGTGTGTTCGTCGCCAGCCAGAGCGACCTGATCCGCTTCTACGAGGCGGAGCCGCCCCCGCTCGGCACCGGTCCGCTGTCGCCCGCCGACCGCGCAGCGCTGGCGGACTTCTTGTTCAACGCCCTGACCGATCCGCGGGTTGCGGCCGAGCAGTTCCCGTTCGATCGTCCGCAGCTCTACAGCGAAGTCCACGGCTTCGAAGCCAATGAGTACGGCTTCGGCACGCCCGCCCCGGGTGGGTTCCTGACCCCTGAGATCATCGCCAACTCGCCGCCGCAGATTCTGCCGAACGGTGGGCCGTCCTGGTTCAAGGTCGGTGTCGGCGACGCCCCGCCGAACGCGGCTGCGTTCCTGATGATCGGCGCCGCGCCGATCTTCAGCACGCCGCCGGTGTTCGTCGACTTGATCGTGGCGATCTTGCCGGCCAACCCGACCAACGCGCAGGGCATTGGCACCTACCAGCAGCCGGTGACGCTGAATCCGGGCATGCTCGGCATTCCGTTCTATGCGCAGTGGATGGTGCTCGACGGCCGCTACGGCACCAGCTACTCGGACGCTGCCGAGTTCTTCCCGTTCCACTGGTGAGCGGCATAGGGTGCGCGTGGCGGGCGGGTGCGACCCAGGTCGCTCCGCCCGCCGCCGTTCCCCGCGTTGCAGCGATTCTCGCGAGATCCTGAGCGGCGCCGCCCGCGAGCGCGGGCGGGACTGTTCAAAGGCTGGCGGCGATCGCGGTGAACACCGCCAACCAGTCGGCCTGGCCGTGGCTGCGGCCGAACCGCACCACCACCAGTTCGTGGGCCGGGTCGACGTAGAGGTACTGGCCCAGGTAGCCCTTGGCGAAGAACGCCGTGCCCGAGGTGGGCAAGAACCACTGGTACCGGCTGCGCCGGACGCGCCCGTCACTGGTCGTCACGGCGTCGACCAGCGGCTCGGGCGCCAAGGCTTCGGCCACCCATTCGGCCGCCAGGACGCGTCGCCCCGCGTGGATGCCGCCCTGCATGCAGAGCAGCCCGAGCCGTGCGTAGTCGCGTGCCGTGGCGTTGAAGCCGCCGAAGAACTTCTCGACCCCGCGCTGCGTGCTGTCGAGGGACCAGGTGGCATGGTGCTCGGCCCCGATTGGCTGCCAGATGCGCCGGGCGAAGTAGCTGGACAGAGTCTCGCCGGCGAGCGCGCGCCGCAGCACCGCCCCGAGCAGCTGCACGTCGAGGCTCGAGTAGTTGTAGCGGGTGCCCGGTCGTGCCACCGCACGCCGATGCAGTGTGTCGCGGTCCAGGTCCTCGGTGTAGTAGAGCTCGGCCGCGTCGTAGGACTCTTCGACGAACTCGAGTCCCGAGGTCATGCGCAGCAGGTGCTCGGTGGTGATGTCGGCATAGGGCGAGTCGGCTGGCAATTCGGGCAGGGACTCGCGCAGCGGGCGGTCGAGCGGGCCGATCAGACCGTCGGTGAACGCCGCGCCGACCAGGAGCGCGGCCACCGTCTTGGCCAGTGAGAACGAGGGCAGCAAGGCGCTCGGGCGAAACCCGTCGAAGTAGCGCTCGTAGACGATGGCGCCGCGATGCACGACCAAGAGGGCCACGGTGTCGTTGGTCTGCAACCAGGCGTCGAACCGCTGGCTCACCGGTCGTGGGCCGTGGCCCGGCGCTGCGGTGGCCGTGGCGAACTGCTCCGGGTCGGGGGGCGAGATCTCCCGGGGCGCGATCGGCAGCGGTTGCGCCCCCGGTGCGGCGGGCACTTCCCGGGCGGCGAAGCGCTGCGAAGTGTCCAGCGTCGGCACGTTCCAATAGGCCGCGCGCACGAACGTGCAGCCGCACGCCAGGGCGCACCCCAGCATCGCTCCGCCCGTGGCGCGCAGGGTCGAATGCCGCATGGCGGCACTGTTGGGCCGCTGCCGGACCCATGTCAACAGCGTAGTGCGGTTCCCGTGCGCGGTCCCGGTCGCTAGGCTTCCCGCCCCGATGCGACTCTCCCAGATCCTGATCTCGACCCTGCGCGACGACCCCGCCGACGCGGAGATCCCGAGCCACAAACTGCTCGCCCGCGGCGGCTACATCGTGAAGATTGCGGCCGGCGTCTACACCTTCGCCCCGCTGATGTGGCGCGTGGTGAAGAAGTTCGCGCAGATCGTGCGCGAGGAGCTCGACCGCGAAGGCGCCAACGAAGTGATGCTGCCGATCGTGCAGCCGAAGGAGCTGTGGGTGTCCTCGGGGCGCTGGGACCGTTACGTCACCGACGGCATCATGTTCACGCTGAAGGACCGCAAAGGCTCCGACATGTGCCTCGGACCGACCCACGAAGAGGTGATGACGGCCTACGTGAACGCCCAGGTCAACAGCTACAAGCAGCTGCCGGTCAACTGCTATCAGATCCAGGACAAGTTCCGCGACGAGATCCGCCCGCGCTTCGGTCTGATGCGCGGCCGTGAGTTCATCATGATGGACGCGTATTCGTTCGACGCGGACCAGAGTGGTCTCGACGCCGCCTACCAGAAGATGCGCAATGCCTACTGCCGCATCTTCGAGCGCTGTGGTGTGAAGTACACCGTGGTGCAGGCCGACTCGGGTGCGATCGGGGGTGCCGGCAGCGAAGAATTCATGGTGATCGCCGACTCCGGTGAGGATGCGATCCTGTACTGCGAAGCCAGTGGCTACGCGGCGAACGTCGAGAAGGCGGTGAGCCGCCTGCCCGAGGCGCCTGCGGGCGGCGAACCGCGGCCGCTGCAGAAGATCGCCACGCCCGGGGTGAAGACCGTGGCGCAGCTCGAAGCGTTCTTCCCCGGCTGGGTCGCCGGACGCATGGCCAAGACCGTGCTCTACCACGTCACCTGGAAGAACAAGGAGAAGGTGGTCGCGGTGATGATGCGCGGCGACCTCGAGATCAACGAGGTCAAGCTGGCCAACGCGCTCGACGCGCTCAAGGTGCGCCTGGCCACCGACGAGGAGATCACGGCGGCGACCGGCGCCGAAGTCGGCTTCGCCGGGCCGGTGGGTCTGCCCGAGGACGTGCCGCTGCTGGCCGACGAGTCGCTGCAGGGCCGCACCAACCTGCTGGTCGGCTGCAACCAGACCGGCTACCACTGCCTCGACGTCAACCTCGGCCGTGACTGCCGCATGCCGTCGTGGAAGGAGCTGCGCCTAGCGCGCGCAGGCGAGGGCTGCCCCTTGTCCGGCCAGCCGTTGCAACAGGCGCGCGGCATCGAGGTCGGCCACATCTTCAAGCTCGGCATCAAGTATTCGAAGGCGATGGGCGCCACCTTCATGGACCAGGGCGGCAAGCCGGTGCCGTTCGTGATGGGCTGCTATGGCATCGGCGTGTCGCGCACGCCGGCGGCCGCGGTCGAACAGAGCTTCGACGACAAAGGCATCGTCTGGCCCCCGGCGATCGCTCCGTTCGAATGCGTGGTGGCGATGCTCGACCCGGCGCGCGCCGAGCAGCAGGAATTGGCTGGTCGCCTCTACCAGGGCCTGAAGGCCGCAGGCGTCGACGCCTGCCTCGACGACCGCGCCATGAGCCCGGGCGCCAAGTTCAAGGACAACGAACTGCTCGGCTTCCCCGTGCAAGTGTTCGTCGGCCGCAAAGCCGCCGAAGGCCAGGTCGAGTTCCTGATCCGCAAGGGCATGCAGAAGAGCGAATGCGCCGCCGGTGAGGTGGTTGCGCGAGTGCTCGCGGCCCTCGGTCGATGAGCGCCGCCGAACGTCCCTACGTGCTCGGCACCGGCGCCGACGAACTGGCGCGCCTCGGCCAGCAGCATCGCCTCTGGTCGGATGCGGCAGTGCGCGCCTGGCGGCGCGCTGGCATCGCGCCGACCCACCGCGTGCTCGACGTCGGTTGCGGGCCCGGCTTCGCGGCCTTCGATCTGGCGCAACTGGTGCCGCACGGCGCCGTGGTCGGGGTCGACGAGTCCCCGGGTTTCGTCGCGCACACGCACACGCAGGCCCAACTGCGTGGTTTGCCGAACCTGCAGGCCGTGGTCGGCGACGTGCACGACCTGGCGCCAGCGCTGCGCGGCCAAGCGCCGTTCGACCTCGCCTACGCGCGGTGGGTGTTGTGCTTCGTGCGCGATCCCGAAGCGGTGGTGGCCGGTGTGGCGGCGCAGTTGCGACCCGGTGGAGCCTTGGTCGTGCACGACTACTTCAACTACGGCGCGATGACCATGGCGCCGCGCCGCCGCAGCCACGATCTGGCCGTCGCGGCGACCATCCGCAGCTGGCGCGAACGCGGCGGCGATCCCGACGTGATGGCGCGCGTGCCCGCGTTCTGCGCGGCGCATGGGCTCGAGGTCGAGCACTTGCAGGTGCACGTGCGCGCCGCCCGCGGCACCGATGCGATGTTCGCGTGGCTCGACACGTGGTGGCGTACGTTCGCCCCGAAGCTGGTGGCGATGGGGCTCTTGGCCCAGGCCGACTGCGACGAGTTGTTCGGCGATCTGGCCGAGATCCAGCGCGACCCGACCCGTTTCGTGCAGTGCCCGTCGGTGTACGAGCTGGTGGCGAGGCGCCGCTGACCTTCGCGCCGGCGCGCTGCCTCAGGGCACGGCCGCCACGGCTTCGTAGAGATTGGCCACCTGCCAGGAGCCGGCCATGCGCACCGGTACCAGAATGCGCCGGTACTCGTCGCCCTCGAACGCGTCGAGGGCCGCCCAGTGCCCGGGCAGGTCGTCGCTCTGCAGCACCTGCACCGGCACCATCGGGGCTCGCGCGTCGAAGCGGAACACCGGGTAGCGGCGCACGCCGCGGTGGCCCGGGACCTCGCCCGGCTGCCAGATGCCGTGGCACGCGGCGACCTGCGCGTGGTTCGCCGCGCCCGGCGCGAGCGTACCGTAGACGGCGAGGCGGCAGCTGCATTGGTGCCGGCGTTCCAGATCCCGGCCCGAGTCCCCGCCCGCGGCATCGCCGGCGGCTCTGGCAGCATTGGCGGCGGCGATGTTGGTGAGCAGACCCGCGTCCATGCCCTCCCAGCATAGGGCGGCGGCGGTTGAGGATGGTGCCCAACTGCTCATGCCGGTGCGCCGCCCCCATGGGGAGCGGAGCTCGGCGCCGCGGGCCTTCCTGCAAGTGCGTTGACCCGGGTCGGCGCGCGGGCCATCGTCGGCGTTGCAACCGCTCTCCCAGCCGCCCTCCGCCATGAACCGAGCCTCCTTCCTCTCCGACAACTGCCCGCCGATGGGCATCTACGAGACGCTGTACGCCTTCCGCGACAGTTTCGGCAAGTTCATGGGCAGTCCAGGCACCCATCCTTGGTCGCAAGGATTCCCGCTCACCACGCCGCTGCCCGGTGGGCCCGAACTGCCGAGCAGCGTCGAAGTCACCTGGGAGGATCGCCTCTACCCCAAGGCCTGGGGACATCCCCTGCTGCGTGAGGCGATCGCCAACCACTACAACAACTTCTACGGCTCGCGCATCACGCCCGAGAACGTGATGGTGTTCGCCGGCGGCCGGCCCGGGATCTACACCGTGCTCGCGTTCTTGAAGAAGCACGTCGAAGTGCGCATCGGCAACGTCGAATGGCCGGCCTACCTCGACATCCTGACGCAGACGGCGACCAGCTGGAAGGTGGTGCCGTTCACCGTGGCGAACGGCTTCCATCCGCCGAATGCTGCCTACTTCGACCGCACCGGCCTGAACGCCAAGACCCACCTGCTGGCGGTGCTGTCCAATCCCGGCAACCCGACCGGACACACCCGCTCGGGCCAGGAGCTCGCCGAACTGATGGCGATGGCCGAAGAGCCGAAGCACGGCATCCTGCTCGACGAGGCCTACGAGATGTTCCACAGCTCCAAAGGCGTGAGTGGCATCCAGTACGTGAGAAACCTCGACGACAGCAACGTGTTTCTGGCCGGGGCCTGCACCAAGGGCCTGCAGTGCCCGGGCATCCGCATCGGCTGGATCGTCGCCAGCAAGAAGAACATCGAGACGCTGGCCAACTTCTCCAGTTTCGGCATGGGCGGCGTGAGCCATCCATCGCAGCTCTATGCCGCCAAGCTGCTCGAACCGCGGCGCGTGCAGCAGGCGCGCGACGCGGTGGCGCGGCACTACGGCATGCAGCGGGCCCGCTATGGCGAAGCGTTCGCGCGGCTCGGGCTGCGCGTGCACACCGGCGACGGTGGCTTCTACCACTGGCTGGAACTGCCCGAAGGCCTGTCCGCCGACCAGCTGAACCGCCGGCTGTTCAAGCACGGCGCGGCGATCCTGAAGGGCTTCGACTGCGACATGGCGCGCCCGCACGACAAGGATCCGGGCTATCGGTCGCCCTACGAGTCCTTCTTCCGCTTCTCGTTCGGGCCCTTGCCGCCCGAGTCGTTCGAGTCCGACATCGCGATCCTGAAGCGGGTGCTCGACGAATACCGCGCCGATGCGGCCCGAGCGAAGTGATGGGGGGCGCCGGCACACGGTGCCGGCGCAACGTCACGCACGCCGCCGGCCGCCGAGCAGGCAGCCGACGCAGCCGCCGACGAACACGGTGAACGGCACCCACATGCCGAGTTGCGCCACGGTCGCGGCGAACATCGTCTCACCCAGCTCCCACTCGGCCCCGGCCGGGCCGAATTTGGTGTAGTGCGTGTTCCAGCCCGAGACCTTCGCCACGTAGGTGATCGCCAGCACCGCGACCCGCGCCACCACGCCGTACAGCAGCAGCGTCCAGGCCAACCGCGCCCAGGTCGCGAACGTCACCAGCATGCCCACACCGCCGACGGCGCAGGCGAGGTAGAGCGTGGTGCGGATGTGCGCCTGCGCCGGCGCACTGGTGTCGGTGAGCTGGAAGCCCTGGCCCTTGGTGTAGTCGTACATGCGGTAGGCGAACGCCCCGACGAACAACAGCACCGGCACCAGCGACCACAGCCATGCCGGTTGCAGGCGCGGCGCCGAACCCGCGGCGCGGAGGCGCAGGCCGAACCACGCGCCGAACACCAGCACCAGCCAGGTGATGCCGAGCCACGCTCCCGCACCGCCGGACTTGCTGTTGACCCAGCCCTGCAGTTCGCCGACCAAGCGCAGGATGGAGACCGCCAGAGTCAGCAGGGTGGGCCAGAGGATGCGGCGCAAAGTGGAGGATGTGGCGTTGGCCATGGGCGGCATCGTCGCGGGATGCGCGCCGCGTTGCCAGCGCGTGGGCCGGGCGCCGTGCGCCTGCGCGTCGGCCGGCCCGCCGCAGCG
This sequence comes from Planctomycetota bacterium, assembly GCA_016795295.1. Classification (GTDB taxonomy): domain Bacteria; phylum Planctomycetota; class UBA1135; order UBA1135; family UBA2386; genus JAEUHP01. Next base: position 31,810 of record JAEUHP010000130.1, on the reverse strand, counting down.
GCGCCACGCCGATACACCCACGGCACAGCCTGACCATGGCGTGGCACCCCGCACTCGGGTTCGATCCCACCATGCTCTCCACCTGGTCCCTGCGCGCCGGCCGCGCGCTCGCCGTGTTCGCCCTCTGCCAAGGCTTGGCGTTCGCCCAGGCCGATCTGCCGAAGGACGGCAGCCTGGCTCCCGACTTCGCCGTGCTCGACGCCAAGGGCCAGACCGTGCGCCTCGCCGACCACCGCGGCAAGGTGGTGGTGCTCGACTTCTGGGCCACTTGGTGCAGCCCGTGCCTGCAGTCCATGCCACACGTGCAAGAAGTGGCGAAGTTGCATGCCAAAGAGGTGGTGGTGCTCGCCGTGTGCACCAACGACACCCGTGCCAAGTTCGACGGCTGGGTCGCCGAGAACGCGGCCAAGTATCCGGACCTGCACTTCCTGGTCGAGCCGAACGAGCGCGGCAGCGACACGTTCGACGAGCGCGCGTCGGCGAAGCTCTACCACGTGCCCGGCCTGCCGACCAAGTTCGTGGTCGACCGCGACGGCAAGATCGCGGCCAGCATGGTCGGTGCCGACGCCGACGACGTACGTCTCGAAGCTGGGCTGGCCCGCGCCGGCATCGCCATCGATGCCGCAGTCGCCCAACGTGGTGAAGAGCAACTGCGCAAGGCCGCCGAGAAGGCTGCCCGAGAGAAAGCGCACGCAGCCGCCAATCCGCCGCCGACGTTCTACGTCGATTGGTTCGGCTTCACCCCGGGCAAGGAGTTGCCAGACCTGCAGATGGTCGGTGCCGACGGCGCCGACACCACGCTCTCGAGTCTGCGCGGCAAGCGGGTGCTGCTGACGCTGGGGTGGGCGGACATCGTGCCGCGCCAGCAGCTCAACCAGATCGCCAAGGAGTACGGCGACTACGGTCTGCACGTGCTGTGCCTGGTGGTGAGCACGCCGCGCGCCGAGTTCGATGCGTGGCTGGCGAAGCACCGTGCCTCCCTGGCGTTCTCGGTGGCGGTCGATCCGGTGGGCAAGTACCAGCCCGAGCCCGAAGCTCCGGCTTCGGCGCAGATGGAGTTCCACCGCAAGACCCAGCTCGGCCGCATGTTCCCCGGCATGTACCCGGGCATGCCGGTGAACATCCTGATCGACGCCGAAGGGCGCTTCGCCGGCGCCTTCCCGCTCGGGCCGAAATGGCGCGACGGTCTCGGCAACCTGCTGCTGAACCAAGCGGTGAAGTTGCGCGCCGAACACCTGCCCGAGGTGATCGCGCCGCCCGAAGCGTTCGTGCCGAAGCCGCGAGCCGCACCGGCGGCACCCGAGGCGCCGGTGAAGCCGATCGAAATGGGCGTGCCGGCGCCCGACTTCGAGACCACGGACCTCGGTGGTGCGGTGGTCAAGCTCGCCGACCATCGGGGCAAGGTGGTGGTGCTCGATTTCTGGGCGACGTGGTGCGGGCCGTGCAAGGCCGCGCTGCCGCACGTGCAGGCGCTGGCGGCGCAGTACAAGAAGGACGGTGTGGTGGTGATCGCGTCGTGCACCAGCGACGGCCGGGCCGAGTTCGAGAAATGGCTGCAGGTGAACGGCGCCGACTATCCGGACATCCTGTTCACCCACGACGCTGCGGAGCGCAAGCCGGAGCGTGCTGCCCGCCGGTTGTATGGCGTGGACGGCATCCCACAGCAGTTCGTGATCGACCGCAACGGCGTGCTGGTGGCGCAGGTCAGCGGGTACCTGCCGGGCGAGGTGCTGCTGGACGCGGCGCTGGCGAAGGCCGGCATCGCCGTGCCGCAAGCCGTGCTCGACCAGGCGAAGGCGGACGAAGCGCGCCGCGCGGCGCCCCGCGGCAAGCAGTAGGCCGGCAGAAGGCCAAACTTGCCGTTTGCTGCCCCGCGAGCGCCCACGGGGTTCAGGTGACTCAGCGCTTGCCGACCGCCATCCCGTCGGGGCCGGGCAGCTTCTGCTCCATTCCGGGGTTGCGGGCCAGGATGAGCGTGCGCAGGAAGATCCAGTCCACCGTCACCTTGGCGCGCGAAACGAGTTGGTTCCGGATCCAACCCGAGTTCTTCAGCAGGGGATCCTGCTTCAGATGCTCTAGTGTCACTGGCGACTTCAGCTGCGCCACGCGCTCGATGTTGGCAAAGGAGTCGGATTTGCGGTTGTTCCACTCGAAGCTCTTGCCGCGCGCTTCGTAGGTCTTCACTGGGCTGCTCAAGCGAAACACGTCGCCGATCTCCTTGCGGGGGGAGGAGTGGTAGAACAACACGAGGTCGCCTTCGTGCGCTTGTTTGGCGACGCTCCACTCGGTTTTCTTCAGTTTCCCGAGCCTTGAAGAGAAGTGGTTGGGTGCCTTGTCGCTCACGGGTTGCACCCAGACATTGAAGCCGAGTCCGTACTCTTTGCGGAGCTCGAACACATGGATCTTCTTGGGGCACTCTGGCCAGTTGTGTTCCCAACAGACGATCCAATCGCAGCCGGCCGGGTCGTGTTTGTGAGCCTGGAAGTTGCGCGACTTGTACTCGAACTCGATCCGGACCCTCTTCTCGCTGCCGCCCGCCTTCTGCCACGCGATGCAGTCTGGATACTGACTCTGTATGGATCCGATCCGTACCTTGTTTCTGCGCGCCCAGTCCATGAACAGGCAGACGACGCCCATTTCATTCTCGGGGGCGCTGTCCATCACACCATGCGCGATCGGCTCTGGACGTTTCACCATGGTCCGTACCTCAGCCGCCGCTGCCGACCAGCGCTTCGACCGCGGCGCGTTCCTTGGGCACCGCTTCGGTCAGCACCTCGTGCCCGGAATCGGTGCACAACACGTCGTCCTCGATGCGGATGCCGCCGAAGCCGCGCAGCGAGTTCATGGTGAGGAAGCGTTCGGCGCGCGCGAAGTCGACTTGGCCGCGGAACTGCTTCTTGAACTTCGCGTCGCGCAGGATCGCCGGCACGAAGTAGATGCCCGGCTCGATCGTCACGCACATGCCGGGTGCCAGGTCGAGGTCGAGCCGCAGGTAGGCCGTGCCGAACTGCTTGCTGCGCACGCGGCCGGGGGCGTAGGCGATCAGGTCGCCGAAGGCCTCCATGTCGTGCACGTCGAGGCCGAGCAGATGCCCTACGCCGTGCGGGAAGAACAGCGCGTGCGCGCCGCTCTCGACCAGTTCGTCGGCGGAGCCGCGCAGCAGCCCCATTTGCACCAGACCGTCCGCGAGCACTCGGCAGGCGAGCAGGTGCAGGTCGCGGTAGCGCGCCCCCGGCCGCACTGCGGTGATCGCGGCCTGCTCGGCGGCCAGCACGATGTCGTAGACGTCCGCGGCCTCGGGCGAGAACCGACCCGACACCGGCCAGGTGCGGGTCACGTCGGCGCAGTAGCCACTCGGCCGTTCGGCGCCGGCGTCGAGCAGCACCAGATCGGGCTCGTGCAGCAGATTGCCGTGGTAGTGGTTGTGCAGCACTTCGCCGCGCACCGACAGGATGGTGTTGTAGGCCGGCACGCAGCCGGCTTTGGCGAACGCACCTTCGACGTGGCCGACCAGCTCCTGCTCGAAGATGCCTGGGCGCGTGTGCGCCATCGCCAGGGTGTGTGCCTTGCGCGTCACCGCCGCAGCTGCGCGCATCTCGGCCACCTCTTCGGGGCTGCGCTGCGAGCGCAGCCGGGCGATCGCGAGCAGCAGCTCGGGATCGCCGACCGCCGCGCTGTGGTGGAAGTCGAGTGCTTCGCCGGTGAGGGCCGCGGCTTCGGCCGTGGCACGCGGGTCGGCGACGGCCACACTGCGCAGGCGCCGCTTGCCGACGCGGCGGCGCACTTCGGCAGCGAGTTCGGTGCGCGGCAGCACGGCGGTGACTCCGTGGTGCTTCTTCAGGTCCGCGAGCGAGGGCACCGGACCGTGCCAGAGCGCGTCTTCGGGCGTGCGGGCATCGAGGAACAGCACCACCGACTTGTCCTTGGGATCGAACAGTGCGGCGGCGTTCGGCTCGGGATCGGTGAAGAAGAACAGGAACGTGCTGTCGGCGCGGAACGGCTGCCAGTTCGCCGGGTAGTTGCGCGACTGCCAACCGCCGGCCATCAGCAGCACGGGGCTGTCGAGGCTGGTCAGGAACTGTTGGCGGCGGGCCTTGTGGTGGGCGGGGGAGGGCATGCGGACCAGCGTAGGCGATCGGCGCGTGGGTGCACGGACAAGTCGCGGGGTGTTGCAGGTCTGGCCACCAGCGGGGATCGTTCGAGGCCATGGCAATCTGTCCTGTGCGCGGTGCGGCTTGGGTGGCGGTGGGTCTGGCCCTGGGGCTGCCGACCGCCTGCACCAGCGAGCCGCCGCAGCGGCCTGCCGAATGGTGGCGCGCTGCCGTGGTCGACGCCGATCCGGTGCGCGACGCCGTGCTTGGCCTTTCGGCCAACGAGGCCAGCAGTGGTGCGCCTCTGGCGCTGGCCGGCGACGATTGGCTGTTCAGCTGGAGCCGCGATCAGTACGGAGCGCCACGGTGGGCCTTGCAGGTGCGTGGCGACGGCTCGGCGGCGGTCGTCGGTTGCGAATTCTGGGCGGATGGCGCGGTCTTGCGTGCGGCGTACCGGCGCCTGGAGTTCCAGCTGGACGCGGCCACGCTGACCGCGGTGCGCGAGTACTTGAGCTCTTCGGGTCTGCTGCAGCACTGGCCGGAGGATCGCATGCCAGCGGGGGCCGGGGAGTCGACCTGGCGCCTGCGGCTGCGCAGCGGGGCGGTGGAACGGCATTGCCGTTGCGCCGGTGAGTTTCCGGCCGCTGCGGCCGCCGCGGTGCAAGCGGTGTGGACCGAACTGGTGCCGGCGCGGGCTGCGCAACTGGCGGTCGCCCCGCTGACGTTGGGGGGCGACGCTGCGGCGGCCCTGCCCGAGTTCGCCTGGTGGCACGCGGCTCAGGGCCGCTGAGCACGGCGGTTGGGGGCGCGCAGGATTTTCGCGCGGCGTGTCGGAATCGCGGTGGCCCGCTCCATGTAGTTGGCGGCGGTCGCACGCGGCATCCCTGGTGTCATGGGGCAGTGTGGTCCGGTACTTCGCGGGCGTCCGCCGCCTTTCTCCGCGACCAGTTGCCTGCGTCGCGAGTTTCCCCGGCCACCGCTGCCGTGTTCAGGACGCCGCTGGGCCGTGCCGCCGTTGCGTCACATCCCGGTGCCGCCGAGCACGGCGCGGAAGGTGTGCGCGATCAGCTTGAGGTCGAGCCACAGCGACCAGTTGTCGATGTAGTAGAGGTCCATCTCGACCCAACGCTTGAAGGACACCCGGTTGCGCCCCCAGACCTGCCACACGCAGGTGAGACCCGGCTTGACCGAGATGCGCCGGCGCTGCCACCAGGTGTACTTTTCGACTTCGCTCGGAATCGGTGGGCGCGGCCCGACCAGGCTCATGTCGCCGAGCACCACGTTCAGCAGTTGCGGCAGTTCGTCCAGGCTGAACTTGCGCAGGATCCGGCCGACCGGAGTGATGCGTGGGTCGTCCGGGATCTTGAACGCCGGACCGTCCTGGGTGCTGGCGGCACGCAGCAGTTCTTGCTGCGCGTGCGCGCCGACGCGCATGGTGCGGAACTTGTAGCAGGTGAACGTGGCGCCGTTCTTGCCGACCCGGGTCTGCCGGTAGAACATCGGTCCGGAGCTGGTCAGTTTCACTGCCAGGCCGCACACGGCGAACACCGGCAGCAAGGCCAGGAGACCGACCGCCGCTCCCACCAGATCGACACCGCGTTTGGCGAGCAGGGCGAGCGACTCGTTGGGCGGCGCATGCAGGCTGAGTCCGGTGCGGTTCGCCTGGAAGGTGAGGCCGACGGAGAGGTGCTGCAGATCGAGGAAGGCCGGGAAGTACTGCACGCTCAAGCCGGCGGTGTCGCAGGCGGCGAACACTGCGTGGATCTCGCCCAGCGTGACCCGGTCCGAGGGGCAGACCAGGACCAAGTCGAGTTGTTGTTCGGTGGCCACCTTGGCCAGGTTGGTGACGCTGCCCAGGTTGGCCAGGTTGGGCATCGAACTCGGGTCTTCGCCGTGGAACGGCGTGAACCCGACCAGCTCCATGTCGCGCTGGGTGTCGCGGCGCTGCACCAGGCTCTGCGCACTGGCGCAGGCGCCGGCCACAACCGTTCGCGGTCGGCCGAAACCGGCGCCGAGGGCGGAGCCGCTGGTCAGGAACCGGGTGCCCAGGAGTCCGCCCAGGCCGAGCACGAACAGAGCGCCCAAGTGCGGGGCGGGCGCCGCGAGTTCGGTGCCGAGCAGGGAGACGTCCAGCAGTCCGGCAACCCCCCAGGTGGTGGCCCAGGCTTCGGCGGCGCTCCGCAGTGCGGCCGAGCGGAACCGGCGGGTCGGAATGCGGTAGGTGCCAAAGCGCGAGGTCACCAGCAGCCAAACCGCGGCGAACAGCGCCCCACGGATCGCGTGGCTGCCCGCGGTGCCGGCTCCTCCCTCCCAGGACCATCCGGCTTGCCACGTGGCGGCGGCGACCAGGGCCGCCGCGACGGCGGTCAGGTCCAGCGCGACGCTGGCAACGAGGATCTTCGGCTTCGGCATGGGAGCGGAGGTGAGGGCGCCTCTAGTACTGGTCAGTGCCTGAGATACGGTCGGATCGGACGAGTTTTTCGCTGGCTGCTGGAAAATCGGCTGTTGGTCGCTGCCAGCTACATCGGGGGAAGCGCGATTTCGTGGCAGGTGTCACACGAAATGTTGCGAGCCGCGACCCGCCGCGAGCCGTCCGCTGGCCGTAAGGGCCGTGCAGCGTAGGGCTTTCGGCGGAACGCCACCTAGAATGCGCCGCTCCATGAAGATCGCCTGCATCGGTGGCGGCCCCGCGTCGCTGTACTTCGCCATCCTGCTGAAGCGGCGCGTGCCTACCGCGGTCGTCGAGGTCTACGAGCAGAACCGCGCCGACGACACGTTCGGCTGGGGGGTGGTGTTCTCCGACGAAACCCTCGGCAACTTCGAGGTCGCGGATCCGGAGAGCTTCGCCCGGATCCGTGAGTCCTTCGCCTACTGGACCGACATCGAGACCCATTACCAAGGGCAGGTGGTGACCAGCACCGGCCACGGCTTCTGCGGCCTGTCGCGAGTGCGGCTGCTGCAGATCCTGCACCAACGGGCGCAGGCTCTCGGCGTGCGCCTGCACTTCCAGCAGCCGGTGCTCGACATCGATCGTTTGGTCGCCGAGTACGACCTGGTGCTGGCGGCGGATGGCGTCAACAGCAAGGTGCGCGAACGCTTCGCCGGCTCGTTCCGGCCGCATTTGGACTGGCGCAAGTGCAAGTTCGCCTGGTTCGGCACAACCAAGCCGATGCGCGCCTTCACGTTCGTGTTCCAGCCGACCGAATGGGGGCTGTTCCAGGTGCATGCCTACCCGTTCGAGCCGGGGCGTGGCACGTGGATCGTCGAGTGCCGCGAGGAGGCCTGGCGGCGGGCCGGCCTCGACCGGCTCGACGAGGCGCAGTCCGCGGCGTTCTGCGCCGACCTGTTCCGCGAACATCTGGCTGGCCATCAGCTGCTGACCAACCGTTCGATCTGGCGCACGTTCCCGACCATCCGCTGCGAGTCGTGGCGGCACCACAACGTGGTGTTGCTCGGGGATGCGGCGCACACCGCGCACTTCTCGATCGGTTCGGGCACCAAGTTGGCGATGGAGGACGCGATTGCGCTCGCCGACGCGGTGGCCATGCACCCGAGCGACGTGCCGGCGGCACTCGCCGACTACGAAGGCCGCCGCCGCCTCGAAGTCGCCAAGCTGCAACGGGTGGCGCAGACCAGCCTCGAGTGGTTCGAGAACAGCGAGCGTTACCAGCGGCAGAGCCCCGAGCGGTTCGTGTTCAACCTGATGACGCGCAGCCGCCGCATCACCTACGCCAACCTGCAGAAGCGCGATCCGGCGCTGGTGGCCAAGGTCGACGCCGTGGTCGCGCGCGAAGAAGGTGCGCCAGCAGCGGTGCCGCCGGGCTTCGCGCCGTTCACCGCCCGCGGCCTGACCTTGGCGAACCGCGTCGTGCTGTCGCCGATGTGCCAGTACTCGGCGACCGACGGCGTGCCGGACGATTGGCACCTGGTGCACCTGGGCAGCCGTGCCGTCGGAGGCTGCGGCCTGGTGTTCACCGAGATGACCAACGTTTCGCCCGAAGGCCGCATCACGCCCGGCTGCGCCGGGCTGTGGAACGAAGCGCAGGCAGCGGCCTGGCGCCGCGTGGTGGAGTTCGTGCACCGCCACAGCCAGGCGAAGATCGGCATGCAACTCGCCCACGCCGGCCGCAAGGGTTCGTGCAGCCGTCCCTGGCAGGGCGACGCCCCGCTGGCTGCGGACGGCTGGCAGACGCTCGGCCCCTCGGCGTTGCCGTTCCGCGCCGGCTGGCCGGTGCCCAGAGCGATGGACCGCGCCGACCTGCAGCGCGTGCGCGACCAGTTCGTGGCCAGTGCCAAGCTCGCCCTCGCCGCCGGCTTCGACACGCTCGAACTGCACATGGCGCACGGCTACCTGCTGTCGAGCTTTCTGTCGCCGCTGGCCAACCAGCGCACTGACGAATACGGCGGTGCGTTGGCCAACCGCGCCCGCTACCCGCTCGAAGTGTTCGAGGCGGTGCGGGCCGTGTGGCCGGCCGAACGCCCGCTGTTCGTGCGCATCTCGGCAACGGATTGGTTCGAGACCGAGCGGCGCGGCTTCCTGCTCGACGAAGCGGTCCAGGTCGCCCAGTGGCTGAAGCAGCGCGGTTGCGACGTGCTCGACGTGTCGACTGCCGGCAACGTGCCGGAATCGCGGCCCGAGTACGGCCGCATGTACCAGGTGCCGTTCGCCGAACGCATCCGCTACGAAGCCGGCATCCCGGTGATGGCGGTCGGTGGCATCCAGGGTCTGGACCACGTGCATTCGATCGTCGCCGCAGGCCGTGCGGATCTCTGCGCGATCGCCCGGGCGCAACTGACCGATCCGTACATGGTGTTGCGCGAGGCGAACCGTGCCGGGGTCGGGAGCCACGACTGGCCCGTGCAGTACCTGGCTGGCCGGGGTTGACGCCGGCCGCGCCGCAGGGCGCTCAGGATTCGACGCCTCGGCACTGCGCGCGCCGGGGTTGGCCGCTAGCCTGTTCGGCCCTTGCCTTCCCGTCCCCAGGAATCGACTGGCACCTTGGCCGTCGTCGGCGACGTCCATCGTTGGTGGCGCGCCGCCGACGCCACCTTCTTGGAGCGCACGCGGCCCGACCTGAGCCTGTTCGTCGGCGATCTCGGGGACGAAGACGTCGAGATGGTGCGGGCGATTGCCAGTCTGTCGGTGCCGAAGGCCGTGATCCTCGGCAACCACGACGCCTGGCAGAGCTTCGGCCGCAAGGTGTGCACCGACAAGCTGCGGACCAGCCTCGAACTGCTCGGCGACGACCACCTCGCCTTCGCCGTGCGCGAAGTGCCGCGGGCCGGCATCTCGGTGATCGGTGCCCGGCCGTTCTCGTGGGGCGGGCAGAGCCTGCGCAGTCCTGAGCTCTACGACGAGATCTACGGCATCCGCACCATGCGGCAGTCGGCCGCGGCGATCGTCGATGCCGCGCGCAGTGCGCAGCACCGCGACTTGGTGATCCTCGCCCACAATGGGCCGCTCGGCCTCGGCGCCGCCACCCACGACCTCTGCGGCAAGGACTTCGGCAAGCCCGGTGGCGACTGGGGCGATCGTGACCTGGCCCTGGCCATCCAGCGCATCGAAGGCATGGGCTTGCGCGTGCGCGCGGTGGTCGCCGGGCACATGCACCACAAGCTGGTGCATCCGCGGGGCGGCGAACGCACCCGCTTCGCGCGCCGCGAAGACACGCTGTTCGTCAACGCTGCCCGGGTGCCCCGGGTGCAGCGCGACGAGGACGGCGAAGAGCTGTCCTACTTCGTGCGCATGAGTTGGACGCGCGGCGAATGCACGGGCATCGAGGAAGTCTGGGTCGACGTGCACGGCGACGTGCGTTCGGCCACCACGCCTTCGATCACCGCGATCGAGGGACTGGCGCCGGTCGTCGACGAAACCCTCGAACTGGACTGAGCTGCGCCGCGGGTCGGTGGCGGGGGCCAGGTCTTTGGCTGCCGCCGCGGCGTTGGCGGCTTGGACTCGCTGGTTGCAGCACGCCGCGTAGCGGCAGCCCTGGTGTCAGTGCAGCGTGATGGTCAGCGTGTCGCTGAGCACCACCTGCGGCACCTGGCAGCCGCCCAGGCCGAAGCCGTCGGCGCCCTGGATGGCGATGGTGATGCCGACGAACGCCTGGTTCTGCGGGATGTTGAAGCTGCTGCTCGTGCCGAACAGCGGTGCGGCCCACTCGTGGCCGATCGTGCATGCTCCGCACAAGGGTTGCGGAATCGCCACGAAGCCGTAGCCGATGAAGCCGAGGCCGGTGGCGCCCCCGAGCGTGGTCACGAAGGACGTGCCGAGCGACGCGTCGCCGATACCGTTCAGGGTCAGGTTGCCGCAGCCGTGCGGGATGCGGGTCACGTAGTTCGACGGTGTGGTCAGACGCACGCCGCGGAACACCGTGTTGGTGCCGGCCGTGGCGAGGGTCGTGAAGGTTGCGGTCGGACCGGTGTCGACGATGGCCAGCAGGCTGTTGGTGCTGGTGGTCGTCGTCGTGCAGTAGAGCGTGACCACACCGTTGGCGACGGTGCCGGTGAGACCGCGGCAGCCGATCGTGGTCGCGGGGTTCAGCGTGTACTGGAACTGCCAAGCGCCGGCGCTCTCGACGTACTTCTGGATGCCGCCGAGCCCGCCCGCCGTGCGGTCGTCGGCGATGTAGAGCGTCTGGGCGTCGGCGAAGAAGAAGTCGTAGGGCGAAGCCGAAGACGTGGCCGGCAGGCCGAGCAGCGCCGTGACCGTTTGGCCACCTGCCGTCGACACGCCGGTGCCGACCTGGCTGACCGAGTGGAATCCTTGCGCCGAACTCGAGCAGTAGAGCTGCTGGTTCCAGATCGCCACCGTGCGGGTGTTCTGCGGGTTGGTGACGTGGAGCGCACTGGCGGTGCCGGCGCCGAGCACCACGTGGTTGATGCCGCTGTTGGCCCCGGCGACGAAGAAGTCGGTGCCGTTCGCGGTCGCGGCACTGCGCACGTTGTTGCCCGAGAAGGCGTTGCTGATCGAAGTCGAGGTGTCGATCGAGCCGTCGAGGCCGATGCGAGCCACCACGCGCGGGGTCACGGCCGCGGCCGAGGACGCGACCGAGGCGAGGCCCGGCGCCGTGGCGTAGCCGGCGCAGGTCAGCCAACGGCCGTCCGGCGACAGCTGCAGGTTGCCCTCCGACGAAGCCGAACCCGAGCAGGCGATCGGCAACTGGGCGCCGTTCGCGGCGGTCGGCAGGGCAAGACTCTGCACCAACGCCCCACTCGTGGTGTACTCGTCGAGGAACATCGCTTGGGCCGCGCTCGACAGCGGGTTCGCGCCGGCGCCGACGCGCAGCACCACGAGGTTGCCGGAGGCGATCTGCGCGGAGGCCGCGCCGGCGAGCAAGAACGTCGACACCAGGGATTGCATTCGCATCGGAGACTCCAGAAGTCAGGTCGCACTCGCGACCGCAGACAGGTTCCTCGTGGGCGTGTGCGTTCCGTGGGGTCGGTGTGAAGAATTGGCGAGGACCGCCCCCTGCCAGTGGGTGGGCGGGGTGCTTCGACCGCCTGCCGGCGTCATGGAAGTCCAAGTGCCAAGGGCGTTTCTGCGCCGCCTGCGGATCGGGATTTGCCGGCGAGGGAAGTCGCCGGCATCATGTTCCGCCTCGATGGTCAGGTCCGCGGACGTAGTGGTGGTGGGCGGCGGCATCGTCGGCTGTGCCGTGGTGCACCAGCTCGCCCAGCTGCTGCCGCCTTCGTCGCGGCTGCTGCTGCTCGACCGTGGGCCGATCGCCGGAGCAACCTCCGGGTCGTGCATGGGCCACCTGATGGTCACGCCCGACACCCCGGAGGACTACGCGTTCACCGCGGCCAGCCTGCGCCTGTGGCGCGAACTGCACGAAGCCGACCCCGGTTTCGACTACAACCCGACCGGCGCCCTCTACCTCGCGGACGCCCCCGAGGATGCAGAGTTGCTGCCGGTGTTGCAGCAGCAGTTCGCGGCGAACGGCGATGCGGCGCAGGTGCTGGACGGCGTGCAGTTGCGGGAGATCGAGCCAGGCCTCGCCAAGGACCTGCCGGGCGGCCTGTTCTACCCCGGCGACGGCGTGGTGCTGCCGATGCTGGCTTGCGGCGCGATGCTGCGGCAGGCCCAACGCCTGAATGCGAACGTGACCGTGCAACCCGGCTGCCCGGTGCTCGGTTTCGAGCTGGCTGGGGACCGCATCACCGGGGTGCGCACGCCTGAGGGCGTGGTGGCGGCTGGGTTGGTGGTCAATGCGACCGGCGTCTGGGCACCCGAGATCGCCCAGATGTGTGGCCAGCCGCGGTTGCCGATCTACCCCCGCGCTGGCAACCTGGCGATCACCGGCCACCACGTTTCGCCGATCCGCACGCAGTTGCTCGAAGTGAGTTACCTGCGTTTCGCGCACGGCGCGGCGCAGGTCGATCCCACGGCGACCACTGGGGATCCCGGCGGCCATGCCGTGAACATGCAGCCGCAGACCCATGGCGGATGTCTGATCGGCAGCACCCGGCAGTTCCGCGGCATGGACCGCACCCTGAATCCCGAACTGCTGCGCCGTTCGCTGCTGCGCGCCCAGCGCTATGCGCCGGGGCTGGCCCAGGCATCGATCGTGCGCACCTGGGTCGGGTTGCGTCCGTACTCGATCGACAAACACCCGCTGATCGGGCCGTGGCCGCCGGTGCGCGGCTTGTGGGTGGCCGCGGGCCACGAAGGGCTCGGCATCACCTTGGCGCCGATCAGCGGCCGGCTGTTGGCCGAGCAGATCACCGGCCGTCCGACCACCATCGATGCTTCGCCGTACCTGCCGGCGAGGTTCCTGTGAGGATGCCGTGACCGACCGAAGACCGCTGCGCCTCGCCGAACGTTCGGCGCGCCCCGAGGTGGAGTTCACGTTCGACGGCCAGACCGTGCGCGGTCGCGCCGGGGACACCGTGGCGATGGCGCTGTGGGCGTCGGGGTGCCGCGTCCTGCGTCACAGCAGCAAGGAGGGGGCGCCGCGCGGCGTGCTCTGCAACATGGGCATCTGCTACGAGTGCCTGGTGCGCATCGAGGGTGCTTCGGTGCGCGCCTGCCTGCAGCCGATCGCCCCCGGACTGGTCGTCGAATCGGGAGGCCGGCCGTGAGCGGCGCCCGGGTGCTGGAAGCGGACGTCGGGGTGGTGGGTGCTGGCCCCGCTGGTTTGGCGGCGGCGGCGGCGCTGGCGGCGGGTGGGCTGCGCGTCGTGGTGCTCGACGAAGGGCAGCGCGCCGGCGGTCAGATCTTCCGGCAGTTGCCCGAGGGGCTCCAGCCCCAGCGTGCCCCTGCCGAGCCGCCGAGCCACCATCGCGGCCATGGTCTGCTGGTTGCGGCGCAGGCCCAGCGCGAGCGGATCGACCATCGGACCCTGGCCACCGTCTGGAACGCGCAGCCGGGCCGGCTCTGGTTCGAGCAGGGCGGGGCGTCGTGGCTGTTGCGGTGCCAGCGCATCGTGCTGGCGCCCGGCGCCTACGACCGCTGCGTGCCGTTCCCCGGTTGGACGTTGCCCGGCGTGGTGACGGCTGGCGCCTTGCAGGTGATGGTGCGAGGCTTTGGCGTGGTGCCTGGGCGGCGCGCACTGGTCGCCGGCAGCGGGCCGTTGCTGCTGCCCACGGTGGCGGCGTTGCTGACCGCAGGGGTCGAAGTGGTCGCCGCGCTGGAGGCCAGCCCACGAGCGCGGTTCTGGCGGGCACTGCCTGCCGTGTTGGGCAGCGGCGCCAAGCTGCGCGAAGCGTTTTGGTACGCACGCCGACTGGTGGCGGCCGGGGTGCGGCTGCGCTGGGGCTGGACGGTGTTCGAAGTGCGGGGCGAAGGCGCGGTGCAGCAAGCGGTGATCGGTCGAGTCGATGCCGAGGGTCGGCCGCGGCGCGACACGGCCCAGACCGTGGCCGTGGACGTGGTGGGCACCGGCTTCGGCCTCTTGCCGGCGATCGAGCTCGGCCAACTGCTCGGCTGCCAAACGGCCTACCAGGTCGTGCGCGGCGGCCACGCGCTGGTGGTCGATCGCACGCAGGCCACTTCGGTGCCGGGTGTGTTCGCCGCTGGCGAGATCTGCGGCATCGGCGGCGCCGAGGTGGCGATCGCCGAAGGCGAACTGGCTGCGGCGCGCATCCTGCAGGAGCTGCGCCAGCAGCCGCTGTCCGAGGCACTGGTGCTGCGCGCAGCCCGCGAACGGCGGGTGGCGGATGCTCTGCTCTCGGCGTTCGCGCCGTTGCCCGGCCTGGTCGGGCTGCCCGACGACGACACCATCGTCTGCCGCTGCGAAGACGTGCCGCTGCGCGTGGCGCGGACTGCGGCGGCGCTGCACGGCTCGGCGCTGCGCGGCATCAAGGTCGGCTGTCGGGCCGGCATGGGGCCGTGCCAAGGGCGGATCTGCGGCCCTTCGCTGCAAGGGGTGGCCACTGGGGACGGCACGCGCATCGCCGATTTGCCGATTGCGCAGGTGCCGGCCAAACCGGTGTGCAGCGCCACCATCGTCGACGCGCCGGTCGGTTGATCGGGGCGGGGTGGTCTGGGCCGGGGGCGCGGCAGCGCGAAGTTCCAGACGGGGGGCAGGACGGATCAGGCGGTCGGTGCGTGCCGTGCCGTCGCTGCGCCGCGCGGGCTGGGTTCGCTGGGGGCGGCGCGTTCCACCGCTTCGAGCAGCTGGTTGGCGTGGAACGGCTTCTGCAGGAACCGCGCGGGCTCGCCGGCGGCGCGCAGGTGGTGGCCGTCGTGGGCGTAGCCGGACATCAGCACCACGGGCAGGTTCGGGCGCAGCACGTGGATGCGGTTGGTGAGTTCGTGGCCGCCGATGCCGGGCATCACGGCATCGGTGAGCAGGACGTCGAACTGCTGCCGCAAGTCCTGCACCACTGCCAGTGCCGCGGCGCCGCAATCGACGGCCACCACCTCGTGCCCGGCGCGGGTCAGGATGCGCTGCACCAGCTCGCGGACCAACAGCTCGTCTTCGGCGACCAGGATGCGCATCGGCCGTAGCCGGCCAGCACTCGGCTGCGGCGCTGGCTCCGGCTCCGGCGCTTCCATGACCCTGGGCAAATGGATGACCACGGTGGTGCCCCGGCCGGGTGCACTGTCGAGCCAGACGGCGCCGCCGCTCTGCTGGACGATGCCGTAGACGGTGGCGAGTCCCAGGCCGGTGCCCTGTCCAGTGCTCTTGGTGGTGAAGAACGGATCGAAGGCGCGGGCCCGCACGTCCTCGGTCATGCCGACGCCGTCGTCGCGGACCGTGATCACGGCGTACTGCCCTGGGCGCAGGCCGTTGCCGTGCGGTTCGCGAGCGGCCGGCACGACGGCGTCGGCGAGGCCGATGGTCAGCGCGCCACCGTTCGGCATGGCATCGCGGGCGTTCAGGGCCAGGTTGAGCAACACCTGTTCGATCTGGTGCTGGTCGGCGCGCACGAACAGTCCCGCGGTGGTCGCTTCGACCCGCAGTTCGATCGTCTCGCCGATCAGGCGGCGCAGGAGGTTCGCCAGGCTCGCCACGACGGCGGACAGATCCAGCACCTTGGGCTGCAGCACCTGCCGGCGGCCGAAGGCGAGCAACTGCCGGGTGAGGCTGGCGGCTCGATCGGTCGCGTGCACGATCTCGTCCAGGTCGGCGCGGACTTCGGCGCTGGCCGGGATCCGTTCGCGCACGGCTTCGGCGTATCCGGCGATGGCGGTGAGCAGGTTGTTGAAGTCGTGGGCGATGCCGCCGGCGAGCTTGCCCACCGCTTCCATCTTCTGCGCTTGCCGGAGCTGTTCGGCGAGCTGCTTCTGGTGGGTGACGTCGGCCAGAGCGCCGTCGCAGGCACTCGTGCTGCCGTCGCTGGAGCGCACCGTCGAGCACGACAGCAGGCCCCAGAACTCGGTGCCGTCGGCGCGGTGCAAGCGCAGTTCGGTCGGGCCCATCTGCGGCATCGCCACGGCGAAGCGCGCGAGGTCGCTCTGGTGCAGGCTCAACGGGGCGTCTGCGGCGGCGGCGGTCGCCGCCGTGGTGGCCGCTTGCAGCAACAGCTCTGGGCTCTCGTAGCCGAACAGCCGGGCCAAGGCCGCGTTCGCGTAGACCAAGCCGCGCCCTGGTTGGCTGCGGTACAGGCCTTCCCCGACGTTGCGATGGATGGCGGCCAGCAGCTCTTCGCGGCGTTCGCGTTCGATGGCGATGCCGGCCAGGGTCGCGGCGCGCTCGACCGTGGCCAGTTCGATGCCCGTCGGCGCGCGCGGCACGCGGTGGTAGATCGCCAAGGTGCCGCAGACGTCGCCGTTGGCGGTGCGCACCGGCACGGACCAACAGCTCTGCAGGCCGTGGTCGAGAGCGAGGTGTCGGAAGCCGTGCCAGCGCGGATCGCTGCGCAGGTCGACGGCGATGGTGGTGCGGTTCTCGTGGGCGGCGGTGCCGCAGGAGCCGCGGTTGGGGCCGATCGGGAAGCCGTGGGTCGCGGCGACCAGTTCGGCAGGCAGGTTGGGCGCACAGGCGGGATAGAGGCGATCGCCCTGACGCAGCAGCAGCGAGCCGATGCCGTGGTCGAGGAACGCTTCGAAGCCGTGCAGCAGCACCGGGAACAAGGTTGCGTTGGGCTGGCCGGCGGCAATGCGCTCCAGGATGTCCGCCTGCCAGTGCAGCAGGCGCTGGGCCTGCCGGTAGGTGGTGATGTCGCGGATCGCGCACAGCACTTCGCCGTTGCCGAGCTCGGTGAAGCGCGCCTCGCGGTGCTGGGTGCCCGTGGCCGTCTCGAAGTCGTATTCGATGGCCGCGGGCGTGGGCTCGATGCGGGCGCGTTGCAGGGCGGCGCGGAAGCGCTGCACGAGCTCGCTCGGCAGCAGGGCTTCGAGCGACAGGCCGCGGGCCGAAACCGTGGCCGGCCACAGCGAATCGCCACTCGGATTGTGCACGTCGACCAAGTTTCCGTGCCGGTCGAAACGACACGCGGTGTCGGGCAGCAGCCGCAGCAGCGCATCGCGCACCGCTTCGCTGCGCAGCAGGTGGGCCCGTTGGTCGTCGCGCTCGGCGAGCAGGCTCGCCGCGACCAGGGGCACGGCGACCAGGGTGAGCAAGAACAACTGGATCGCGGTGTGCCGGTCTTCGAGCGGCACACACTGGAACGGGCCGTTGCCGTGGGTGGCGATGGCCGCCACCAGCAATGCGCCGGCCGAGGCGACCGTGGCCGCGCCGCGCGGGCCCGAGCGCAAGGTCGCCAGGAACGCGACCGGCAAGGCCAAGTGCAGCGCCAGTAGGGTGCTGGGCACCGCTGGCAACCAGAACAGCCCGGCCCACAGCAGGCCCAGCATGAGCAGCACTTCCGCCGTCAGTTCGCCTGCGGTGCTCCGCCGGCGTTCGGCGGGCACTGCGGGGCCTTCGAACCACAAGAGCGCCACGGGCACCACACACAGTGCGCCCAGTGCGTTCATCCGCCACCAGCCGTCCCATCCCGAGTAGAACGGCAGCTCGCGCCAGACCCCGAGCATGACCCGCGCGAACCACGACGCCAGGATGCTCGCCAGCGGCGCAGCGGCTGCGGCGGTGAACAATGCGGCCGCATCGCGCAACCGCGCCAAGTCGCTGCGCAGGCCGAGACGCCGCAACAAGAACACGCCGAACAAGCCTTCGGCGGTGCTGCCGATGGCGGCGGACATCACTACGCCGGGTGGATAGCCCAGCATCAGCCGCTGCACCACGGTGGCCACGGCCACGATCCAGGCGCTGCGGTAGCCGAGCCGCCAAATGCCGGCGATCGCCACCCCCGTGGGCAGCCAGACCACGGCTTGCGCCACCGCGGGGGAGTCGCCTTCGCGGAGTTGGAACGACAGCAACAGGGCCGCGCCGAAGGCGAGGTTTTCCAGGGCTGTTCGGGTGGGCCGCACGGTCCGCATGCTATCGAGTCGCCATTGTCGGTGTTGCCGATCGACCACGAAGTGGCGCGAGCCTGCCCGCGCCCGGGACCCAGGTCATTGCGGCCTCAGGAGTTCGGTGGCGGTGTCGATGCACATGCGTTTGACTGCCAGTTGGCCCTGCGCGATCCGGCTCGCGATCGCGGGGCGCTGCAGCAGCTCGGTGACCCGGAGCTGCCGGGCATCGACGGCTGCGGTCAGCGCGGGAAAACGCCGGCGCAGTTCGGCGCTGGTCGCCGCCCGCTCGGCGGCGCAGTCCGTATGGGTGGTAAGCACGATCAGTTTGACCCCGTTTTCGACCGCCAGCTCGAGCATCTCCGCCTCCTTGGCTTCCAGCACCGAGCCGGCCGTGCGCACCACATAGTAGTACTTGCGGGTGTCGCCAGTGAGCTCCACGGTGTCCAGCCGTGCGTCCATGCAGACCACCATGGCCACCAGGGGATGCCGGGCCGAGCGGGGGAAGGCGCGGCGCACCCCAGCGGCCAGTTCGTTCTGGTGCAGCATCTCGGTCCAGACCTGCTCCGGGCTGATGTGGTGTTCGTGCTCCGGCGCGAAGTCATAGCTGGCCAAGTGGTCTTGGAGTCGGTAGCCGACGTTGACCATGGCTCCGCCGAGCAGGAACTGCACCGAGCGCCCAGCCGGGGTCAGAATCAGGAACGCGCCGGCCAGGGCCAGGGCGCCGGCAGCGAGGGCAAGGGTGCGACGGCTGGGCATGGAGAACGAGGACGGCAGTCGAACCGGACCCGGAACCCGGCGGCATGGGCTCCTGTTCGGATTCCGGTCGGACCGAATGTGGGTCGCGGGGCGAAAATCCGTGGAAAAGCAGCCGGTTGAGGGTTGTGAGGCGGTCCGTAGCCGCCTAATCCGGGCCCGCCACATGGCCGACTCCCCACCGCGCCAGCCTGCTCTCAGTGGCCACGGCCACGGTCATGACCATCCTTCGCCACCCTGGCGTTACCTGGCCTTCTTGCGCCCGGAAGCGGGGGACATGGCCACCATCGTGGTCTACGGTGCGGTCGGAGCCGTGCTGGCGCTGGCCGTTCCGCTGACCGTCGATGCGCTGATCAGCAGCATCATGTTCGGTGCGATCCTGACCCCCCTGGTGGTGCTGGTCGGGATCCTGCTCGGTTGCCTGTTGCTCCAAGCGCTGCTCCGCGGCCTCCAGTTCTACGTCGCGGAAGTGATCGAACGGCGCATTTTCGTGCGCGTGGCAGGGGACTTGGCTTGGCGCCTGCCGCGTGCCGACGTCCAGGCGTTCGATCGCTGCCACGGGCCAGAGCTGGTCAACCGCTTCTTCGACACGGTCACGGTGCAGAAGAGCAGCTCGAAGCTGCTGGTGGCACTCACCAACCTGGTGCTGCAGAGCGGTGTCGGGCTGACCGTTCTGTCGTTCTACCACCCGCTGTTGTTGTACTTCACGCTGACCTTGCTGGCAGCGTTGGCGGTGGTGGTGTTCGGTTTCGGCCGCGGCGGCGTGCGCACCGCGGTCGCTCAGTCGCGCACCAAGTACGAAGTCGCAGCCTGGCTCCAAGAGCTGGCGCGCCACACCACGGCGTTCTGCACGGCCGGTGGCATGTCGTTCGCGCGGCAGCGCACGGACGAGCTGTGCCACAGCTACCTGGCGGCACGGCGCAACCACTTCCGGGTCTGGTTTCGCCAGGTCTGCGCAACCCTCGGCCTGCAGGTGCTCGCCAGCACTGCCGTGCTCGGCTTCGGCGGTTGGCTGGTGATCGACCAGCAGCTCACGCCCGGCCAGTTGGTGGCCAGCGAGCTGATCGTCACGGCCGCGGTCGCCAATCTGACCAAACTCGGTGAGATCCTGAACGTGTTCTACGATGCATGCGCGGCCGCGGACAAACTCGGCCACTTGGTCGACTTGCCGCTCGAGCGCCAGAACGGCGAAGACCACCGGCCGACCACCCGCGGCGCAGCGTTGCGCCTGCACGGGGTGACCAGCAACCGTGCCGACAGCCCGCACGCGCTGCGCGAGTTCGATCTCGAAGTGGCGGCTGGCGAACGCATCGCCCTGGTCGGATCCCCGGGCGGGGTGGCCAGCCACTTGCTCGACGTGTTGTTCTGCCTGCGCGAGCCGTCCGGAGGGTATGTGACCGTCGACGGCCTCGATCTTCGCCAGCTGCGCCTCGACACGTTGCGCAACGAGTTCGCCTTGGTGCACGGCACCGAGATCGTCGAAGGCACCGTGCTCGACAACTTGCGGTTCGGGCGGAGTGGGATCAGCCCCGAGCAGGTGCGCCAAGCACTCGACAACGTCGGCTTGTGGGACGAAGTGCTGGCGCTGCCGCAGGGCCTCGACACGCGCCTCACCACGCGCGGCGAACCGCTCAGCAGCAGCCAGGCGAGCCGCCTGATGCTGGCGCGGGCGATCCTCGGCGAGCCGCGCTTGCTGCTGCTCGACGGGGCTCTCGACATGCTGACGCCCAAGGTCCGCGCGCACGTGGTCGAGCACCTGTTCGGCGCACAGCACCAATGGACCGTGCTCGTCGTCACCCAGATGCCGGACGTGGTCGCCGCCTGCGGGCGACGCATCGCGCTCGAGCTCGACGATGACCAAGGCCCGAGCCGCACCACAGGGTCCGGAGGTGCGTCGTGAGTGCCTCGGCGCGTGCCGTGTTCCAGTATCCAGCCGACCAGTTGGGTGCTTTGGACCAGGCCGAGGGTCGGCGTGCTCCCCGGCGGATCGGCCGCTACTTGCTGGTGCTGCTGGTGGTCACGCCGTTCGTGCTGGCGTTCGCCCCCTGGCAGCAGAACCTGCCCGGCGAAGGCCGGGTGGTGGAGTTGAACCCGGTCGATCGGCCGATGCCGGTGCAAGCGCGGGTCGACGGCCTGGTGTTGAAGTGGCACGTACGCGAAGGCGATCAGGTGCAAGCCGGCCAGCCCTTGGTCGACCTCGCCGACAACGACCCGCGGCTGTTGGAACGGCTCCAGGATCAGCTCGTGGCGGCGGAGCAGAAGCGCACCGCGTCCCAAGCCAAGCTCGGGCAGTACGACCAGCGCATCGCCGCGGCCACGGCAGCGCGCGAGGCGGCGATGCGGCTCGCCGACGACGAGATCGCCGCCGCCGAACAGGCCGTGCAGGTGGCGCTGCAGGCGGTCGCCGTGGCCGAGGCCACGCTGCGTTTCCGCGAGGCCGCGGAGAGGATGTGGACCGGGCTGGTCGCCGACCGGATCGGCGCCGCCATCGAGCTCGCCAACGCCGAGCAACAGCGGCGCATCGCCACGGCCGAACTCGCAGCGCGGCAAGCTGCCGTGGCGGGTGCCGAAGCGCAGTTGCGCGCGCGCCGCAGCGCCCGGGTGCGCGTCGAGCGCGATGAAGCGGCCAAGGTGCAGTCCGCCACGGCCGATCGTGACGCTGCGGCCGGCGACGTCGCCGATGCCGAGGGCAGCGTGCTGCGGCTGCAGCGCGATCTCGAGCGGCAGCGCGCGCAGAGCATCACCGCGCCGGTGGCCGGCTACGTCCAGCGGCTGTTCGCCAATGGCCAGGGCGGGGGCTTCGTCAAGCAGGGCACGACGCTGGCGATGCTGGTGCCGGCGCGGCGGCAGTTCGCGGTCGAGCTGCTGGTCGACGGCAACGACGTGACGTTCATCGACGTGGGTCGCCACGTGCGGCTGCAGTTCGAGGGTTGGCCGGCGATCCAATGGGTTGGCTGGCCGTCGGCTGCCATCGGCACGTTCGGCGGCAAGGTGTTGTTCGTCGATCGCTTCGACCAGGGCAGCGGCAAGTTCCGTGTCATGGTGGAGCCCGACGAACGCGCATTCCGCGAGCCGGAAGGCCCGGTCGTCGATTGGCTGCGCCGGGTGCTGACTTTCGAGAAGGTGAGCGAGAGCCAGAATCCACATGCTTGGCCGGTTGCTTGGCTGCGCCAGGGCACCATGGCCAAGGGTTGGATCGTGCTCGACCGCGTGTCGCTCGGCTTCGAGATCTGGCGGCAGCTCAATGGTTTCCCGCCGAGTCTCCAGCGCCCGCTCGGCGGCCTGGAAGGCGAGTCTGGCGGAGGCGGCAAGTGAGGGTGTGCGGCGCGCCGGCCCGGCTGCTGGCGGGCTGCGTCGTGCTCGCGGCCTGCGCCAGCGACCCGCCGCCGCCTGCGGCCTGGATTCCGCCGGTGGCGGCGGCCCTGGGCGACCTGACGGCCGCGGATCCTCTGGGCCACGCGGAGGCGCCGTCGCAGCCCGCTGGTGGGGCGGGCGCCGTCGCGGTGGACGGTTCTGGCCCAGCGCCTGGGGCGGATTCGGCAACGGCGGCTGCGGTGGCTCAGGGCGGGGCAGGCCAGAGTGGCGGAGACCAGAGTGGCGGGGACCAGCGCGGCGGAGCGTCGGGCGAACGTTCGCTGGGCCTCGACGAAGTCCTGGCCTCGGTCACCAGCCGCTACCCGCCCTATCTGAGCGCTTTGCTGGAACGCGATCTGGCGGCTGGCCGGCTGCAGTCGGCGCAAGGCGGCTTCGATCCCAACCTGTCGGCCAAGGTGGGCGGCAAGGTGCAGGGCTACTACGACGACGCAACCACCTTCCAGGGGCTGCTCGAGCAGCCCTTGACGACCGGCGACACGATCTACGGTGGCTACCGGGTCAGCGAAGGCGTTCTGCCGGACTACGACAAAAACCGCACCCAGGAAGGCGGCGAACTGCTGCTGGGCGCGCGATTGCCGCTGCTCCGCGACCGCAGCATCGACCGCCGCCGTGCGGGTCTGCGCCAGGCCGAGCTGGACCTCGCGATCGCCGAGCCGGTGATCGAACGCGCCCGCATCGACTTCGTGCGGGCCGCCGGGCGTGCCTACTACCAGTGGGTCGCGGCCGGCTTGCGGGTGGTGGTGGCCGAAGACCTCCTGACGCTGGCCAAGCGCCGGAGTGCCGACCTGCAGCGCGCGGTCCAGAGCCAGCTGTTGGCGCCGATCGACGTGGTCGACAACAACCGGCTGTTGGCTCAGCGCGCGGTGTTCGTGGCGCGCGCCGAGCGCCAGCTCCAGCAGGCCGCGCTCGAACTGTCCCTGTTCCTGCGTGGTCCCGACGACGCCCCGATCGTGCCCGAGTCGAAGCGCCTGCCGCCGGGGTTCGCCCTGCCGCAGATCCGGGATCTGGACGCCGCCCAGGAACTCGCGCTGGCCAGCCAATGGCGTCCCGAGCTGCGGCGGCTGGATCTGCAGCGCCAACGCGCCGAGACCGACCTGGCGCTGGCCGACAACCAGGCTTGGCCGAACGTGGACCTGATCGTCGAGGCCACTCGGGCGCTCGGCGACGACCCGTACCGCGATCTCGACCGCAATGGCTTGTTCGTCGGTGGCGAGCTGAAGTTCCCGGTGCGTCGGCGCGAGGCGCTCGGCCGCGCCGAACAGGCCCGTGCGCAGTTGAGCCGTTTGCAGCTCGAGCAGCGTTGGGCCTACGAGCGCATCGCCAACGAGCTGGCCGATGCGCGTTCGGCTCTCGGCCAGGCGCGCGCGCAGCTGCAGGAGGCCGAACGCAGCGTCGCGCTGGCCGGCGAAGTGGTGGCTGCCGAGGAGCGCGCTCTGTTGCTCGGCCGCAGCAACCTGCTCCAGGTGCAGCTGCGAGAAGCCCAGCTCGCCGATGCCCGGCTGTTGGCGGTCGACGCCCAGCTCGAATACTGTCGGGCGCACGTCGACTACCGGGCCGCACTCGGGCGGGATGCCCTGCCTCAGACCAACGAAGGTCGAACCGAGCCGGGGCGACGTTGACCCTCCCGAAGCCGCTGCCTATTGTCTCCCGGCTCTTTCCACCCCATCCACACCCCTTCGACGTGCGGCAAACGGTCCAGTTCGGCAACGGCGTGCAGATCGGCGGCGACCACTTCGCCCTGATCGCCGGTCCGTGCGCAGTGGAGACGCGCGAACTGCTCGACACCGTCGCGGATGCGGTGGCGGGCGCCGGCGCGGCCGCCCTGCGCGGCGGTGCGTTCAAGCCCCGCACCTCGCCCCAGTCGTTCCAGGGTCTCGGCGGCCCCGGGCTCGAATTGCTGGCCGCGGCATCCCGCCGCACCGGCCTGCCGGTGGTCACCGAGGTGCTCGATCCACGCGACGTGGCATTGGTCGCCGGCAGCGCGGCGGTTCTGCAGATCGGCAGCCGCAACATGCAGAATTTTCCGCTGTTGCGCGAAGTCGGCCGCCTGCGCCAGCCGGTGCTGCTGAAGCGCGGCGCCGCCGCCACGATCGACGAACTGCTGGCCGCCGCCGACTACATCTTGCAGGGCGGCAACGACCAAGTGGTGCTCTGCGAACGTGGGGTGCGCGGCTTCGATCCGTCGACCCGCTACCTGCTCGACCTGACCGCGGTGCCGGTGTTGCGCCAGCGCACCGGGTTGCCGGTGGTGGTCGATCCGAGCCACGGCACCGGCCGCGCCGAGCTGGTCGCGCCGATGGCCAAAGCGGCCCTGATGGCGGGTGCCGACGGGCTGTTGATCGAGGTCCACGCCGACCCCGAACGGGCGCTCTGCGATGGCCGGCAGGCGCTGCGCCCTGCAGAATTTGCGCAATTGGCGGCGGAATTGCGGCGCCTCGTTCCATTCTGTGGGCGCCGCTGGTCGCGGCCCCTGGCTGCCGACTCGGCGGTCACCGCCGCCGGGGCCAACCCCGGTCCTCTCGACGACGAGGTGCATGCCCCGTGACGAATCGCGCTCGCAAACCGTACATCGCCGGCAACTGGAAGATGAATCTCGACCGCGCTCGGTCGCTCGACTTGATCAAGACGGTCAAGGGGCGGCTCGGTGACGGCGGCGACCGCGAGGTTGCGTTCTTCGTGCCGGCCATCTACTTGGCCGATGTCTCTGCAGTGGCGCAAGGCTCCCCGCTGGGCATCGGCGGCCAGAACCTCTGGTTCGAGGCCAACGGCGCGTTCACCGGCGAAGTCGCGCCGCGCATGCTGCGCGAAGTCGGCGCCGATCGGGTCCTGATCGGCCACAGTGAACGTCGCCATGTGTTCCACGAACCCGACGACTGGATGGGTCGCAAGGTGCGCGCAGCGCTCGACTGCGACCTGCTGCCGATCTACTGCATCGGCGAGACGCTCGACGAGCGCAAAGGCAACCGCACCGAGCGGGTGCTGAAGCGCCAGCTCGAGTCCGGCTTCGAGAAGGTCAAGGTCGAGGACTGCCATCGTCTGACCATCGCCTACGAGCCGGTCTGGGCGATCGGCACCGGCGAGACCGCGACCACCGAGCAGGTGGGCGCGACCCACAAGATGATCCGCAAGTGGCTGGCCGTGCGCGTCGGCGAGCCCGCGGCCAACCTGGTGCGGGTGCTCTACGGCGGCAGCGTCAAGCCCGACAACGCCAAGGATCTGATGGCCGTCGAGCACGTCGACGGTCTTCTGGTCGGCGGCGCCAGCCTGCAGGCCGAGACGTTCTTGCCGATCGTCGAATACGACCGTGCGCCGGCCTGATCCGGCCCGACCCACTCTCATCCCGATTTCCGGCTTTTACTCCCACCGGTTTCCACTCTCACTGGCCGAACGCGGCCCCCTCTCGTCATGGTGTTTCTGCATTATCTCGGTTGGATCCTGTTCTTCGCTTCGTCGGTGTTGCTGACGATCGTCGTGCTGCTGCAAGAATCGAAGGGCGGCGGCCTCGCCGAAGCGTTCGGCGGTGTCGGTGCGGAGACCTTCGGTGTGAAGAGCGGCGGCGTGAACCGCTTCACCTTCCTGTGCGCGGCAGTGTTCTGCGGGGCGGCGATCCTGATCAACGCCACCTGGAACGTCGCCTGAGCGCGCCGCGGCCGGCGCGCGGCGCCGGCCCCGCGGCCCCACCGCCGTGGCCAGCATCGTGCACAGCATGACCGGCGTCGGAACGGCGGCCGGTGCCACCGAACTCGGGGAACTGCGCTTCGAAGTGCGCAGCGTGAACGGCCGCGGCCTGGCGGTCCGCCTGCGGCTGCCCACGGCCTGCCAGCCGTTCGAGGCGGCGATCGAAGAGGCGGTGCGCGCACGCCTGGCTCGTGGCACCGTCTCGGTCGCCGCCGAACTGGTCGGACCCGGTGCCACCACTCTGGATCGCACGCGCTTTGCCGCCACCGCGGCGCAGCTGCGCGCCCTGGCGGCCGAGCTCGGCCTGCCACAGCCAACCCTGGCCGATGTGCTGGCCGCCGCCGCGAGCGGGGGCCGTGGTGAGCCCCAGACCAGCCAGCCACTGCCCGAGCGGTGTGCGCGGCTGCTGCAGCAGGCGCTGGACCAGTTGGTCCAGCATCGCACTGCCGACGGTCGCGCCACCTTGTCGGCCGTGACCACGGGCTTGGACGAGTTCGCCGCACTCGCCGACCATGCCGCCACCCGCGCTCCGGCGTTGGTCACCGCCTACCGCGAGCGCTTGCTCCAGCGAGTGCAGGAGTTCGTCGCGGCGCACGCGCCAGGGCCGGTGCCCGCCGTCGATCTGGTGCGTGAAGTGGCGATCTACGCCGATCGCGTCGACACCGCCGAAGAGCTGCAGCGGCTGCGTGCCCACCTGGCCGAGTTCCGGGCCGTGCTGTCGGCCGGCGGCGAAGTCGGCCGGCGCCTCGAGTTCCTGCTCCAGGAACTGCTGCGCGAGACCAACACGCTCGGGGCCAAGTCGCCCGACACCGCGCTCGCCCACACCGTGGTGGCGATGAAGTCGGCGCTCGAACGCATCAAGGAACAACTCGCCAACCTGCAATGAGTGCCTCTCCCGGTCGCTTGGTCGTCGTCTCCGGCCCGTCGGGTTCTGGCAAGACCTCGGTCTGCCGGGCACTGAAGCAGCGGCCCGACGTCGAGTTCTCGGTGTCGGCGACCACGCGTGCGATGCGCCATGGCGAACGCGATGGCGTCGACTACCACTTCCTGTCGCGCGACGACTTCCAGCGGCGGGTCGCCGAGAACCAGTTCCTGGAGTGGGCCAGCTACAACGGCAACCTGTATGGCACCCCGCGCTGGCCGATGGACCAAGCGCTGGCCCGCGGCAAGACGTTCCTGCTCGAGATCGAGGTCAAGGGCACCCGGCAACTGCGCGAACGCGGCATCCCGGGGCTCTACGTGTTCATCGCGCCGCCGAGCTTGGCGGAGCTGCGCAGCCGCCTGGAGAAGCGCGGCAGCAACGACCAGACCGAGATCAGCCAGCGGCTGCGCATCGCCGAAGACGAACTGGCCGCCGCGCGCGAGATCGTCGCCGGCGTGCCGATGTACGACATCACCGTCGAGAACCGCGACCTCGCCGAGACCATCCGCTCCGTCGAAGCGCTGATCTGGCCATGACCGCGCGCATCCTGCTCGGCATCGGCGGCGGCATCGCCGCCTACAAACTCGCCTACCTGGCCAGCCGCCTGGTGCAGCAGGGCCACGAAGTGCGGGTGGCGATGACCGCGCAGGCTCTCGACTTCGTCGGTTCGGTGACCTTCGCCGGTCTCACCGGTCGCCCGGTGATCCTGTCGTCGACACAGATCGACGCCGATGGCAGTCCGCCGCACATCGCTGCGGCGCGCTGGGCGCAGGTCTATGTGGTCGCGCCGGCCACCGCCGACCTGCTGGCGCGGCTCGCGCTCGGCGCCGCGGCCGATCCGGTGGCGCTGCTGGCGCTCACCTGCCGCTGCCCGCTGCTGGTGTGCCCGGCGATGAACGACGCCATGTGGCTGGCCCCCGCGGTGCAGCAGAACGTGGCCGCGTTGCGCCAGCGCGGCGTCGAACTGCTCGGCCCGGTCACCGGCCACCTCGCCGAGGGCTACGACGCGATCGGCCGCATGGTCGAGCCCGAGGCGATCGCCGCCCGCGCCGTGGCGTTGGCCGGGGCGCACCGGTGAGTGCCTTGCTGCGCGTGTTCGCCCTGCGCGGCGCCGACCGCGAGGCCGCGCTCGATTGGCTGCACGTGCACTGCGAGCTCGAGGGCGTGCTCGAGCAGGACGAGGCCATCCTGGTGTGGTTGCGCGATGCTCTGCCGCGGCCGCCGTTCGCCGGGTTGCAGGTCGAAGAACTGCCGCACGATCCGACGGCCGCTGCGGTGACCGGCCTCGAACACGACGCGGCGATCCTGGTGGCCAACGATCTGTTGGTGCGGCCGCCGTGGGTCGAGCGCCCCGCAGGCTTCAACGGGATCGAACTGGTGGTGCCGCGCGGCAACGCGTTCGGCAGTGGCGAGCACGCATCGACCCAGGCGGCGCTGTGCTGTTTGCACGCGGTCTGGGACGCGCCGGCCAGCTGCGCCGACGTCGGCACCGGCTCGGGCATCCTGGCGCTCTACGCCGTGCAGCGCGGCTGCCCTGCCGTGCAGGCTTGCGACATCGAGGCCGAGGCGGTGGCCGCTGCGCAGGAACTGCTGCCCACCGCCGTGGTGCGCCGCGGTGGCCCCGAAGTGTTGGCTCCCGCCGACCTGGTGGTGGCCAACTTGACCGCCGCCGAACAGCACGCGGCCCTGCCCGGCCTGCTGGCGCTGTGGACCAGGCGCAGCGCCTTGGTGCTGTCGGGCCTGCGCAACCACGAAGTGGCGCCGCTGCTGGCGCGCCTGCCGAGCCCGCCGGACCGCACGTTCGAGCGCGCGCCGTTCACGGCGGTGGCGTGGCTGGGCCAGCGCTGACCGGGTTCAGGTACACGTCGAAGCGCACCCGTTCGCCGGGCACCACGAACGACACCCCCTCGGCCAGCGGCGGCAGGCGGCCATGCCGCTTCACCACCACCCGCTCTCGCGCCACCGCCCGCGCGGCCGCGAACAGGGCCGCCGGGTCGTCCGGTGGTCCCGCGAGCAGGCGCAGCACCTGCAGGTCCTTCTTCACGGCGGCGTCGCCTCCTTCCTCGAACATCGGGTCGAGGTAGACCACCGCCGGGGCCTGGTCGGCCGGCAGTTTCGCCAGCCAGGGCTCGGCGGCCGCGCACTCGATGCGCAGTCGATCCCGGCTGCGCAGGCCGAGGGCGGCGCTGCGCGCCAGCAGCACCAGGGCTGGGATGCGTTCGAGGGCCAGGACCGAACATCCCAATTCGGCAAGCACCATGGCGTCTCGGCACAGGCCCGCGCAGGCGTCCAACACCCGCGGCGGGGGCCCCTGACGCTGCAGTCCAACGGCGCGCGCCAGTGGGTCTTCGCGGCGCGCACCGCGAAGCCGCCTTGCCAAGGGACCTTGCGCCGCATTGAGTGCCACCGACAGGCCGCCCAGAGCCGTTGGCGCGTGCAGTTCGATCCCCATGGGGCCGGCCACGAGTTGCCACTCGGTCACGTTGCGTGCTGCGGCGACCGCGATCCCGAGTTCTGCTGCATTCCGCAGATCCTCGCCACGCCCGCGGCCGTAGAGAGTTACTTCCGGCGGTATCCAGCTAGGTGTCATGTGGCTCGGCAGGGCGCCCTCGCAGCGCCCCGTCAGCATGCCCCGAGCCTGCCACCCTTGCCAACGTCTCGTCGGTTCCCCAGTTTCAGCCGGGGACTCTGGTTCTCTGCACAGAACGCCGCTTTCTGCTGGAAGTGCTAGACTTTCGCAGATCGCAAACGGAGTCCCCCGGAGCGGTCTCGCCTACTCCCCTTCCCGTTCCTCTCCCATGCGGCGCCTGCATCTCAAGCTCTTCTACCTTCGCACCCGTCTGAAGCGCGAGGCCCAGGGCCTCACGGCCAAGGTCCTGGGGGTTCGCCCCGCGACCATGTCGCATCTCGAACAGGGCCGCTCCCAGCCGACCTTGCCGATGCTGCTCGCCCTGTGCAAGCACTACGATGTGACCCCGACCTACCTGCTCGACGACGAGCGGCCGATCGACCCGCAGAGCCGGGATCGCTGGAGCGAGCGCGACAACGTGGTCGCTCGCGGCAGCTGGCTCGAAGTCGGTGACGGCGCCCTGGTGACCGCCCACGACGGGGCCCGCTTGGTGGCCGTGCAGCCCGGCGCTCGTCACTACGACGCTGCGGCTCAGGCCCAGCGCCTGGTGTGCACTTCCGCCGCGGCGGCCCGTGAACTCGAAGCGGGGCTCGGCCAGGCCGGTCGGCAGCGCGACCAGGAGCTCGAGGAGTCGCTCAGCCGCGAACTGCTCGGCCAGCGCAAGCCGCGCGGCAAGCCTGCCGACAAGAGCATCGCCAAGTCCGCCCTGGCCCAAATGGCTCAGGGCTGACTGGTGGCTCAGGGCTGACCGGTCGCCCTGTCCGGTCGCCCTGTCCGTTCGCACTGTCCGGTGGGCACCGTCGCTGGCTTCTGCACCGGCCCCGGTTGGGCGGGCCGGCCGAGGCTCATCGCGTCCCGTCAGCGCCCCGCGCCTGGCTGGCCAGGGTCGCCGCCAGCGCCGCCTCGACCCCGGCCGCGAACGCCGCCATGCGGTAGTGCCGTTCGGCGAAGGCGCGGGCGGCCGCCCCGAGCCGCTGGCGCTGCTCCGGCTGCTCCGCCAGCTGTTGGAGTGCCGTCGCCAGGGCCGCGGGTTGGTTCGGCTCGACCAGCCAGCCGGTGCTGCCGTGCGCGATCAGTTCCGGCACGCCACCGATCCGGCTGGCGACCACGGCGCGCCCGGCCGCCTGCGCCTCGGCGATGGCGCGCGGTGCGGCTTCCGTGCCGACCGAGGGCACCACCACCACGTCCAGCTGTGCCATCAGCTCGGGCACGTCGGTGCGGTGGCCCAGCAGGCTCACCCGGCCGTCGATGCCCAGTTCGGCGGCCAGCCGGCGCAGCTGTTCGGCGTAGCCCCGCACCCGCGGCATGCCCGCGGCGAACGCTTCGCCGCCGACCACCACGAGCCGCCACGGCGCGCGCAGGGTCGCCAAGGCCCGCAGCAGCACTTCGTGGCCCTTCTGCGGGTCGAGGCGGCCGAGGATGCCCACCAGCAGTTCGGCGCCTGGGTCGGTGCGCATGCCGAGCTCTCCCCGCAAGCCGCTGCCGGTCGCCCGGAAGCAGCGCTCGGGCACCCCGTTCGGCACCACGTGGGCGCGCGCCTGGACGGCCGCCGGCAGCCGCGTGAGGCACGCGCGCGCCGGTGCCACCAGCCCCGCGGCCCGGGCCACGCCGCGCCGCAGCAGCCACGCTTCGGCGACCAGGTGCAGGTGCCACAGGCACGGCAGGCTCGGACCCTGGGCGCGCACGGCGGCGTAACCCGCGATCGCCGAATTGGCGTAGAGCACCCTGGCGCCCACCTGGCCGGCGAGCTGCCGCAGGCGGCGGGTGGCTTTCGGGATGGCGAGCCACTTGGCCAGCCGGCTCGCACCGAACGGCCAATCGTGCACGGGCACGCCGAGGGCCCGCGCCCGGTCGGGCAAGGGGCCTGTGCTCGGACCGGCCAGATGCGGCGCGAAGCGGCTGCGGTCGAGTTCGCCCAGCAGGTCGATCAGCACTGCCTCGGCGCCGCCCCATTCGGCGACGTGGCTGCAGAACAGGACCGGGGCGGGGGCCATGGTGCGACGCTACCGGCCGGGTGGTGGCGGCTCCAGATCGGCGGTGCCATCGGTCGATCCAAGGCGGGTGACCCCTGGGCTGCCCGAAGTCGCGATCGTGATTCCGTGCCACGGCTACGCGCACTTCCTGCGCGAAGCGGTGGCCAGCGCGGTGGCCCAGACCTGGCCGCTGCTGCACATCGTGGTGGTCGACGACGGCAGTCCCGACGCCACGGCCGCGGTCGCCGAGGCCCTGCAAGCCGAGTTCCCGGCGCGGCGCATCACCTTGGTGCGCCAGCCGAACCAGGGGCTCGGCGCGGCGCGCAACACCGGCGTGCGGGCCACGCGCAGTCCGTTCGTGCTGCCGCTCGACGCCGACGATCGGCTCGACCCGCGCGCCGTCGAACGGCTGCTCGGGGCCCTGCTCGAACAGGGTGGCGACGTTGCCACGCCGCTCGGGCGGACGTTCGGGCAGGAGCAGCGGCCGTTGGTGACGCTGCCGGTGACGCGGCGGCGGCTCTGCGCCGGCAATTGCCTCGTCTATGCGAGTCTCTACCGCCGCGAACTGTTCGATCGGGTCGGTGG
>JAEUHP010000096.1 GCA_016795295.1 Planctomycetota bacterium | reverse complement strand
CACGCTGCCGGTGGGGAAGACGGTGACGGTCGATGCGGAGCGCAGCAGGATCGAGCCACCCGAGCCGCCGCCGGAAGTTTCGTAGCCGCTGTCCCCGTAGTGGATGCCGTCTGCAGTCACTTGGCCGTGGATGTCGATGCGCCCACTAGCGAGCAGGACCAGGGTACCCCCGCCCATGCCGCCGGCGTTGCGGTACCGGAATGTCCAGCAGCCCTGGGTGTACACGACCATGTCGCCGCCGCGACTGCCACCCTCGAGGCTGAAGGGCAGGACGGTGCCGTAGGTGCCCGCATGGCGACCACCTTGGGCGGCAGGAATCGGGATGACTCCGCAATAGGTGCCGGGATTGCCCTCGCCGAGGGTGACCCAACCTGCAGGGTACAAGCTGGAACCGGTTCCCTCGACGGAGAGGGCGCCGCGCACAACGACATCCCCATCGCACGAGACGATTGCAGGCATGCCCGGCACGGAAGTCCAGCCGGCCCCCGGCGCGACGAACCGGACGGTCACCCCACTCGGGATGTCGATGGAGCTGTAGCGCAACGGTCCATTGACAACGATGGATACGTTAGAGGTCGGTGCCAGAACAGGGTTCTGGGCGCGAACCGCCAGGGCCATGAGCGCGAGGGTGAAGCCGAGCCTGCTCAGAGCAGCGATGCGAGAGCACCTGTGTGAGGATGGCATGGTGGTCTCCGCGGAAGGGTTGGAAGTTTGCGGATGGCGACTACGGCACATAGAGGCGACTACGGCACATAGACTCGCACCTCGAAGGGGAAGTTCAGGAAGGTGTGAAAGTGGCTCGGCAGCAGGGTATTGCTGGCGTGGGCATCCATGTTCTGCTCGAAGCGCGCGGGATCGATGCCCATGGCTTCATCGCCAGTTGGCCAAGTGCGCCGCGCCGGACTGTGCCGCCGCGGCAGACTTCAGCGAGGCCTACGGCGAGGGCGTGCCGAAGCGATCGGCCCGCGGGAGAACCACCGGGGGGGGGGCAGTATACTGCATGATGTCCCTGCTTTGGACGTCCTGAGGCCTATCCCTGAGGTGCGGGCACGTCCGAACCCGCCGCCTGGATGCTGCCACGCTGTGCCGGTCGTGTCAAGGGGCATGTTCGTACCGAAGTGCGATTGGATTGGTTTGCCAACAGAATCAGCCAGCGGCAGCCACGCAGCAGGCGAGGGACCATCACCAAGCTCGACCACAAGTCCCTGCGAAGAAGCGTAGTCGGGCGCCCACCTCCCCGAAGTGCTGGATCCTCGTTCCGAACCCGCTGCGAAGGCCACGTCGCATCCCATGCCGAGGACTCCTAGGATCCGCGCATGGTGTCCCGCACGCGTCGTCGGCTGTCGCTCCGCCTCGCCGTTCCAAGGTCCATCCAGACGCTCGCCTCCCTGGCCGTAGCCTGGGCGTTGCTGCTGCCCGGGCAAAACCTCCACGCCCAAGCCCCGTCCCCGGAAGACGTGCTCGGCCACGCAGTCGGCGCCGACCACCGGCTGTGCAACTACACCGACATGATGGCCTACTTCCACCAGCTCGGGAAGCACACCGACCGCATGCGCATCGTCGACATCGGCCCGACCAGCTATGGCCAGCGCATGGCCATGGTGGTGCTCAGCTCCCCACAGAATCTGGCCCGCCTCGAACGGCTGCGCACCATCGCCCAGACCCTGGCCCAGGGCCGGGTCGACCCCAGCGCGGCCCAAGCACTCGCCGAAGAGGGCCGCGCGTTCGTCTGGATCGACGCCGGCCTGCACGCCACCGAGGCGATCGCCGGCCAGAACCTGATCGAACTGGTCTGGCAGATGGTGGCGCGCCGCGATCCCGAAGTGCAGCGCATCCTCGACGAAGTGGTGCTGCTGGCCTGCCCCGTCAATCCCGACGGCTATGAGCTGGTGGCGAACGCCTACCGGGCGACGCGCAGCATGACCATCCCGGTGCTCTACCAGCGCTACATCGGCCACGACAACAACCGCGATTTCTACATCTGCAACCAGCTGGAGGCGCAGAACGTCAACCGCGTGTTCTACGCCGACTGGTGCCCGCAGATCGTCTACAACCACCACCAGACGGCGCCGGCGGGCACCATCCTGTTCACCCCGCCGTTCCGCGATCCACAGAACTACTACACCGATCCGATGATCACACGCGGCATCGAGATCGTGGCCGCGCAC
This sequence comes from Planctomycetota bacterium, assembly GCA_016795295.1. GTDB lineage: Bacteria > Planctomycetota > UBA1135 > UBA1135 > UBA2386 > JAEUHP01. The sequence goes on along the minus strand of JAEUHP010000096.1, from coordinate 39,910 downwards.
ATGAACCAGCGCTTCGCCGCCGAAGGCAAGCCAGGGGTGATCTCGCGCAGCGGCGCGCCCTACTCGGGCTGGTGGAACGGCGGCCTGCGTTCCACCAACTACTTCCACAACGTGATCGGCATCCTGACCGAAGCGTTCGGCCGGCCGGAGCCGACGCCCCTGCGGCCCGGGCTCGAGCGCCGGCTGCCGTATGGCGACTACCCCGATCCGGTGCTGCCGCAGGTCTGGCACGCCAGGCAAACGGTCGAGTACCTGCAGACCGCCAACTTCGCGATCCTCGACTACGCCGCGCGCTACCGCCGCGAACTGCAAACGGGCATCGCCACCATGGCGCGCCGCTCGATCGAACGCGGCTCGCGCGACCACTGGACACCGACCCCGTACCTGGTCGAAGCGGCGCGCCGGCGCGCGGAACCGGACTCGGTGTTCCAGGACCCGCTGCTGCGGGACCCGCGCGCCTACGTGCTGCGCGCCGACCAACCGGACTGGAGTGCCGCGCAGCGGCTGGTGCGGGCGCTGCGGCGCTGTGGGGTGCAGGTGCACCGCGCCACCGCGGCGTTTGCCATGAACGGCGTGACCATGCCCGCGGGTTCGTTCGTGGTGCGGTGCGACCAGGCGTACCGGCCGCACGTGCTCGACATGTTCGAGCCGCAGTGGCACCCGAACGACCAGAAGGACGGCAAGCCGGTGCCGCCGTACGACGCCGCGGGCTGGACGCTGGCCATGCAGATGGACGTGCAGGTGGAACGCTGCTTCGATGCGTTGGAGGGGCCGTTCACCGAGTACCGGGAGTGCGATGCGTTCGCGCCCAGCGCCCCGCCCGCGCCGGCCGGGGCGGACGAGGGCTACCGCATCGACGGTCGCGACAGCCATGCCGTGGTGGCGGTGAACCGGCTGTTGGCCGCCGGGGTGCCGGTGTCGTGGTCGGTGGCCGGTGGCCACTACCACGTCGCAGCGACCCCCGCAGCGCAGTCGGTGCTGGCCGGTGCCGCCCAGGAGCTCGGTGTGCAGGCAACGGCCGGCGGTCGCAACCGTTGGCAGTACGAACCGCTGCGCCAGAGCCGCATCGGCCTGTTCGACACCTTCGGCGGGCACATGCCGACCGGCTGGGACCAGTGGCTCTTGCGGGAATTCGAGTTCCCGGTGCAGCAGGTGTGGGGCGACCGCATCGAAGCGGGGGAGCTGGCCCGGGACTTCGACGTGCTGCTGTTCCACACCGGCCTGCCGGGCGCGCGCGATCTCGAACGCGCGGCGCAGCGCCGTTCGCCGCCGGACTACGCAGCCCTGGCCCGTGCCTTGCCACCGTTCGAGGACTGGAGCAACCTCGCCGCGCGCAACACCCAGCTCACCGCCGAACGCACGGTGCCGGCGCTGCGGGCGTTCGTCGAGCAAGGCGGCACGTTGGTGGCGCTCGGCTCCGAGTGCGAGAAGGTGATCCGGCACTTCGGCCTGCCGGTGCAGGTCGGCACCCACGTGGTGGATGCGAGCCGGGCGGAGGGCGAACGGCGCACCACGCGCGACGAGTTCTACGTGCCGGGGAGCCTGCTGGCGCTCGAACTCGACGGCTGGCACCCGCTGAGCCGCGGGTCGTCGCGCGCGCTGGCGGCGATGGTCAACAACAGCTCGCCGATCCTCGAAGTGGTGGGCGACACGCCGAAGGTCGACGTGGTGGCGCGGTACCGCCGGCAGGAGCCGTTGCTGAGCGGCTGGCTGCTGGGCGAGGAGTTCTTGGTCGGCAAGGCGGCGGTGCTGTGCGCCACCGTGGGCAAGGGGCGCATCGTGCTGTGTGGTGCGGACGTGACCTACCGCGGGCAGCCGCTCGGCACGTTCAAGATGCTGTTCCAGGCGCTGCTGCGGGCCGGCCTGGGCTGAGTTGCGCTCTTACGCATGAGGGCGATCCGGGCGGTCCCATCGCATGGCTCGACCGGATTGGCGGCGGATGGGGCAGTCGCTACGCTGCCCGCGCGCGCCGGGTGGCGTGCTTCATCCTCGACTGATCTCCATGCACAAACTCCTCCTGGGTGGCGCTCTGCTCGCCACCGCGCTGGCTCTGCCAGCGCAGTCTCCGCTCTCCACTCTCTTCGCCGGCGGCAACGGGCTCGGCACCGGTTCGACGATCTACTTCGACTTGGTCGTCAATGCGCCGCTCACCTTCACGCAGTTCGACGTGAATTCGTCGTCGGCCGTGAACACGGCCGGCACGCTCGACGTGCGCTGGTGCGTCAGCACCTACGTCGGCAACGACACCAACGCCGGGGCCTGGACGCTCGGCGGATCGGGGCCCGTCACTGCGCTCGGCGCAGGCTTGCCGTCGCCGTGCGTGATCACGCCCTTCACCCTGCCGCCCGGCAACTATGGCATGGCGATCACCTTCACCGGCATCGGCCAGAACTACACCAACGGCAACGGCAACACCACGCCCGGCTCCGGCACCAACCAGACCTACAGCAACAACGAGCTGACCCTGTTGGCTGGCGCCAGCGCGGGCGGCGCCCCAGGCACCGCGATCTGCTGCAACCCGCGCGTGTTCAACGGCAACGTCCACTATTCGGTGGGCGGTGGCGGTGTGGTCGCCTCGCGCACCACCTACGGCACCGGCTGCGTCGACCAGTTTGCGACCTTCTACGAGCAGTTCGCCAACGGCACTTTCGATCTGGCCGCGCCGACCACCAACTCGATCCTGATGATCCCCAGCAACGGTGGCTACGTGGTGCTGCCGGGCAGCAATGCCTGGTACACGCCGACCACGCCGAACCTCGCTCTGGGCGACGACGTGGTGTCCGCAGCGCAGGCGCTGCCGTTCGCGTTCACCACGGCCTCGGGTCTGGTGACCAGCGACCTCTACATCTCCAGCAATGGTTATGTCTGGCCGACGGCCAGCACCAATGCCGGCTGCTGCAACGGTGACCAAACGCTGCTGCGCACCCAGGGCGAACGCTTCGCCGTGATGTGGCAGGACCTGGACCCGCGCACGGTCGGCTCGATCCACTTCGATGTCGACCCGAGCGGCACCACCGCCTACGCGACCTGGCTCGGCGTGCCGGAGTACGCCAACGCCGGCAATCTGTGCACCTTCCAGGCGGCGTTCTCGGCGAGCGGCACCGTCGAGTACCGGTGGCAGGCCGGCAACAACGTCACCCACACCGCGCTGGTCGGCTGGAGCCCGGGCACCAACAGCCGCAATCCTGGCAACCGTGACATCTCGGCGACCATGCCATTCATGACGGCTGCAGACCAGACCGGTCTTGCCCTGGCCGCGTCGGCACGTCCGGTGGTCGGCAACAACGTCACCCTGGTCACGAACAACATCCCGAACGGCGCCGCCTTTGGGGCGATCCTGATCGGCTTGGCGCAGTTCAACCCAGGCATCCAGATTCCGATCCTGCCGACTGGCTGCGTGCAACACAACGATGCCTTCGCCAACCAGTTGTTCTTCCCGACCGGCACCTCGGCCAACTCCGTGCTCGGGTTCCTCAACCCAGTGGCCAACTTCCCCGGCCTGACCGTGCAGGTGCAGTCCGCGGTGTATGTCGGCAACCCGCTGGCGCTGACCAGCAACGGGCTGGAACTGCGGATCGGCACGTTGTGAAGAAGACCGGGTCGCCCCAGCGGCGACCCGATGGCGCGATCTGGGCCGCCGCAGAGCGGGAACCACCGGCCGCTACGGAGCGGCCGGCGGCAGCGTCCCGATGCGCCCACGGCGCTGCCTGGGCTGAGTTCGGCGTCGTCCTGGGCCGCTGTGCGCATGCTGGGCAGGCGCGCCGGACGGCGAGACTGCCCGCATGAAGACCGTGCTGGAGCCGTTCCGGATCAAGGCCATCGAGCCGTTCCGCATCACCACGGCCGAGGAGCGCCGCACGCTGCTCGAACAGGCACACCACAACCTGTTCCTGCTGCGCGCCGAGGACGTGATGATCGACCTTTTGACCGACTCCGGCACCGGAGCGATGTCCGCGCAGCAGTGGGCGGCGATCATGACCGGAGACGAGAGTTACGCCGGCTGCCGTTCGTTCTACGAACTAGAAGCCGTGGTGCGCGAACTCACCGGCTACCGGCACGTGTTCCCGGTGCACCAGGGCCGCGCCGCCGAACGCATCCTGTTCGGCTGCCTCGTGCAAAAGGGCCAGGCGGTGCCGAACAACGCCCACTTCGACACCACGCGCGCCAACGTCGAATACCTGGGCGCCGCCGCGGTCGACTTCGTGGCGCCGCAGGCGCGCGACCTCGCCCAGCCGAACCTCTGGAAGGGCGACCTCGACGTGCTGCGCCTCGAAGCTTGGCTCTTGCGCCAGCCCAAGGGCAGTGTGCCGATCGGCCTGCTCACCATCACCAACAACCGCGTCGGCGGCCAGCCGGTGTCGATGGCCAACCTGCGCGCGGTGAGCGCGCTCTACCGCCGGCACGGCATTCCGTTCTTCCTCGACGCCGCGCGCTTCGCCGAGAACGCGTGGTGGATCCACCGCCTCGATCCCGACTGGCAGGACGTACCGCTGCCCGCCGTGGCGCGCGCCATGTTCGATCTGGCCGACGGCTGCATGATCTCGGCCAAGAAGGACGGCTTGGTCAACATCGGCGGCCTCCTGTGCTGCAACGACGCCCACATCGCCCAGAAGGTGCGCGACCTGCTGATCCTGACCGAAGGTTTCCCGACCTACGGCGGCCTCGCCGGCCGCGACCTCGCCGCCCTGGCCCAGGGCCTGCGCGAAGTGCTCGACCCCGACTACCTGCACTACCGCGAAGCCAGCGCGCACTATCTCGCCAGCCACCTGCAAGCGCTCGGGGTGCCGGTGGTGCAGCCGAACGGGCTGCACGCCGTCTACGTCGACGCGCGCGCCATGCTGCCGCATCTCCCTCCCGAACAGCTCCCGGGCCAGGCGCTGGCCTGCGCGCTCTACTTGCAGGGCGGCATCCGCACCGTCGAGATCGGCACGCTGATGTTCGGCCATCCGGACCCGGCCACCGGCCGCGAAGTGCTCGCCGACCACGACCTGGTGCGCCTGTGCCTGCCGCGCCGCGTCTACACGCAGAGCCACATCGACTGGGTGGTGGAGGCGTTCGCCGAACTGGTCCAGCAGCGCACCCGCATCCCCGGGCTCCGCATCGTCGAAGCGGCGCCGATCCTGCGCGCGTTCACGGCCAAACTGGCCCCGGTGGCGGTGCCAGCCCCGGTGGCCGGTTAGTCTGGCCGGGCGATGGTGCGCGACCTCGAGACGGTGATGATGGGGCTGCACGAACAGCTCGACCACGAGCTGTTCGTGCACCAGCAGGCCTTGCTGGACCGCGACTATGTGCGCGCCGAAGCGGCGCTGGCCACGTATGCGGGGCACCTCAGGTTGCACATGCAGGACGAAGAGACGCTGGTGTTGCCGCGTTATGCAGAGCTCGGTGGCGACGGGACCGATGCGCCGGTGCGGCTGTTCACCGGGGAGCACGACAAGCTGCGCGGATTTCTGGCGGAGTTCGCCGAACGGGTGGCGGCGCTGGTGGCGGCGCCCGACGATCGGCGGCTGTTGGAGTTGTTCGATCGGCAGGCGGTGTTCAAGAACCTGCTGCTGCACCACGATCTGCGCGAACGGCGCATGCTGTATCCGTTTCTGGGGGAGCGGTTGGCGATGGGGGAGCAGGGGGTGGTGCTCGCGGGGTTGGGTTTCTGCGGGTGACCCGACCGAGCGCCGCTACAACCAACGGCATGCGCGCGTTCGCCGTCCTGCGTTCCTACTGCGTCCTGGCGTCGATCCTCGTCCTGCTCGCGCCCCTGCGCGCCCAAGCGCGCCCTGAGCCCGAACCCCTGCCCCTGGCCAGCGCACCGACCCTCGCGGCCATCCTGCAGCGCCCGGCTGGCCCGGCTGCGGCGTTCGTGCCGCTGGTCTTGCTCTTGCACGGCCACGACCACGCCGCAGCCGCTACCGAGTTGCGCACCAACCTCGCCGACCTCGGCACGGCCGCAGCGACCGTGACGTTGCCGGTCGCAACCGATCCCAACACACCGAGCACGAGCCCAACCCTCCAAGACCTGCCGAACCGCCTGCGCACTCTGGTGCGCATCGCCGGCGGTGGCATCCGCCTCGTGGCCATCGGCCCGCAAGCCGCCGCTGCCGCCGAAACCCTCGCCCAAACGCAGCCATGGCAGTTCGGCGCCCTGGTCCTGGTCGAGCCCGGCCGCCCGCTCGCTGCCAGCCTGCCGAAGCGCCTCTGGAGTCGGCCGATCACCGTCTACGGCGCCGTCGAGACCACGGCAGCAGCAACCGGGCCCAACACAGGAGCCTCGACGCCCACCTTCCGGCCTGCACCTGAGCCCAAGGCACTGGTGGCGGTCCTCACCGACCAGCTCACCAGCCCGGAGCCCGGCAGAGCCCAACGGACCCTTGCCGGGCGCGCCGTCGACCAAGCACTCGACGACTTCCACGACGCGGCCGCGCAGGGCGACTTCGACCGCTACTTCGCGCGCTTCCCCGACGACGCCGTGTTCTTGGGCACCGATCCGGACGAACGCTGGGACGGGCGCGCGTTCCGCCGCTTCGCCGCGCCCTACTTCCGCCGCGGCTCGGCGTGGACGTTCGTGCCGGTGGTGCGGCACGTGACGCTGGCAGCAGGTGAGCAGCTGGCGTGGTTCGACGAACGCCTCGACAACGAACCCTACGGCGAATGCCGCGGCTCCGGCGTGCTGGAGCGGCGCGGGGACACCTGGGTGGTGCGGCACTACGACCTGACGATCCCGGTGCCCAACGATCTGGCCAATGGACTCTGCGCGCGCATCCGCGCGGCGCGCCTCGGCGAGCCGGCACCCGGACGCGTGGTGGTGCTGGTGCGCCACGCCGAGAAGGGCTCGGGCGACGATCCGGAGCTCACGGCCGAAGGGCAGGCGCGCGCCGAACGGCTGGCCCAAGCACTTGCGGCGTTGGCGCCGAGTGCCGTGTTCGCCAGTGAGTTCCGGCGCACGCAGGCGACGGTGGCGCCGTTGTGCCGAGGCCTCGGCGTGGCGGCGCAGGTGGTCAAGGCAGCCGACAGCAAGTCGCTGGTGGGCGCAATCCGCCAGTTGCAAGCGCGGGCGGTGGCGGTGGTGGCGGGGCACTCCAACACGTTGCCGATGGTGGCGAAGCTGCTGGGGGTGCGGGACGTGCCGGCGATCGACGAAGGGGACTTCGGGTGGTTGTGGGTGGTGGTGGAGTCCGGAGACGGGGCGCGACTGTTGAGGTTGCGCTACTGAGTTGGCGTTCGGGTTGGCACCGCAACGCATGGGGCGTTGCAACGGTCTCGGCTTGGTAGGCTGTGCGCATGAAACGCACGAATCTTGTGCTTCCCGAAGATCTGCTCGAGGAACTCGTGCGTTGCAGCGGGGCCAAGACCTGCTCTGCCGCAGTCACCATGGCGATGGAGGAGTTCGTGCGCAGAGTCCGGGCGCGTGGCATCCTCCAATTGCGCGGTAGCGGTGCGTGGCAGGGCGATCTGTCGGTGGTGCGTGAGAATGCCGGCCCTTTGCGCCGCAAGAAGCGCCGATGATCCTGGTCGACTGCGGTCTGTGCCCTGCGGAACAACTTGCTGGTCCTGCATCGCGATCGGGACTTCGCACAGATGGCGCGCGTGGTCCCGCTCCGGCAGCGGCAGGCCTGAGCGAGCCTCACGAACTGCAGGACAGCGCCGAACAGCCCGGCTTGTCGCGCGCCCACTCCGGCCGCTTGCCGACCCAGTGGGCCACCGCGGGCTGTTCCGTGAACGGCCGTTCGAGTGCCGACAGGAGCTTGTGCAGCAGCCCAAGTTCGCCCGCTTCCGCCGCTTCGATGACCTCCTGGACTACCCAGTTGCGCGGCACGAGCCACGGATTCACCTGCAACATGCCCTCGGCGATCGCGCGCGGATCCCGTCCTGTGGCGCGCGTGCGCGGCCACCAGCGCTGCAGCCAGCCCAGGAGCCCCGCCGCCCGTTCGGTGCCGAGTGGCTCGTAACTCGCCGCCGCCAGCTCCACCGGCACGGCCGTGGGCGGTTCCGGCAAAGCCACCACCGCCCCGAGCGCCCGGAACCACAGCGTGAAATCGGTGGGTGCTCCCGCCAGCCACTGCAGCAAGTCCTGCAGCAGCGCCCCGTCGCCGGCCGCGGCGTCGAACGTGAGCCCGACCTTCTGCGCGAAGCGCTGCGTCGCCGCCTCGGCATAGGCCGCTCGGTAGTGTTCGAGCGCGGTGGCGATGGCTTGCTCGTCGCCGTCCAGCAAGGGCAGCAGGGCGAGGCCGAGCCGTTCGACGTTCCAGAGCCCGATGCCCGGCTGGTTCTGGTAGCAGTAGCGCCGCTGCGCCGCGTCGGTGGTGTTCGGCGTCCACAGCGGATCGAAGTCGTCGAGCCAGCCGTAGGGTCCGTAGTCGATCGTGAGTCCGAGGATCGACAGGTTGTCGGTGTTCATCACCCCGTGCACGAAGCCGAGGCTCTGCCAATGCGCAATCAGCCGCGCCGTGCGCGTGGCCACCTCCAGGAGCCAGGCTGCGACCTCGCGGCCGGTGGCCTTGGCCGTATCGTTGGGCAGCAGATGGGGGAAGTGCTGGCGCAGCGTGTACTCGACCAAAGTGCGCAGCAGCGCGTGGTCGCCGCGCGCCGACGGCAGTTCATAGCTGCCAAAGCGCAGGAACGACGGCGCCACCCGGCAGACGATCGCGCCGGGCTCGCTGCGCGGCCGGCCGTCGTAGAACATGTCGCGCACCACACCGTCCCCGGTGGCGACCAGGGACAGGGCTCGGGTGGTCGGCACGCCGAGGTGGTGCATCGCCTCGCTGCAGACGAACTCGCGGAGGGACGAACGCAGCACGGCGCGGCCGTCGCCGGCGCGCGAGTAGGGCGTCGGGCCCGCACCCTTGAGTTGCAGTTCGACGCGGCCTCCTGCAGTCGGCAGCTCGCCGAGCACCAGGGCGCGGCCGTCGCCGAGCTGGCCGGCCCAATGGCCGAACTGGTGGCCGCCGTAGTTGGCCGCATAGGGGGCCATGCCGGGCCAGAGTTGGTTGCCAGCGAGCACCTGGGTGGTCTCGGCCTGTTCGAACAGCGCCGGGTCGAGTCCCAGGGTCGCGGCGAGGGGCCGGGAGAACGCCAACAGTTGTGGGGCGGCGACCGGGGTCGGCTGGACCGGGGACCACAGGGCGCCGTGCACCTGGCGGGGGTGCGGGGCCGCGCTCGGATCGCCGGGCAGGAGGCGGCGGAACTCGGCGATGCACTGCGGCTTGGCCATGGCGCGGGGGATAGGCCGGGTCGGTGTCTTGGCCAAGGTGGGGCGTCGGGTGGCGCAACCGTTCAGGGCAGTTCGCGCAGGCGCAGGTTGCGGAACTCGACCGGCGCTCCTTCGGCCTCGAGCGCCAGGAAACCTTCACTCGGCTGGCAGCGGGTGCCGCCGCTGACTTCTTCGCCGTTCACCCAGAGGCGCACTTCGCCCTGGATGGCGCGCACGTAGTAGTGGTTCCACTCGCCCTTGCCCTTGGTGCGGCGCTGGGTGGGGAAACAGCGGCTGCCGGTGGGTCTGCCGACCACGTAGGGCTTGCCGCTTTCGTCCTGGTAGGTGATCTGGGGCGTGAAGGGCTGCATGGTCGAACTGCCGACCGGGAACACGTCGCCGTGGCTGGTGAACCAGTCGGAGCGCTGGCCTTTCTGCTGCAGCCATTGGGTCTCCAAGCCGAGGTCCAGCACCTGCACTTCGATGCCGCTGCGCGGCAATTGGCCTTTGGGCAGGTCGGTGAAGGCGCTCGCCGGGCACCAGACGAACAGGCCGGAATTGCCGGCCTCCTGCAGATGGCGCCACTCGCAGACCAGCTCGAAATTGCGGTAGGACTTGCGGCTCTTGGCGCCACCAATCGGGCGGCCGGTGCCGTGGATCACGCCGTCGCGTTCGGTCCAGGTGTCCGGATCGCCGTTCACGACTTCGAAGTCGGCGAGGGTCAGTTTGGGCCAACCGGCACCGTCGATGCAGGCGCGCGGCAGGGGCTGGGCCGCGGGTTCCTGCAGTGCGGTGGCGGCCAGGGCGGCGAAGGCGGACAGGGCGAGGGCGAAGCGCATGCGCGCACGCTACTGCACGGCTCGTTGGCGGGCACGCCTCTGCCCTTCGCTCCGGGAGAGGGCGGCGCCTGCGCTCAGAGCCTGAGAGAGAAACCTCTCGAAGGCTCTGCGCGGCCGCGAAGGCGGCCGCCAAGCGGCAATCTGAGCGGCCGTATCGGGGGATTTCTTCTCGGCCGCTCAGCGGCGCTCGAAGGCCGCTTCGCGCGGCATGCGCACCTTCGGCAGGGTCGCATACTTGTCGCTGGCGTGCCGGTAACCGAGCGGCACCGAGCACAGCGTGGTGAAGGGGGTGCCGTCGAGGCCCAGCAGGCGATCGTAGGCGGCCATGTCGATGCCCTCCATCGGGCAGGCGTCGATGCCGAGCATGGCGGCGGTGGTCAGCAGTTGGCCGAGCGCGATGTACACCTGCCGCGCATTCCACGCCGCCAGATCCTTGCTGGCCCAGCCACCCTGCACGAAGCCGGACAGCATCTTGCGGTAGCCGTCGAGGTTGGCCAGCGGTTGCTGGCGCAGTTCGGCGGTGCGCGCGATCAACCGGTCGATGTCACCCTGGTCGATGCTGCGGCGGCCCGCCAACACCACCAGCTTGCTGGCTTCGGTGAGCTGGGCCTGGTTCCAGGACGCCTTGCGCAGTTCCTGGCGCAGGGCTGGTGTGTCGACGACCAGGAACTTCCAGGGCTGTAGGCCGAACGACGAGGGCGCGAGCCAGAGCGAGTCCTCGAGGACCTGCCAGGTCTCGGCCGGGATGGTGCGCGCTGGGTCGAACTGTTTGGTGGCGTAGCGCCACTGCAATTGGGCGCGGACGGCGGCAAGAGGCATGGTCATGGCGCGGGAGATAGTCGCCGACCGCCGCGCACACAAGAGCGCACCCGCCATGCCCGAGCGCGGCTTTGGCCTTTGCTCAGGCCTTCGCCATCAGCGCCGCGAGGCGGCGGCGGAACGCTGCCGGATCACTCGGCAGAGCCCCCTCGGCGAGCAGCGCCTGGTCGTGCAGCAGCGCCACCCAGTCGGCGAACTGCGCCTCGTCGCCGAGGCCCTGCAGCTTCTGCACCACGGGATGCTCGGGGTTGAGTTCCAGGATGCGCTGCTGGTCGGGCACCTCCTGGCCGGCTTCGCGCAGGACGCGCGCCTGGCGCGCGCTCATGCCGAACGCCTCGGACACGAGGCAGGCCGGCGAATCGGTGAGGCGGGTGGTGACGCGCACTTCCTTCACCGAGCTGGCCAGCGCCTTCTGCGCGCGTTCGAGCACCGGCGCCCACAGCTTCTGCCGCGCTTCGTTGGCCTGCTTCTCGGCGTCGCTCTCCGGCAGGTCGAGCACGCCCTTGGCCGCGGAGACGAACGGCACGCCGTCGAAGCTGCGCAGCGCGTCGACGATCCACTCGTCGATGGCGTCGGTCAGCAACAGCACCTCGAAGCCGCGCTTCTGCAGCGCTTCGATGTGCGGGCTGGCCTTGGCCGCGGCGAGGCTGTCGGCGGCCACGTAGTAGATCGACTTCTGCGCCGCCGGCATGCGGCCCTTGTAGTCGGCCAGGCTGTGCCAGCCGTCGGCCGCCGAACTGTGGCAGCGCAGCAGCTTCGCCAGTCGGTCCCGCGACTCGACGTCGTGGTAGATGCCCTCCTTGAGCAGCTTGCCGAACTCGGCCCAGAACAGCTCGTAGCGGCGCACCTTCTGCTTCTCGCCGTCGACCTCGCGCTCGACCTCGCCCTCGGCAGCCAGCTCCTCCAAGAGGCCGATGGCCTTGCCGACCACCTGCTTCTTGATGAAGCGCGTGGTCTGGTCCTTCTGCAGGATCTCGCGCGAGACGTTGAGCGGCAGGTCCTCGCTGTCGACCACGCCGCGCAGGAACCGCAGCCACTCGGGCACGATCTCCTGCGCATCGTCCATGATGAACACCCGCTTCACGAACAGCCGCACGCCACCCTTGCGCCGCTCCACCAGATCGAACGGTGCCTGGCTCGGGATGTAGAGCAACCCGGTCAGCTCGTGGGTGCCCTCGACCTTGAAATGGGTCCAGGCCAATGGCTCCTGCCAATCGTGCGACAGAGCCTTGTAGAACTCGCGGTGCTGCTCGTCGGTGACCTCGCTCTTCGGCTTGGTCCACAGCGCCCGCGCGGCGTTCAGCGTCTGCCACTCGCTCTTCTTCTCGGCGCCCTCGCCGCGCTCCACCTGCATGCGGATCGGCCAGCGCACGTAGTCGCTGTACTTGCGGATCACTTCGCGCACCGGCCACTCGCTGGCGTACTCGGCGGCGTCGTCCTTCAAGTGCAGCACGATGTCGGTGCCGCGGCCTGGCCGTTCGCCGGCACGGATCTCGAAGTCGCCCTTGGCCTGGCTCTCCCAGATCCAGGTCTCGTCGCTGCCGGCCTTGCGCGACACCACGGTCACCGAGTCGGCGACCAGGAACGCGCTGTAGAAGCCGACGCCGAACTGCCCGATCAGCGTCAGGTCCTTCTTCTGCTCGGCGGACAGCGACTGCATCAGCTTCTTGCTGCCCGAACGGGCAATGGTGCCGAGGTTGCCGATCAATTCGTCGCGGGTCATGCCCACGCCGTTGTCGCGGATGGTCAAGGTCTTCGCCGATTCGTCGCGGATCAGTTCGATGCGCAGCTCCCGGTCGTCGCCGAGCAGCGCATGGTCGGTGAGCGCGCGGAAATTGAGCTGGTCCAGCGCGTCGGCGGCATTGCTGACCAGTTCGCGCAGGAACACCTCACGGTGCGAGTAGAGCGAGTTGACGACGAGCGAGAGGACCTCGTTGACTTCGGCCTGGAAAACGTGCTTCTCGATGGTCGAGGACATGGCTTCTTGGGGTTGGCAAACGGCAAGAACTGCGGGCCATGGCCCAGCCTGGGCCGGCCGCAGTTCGGGGGTGGCAGGATTGCGACGTGGCCGACCGGTTTCAAGGCCGCAGGCGGGCCGAACTGCGGTGGGTCCGCGCGCCCCACCTGGGTAGGATCCGGGCGCCTCGTCCCATGTTCTTCCTCGACCGCACCGGCTTCTTCTCGCTGGTGAGCCTGTTCATCCAGTGCCTGATGGCCTGGGTGTCGGTGGGCTTCTTCGTCGGCATGCAGCGCACCGCCACGCCCTGGGTGCGGCGCTGGATGGCGGCGTTCGTGTGCCTCGGCATCGGCCTCACCGCGGTGTCGGTGCGGTTCCTGCTGGCGCACCAGCACATGGGCGACGTAGAGCGGGTCGGCGAGCAGACGCTGCTGACCAAGTTCTTCTACGCCGCCTACGTGGGCGGCAAGTGCGGCTTCTATTGGTTCCTGGTGACCGGAGTTGCGAGCCTGAGGCGGGGGCGCTGGCTGCCCAGGGACCCGGCGTGGGCGGCGCTGCCCATCGGCCTCGGCGCCCTGCTGGGGGTCGTCTTGCCGACCATCGAAGCCATGCTGCTGGCGCAGTTGCCCCTGCTCGGCACCGGCTATGTCTACGCCGCCCAGCTCCTGCGCTCGCGGCCCGGCGAGCCCCCCTCGGGCGGCCGTCGCATCGTTGCCACCGTGTTGGGTGTGTGGGCCTTGGTGTGGCTCGCCTACGCCGTCTGCGTGGTGGCCGTCGGCGTGTTCGATCCGGCCCCCGGCACCGCCTGGAGCATCCCGCTGCGCCTCAATTCGGTGGTCGATCTGGTCTTGCAGGTGGTGCTCGCCACCGGGCTCGTGGTGGTGGTGCTCCAGGAGGCTTGGCGCACGGCCAACGAAGCCCAGAACGAACGCGATCGCCTGCGCGAACAGGTGCAGAAGGACGAGCAGATGCGGGCCTTCAGCGGGCTGGTGAGCACGGTGGCGCACGAGATCAACAACCCGCTCACGGCGATCCTCGGCTATGCGGAAGACCTCGGCTGTGCCGATCCGCAGGTGCGCGCCACCGCCGCCAAGGTGGTCCAGGAACAAGCCGAACGCTGCCGCGGCATCGTGCACCGCTTGTCCCTGCTCGGCCGCCGCGTGCCACCGCCGCGGCAAGTGACGCCGGTCGGCGAACTGTTGTCCCGGGTGGTGCGCGGCTTCCAACCGCAGTTCGCCCGCGCCGGCGTGCACCTGGTCACCACCGGTCCCGACACCCCGGTCTGGTTCGATGTCGATCCGACCGGCGTCGAGCAGATGCTGACCAACCTGCTGGCGAACGCCCTGCAGGTGTCGAGCACCGGCCACACGGTGCGGCTCGCAGTCACCACCGCGTCGGGCATGGTGCAGTTCGAAGTCGCGGACCAGGGCCCTGGGGTGCCGCCGCGGCACCGGCAGCGCATCTTCGAGCCGTTCTGGACGACCAAGGGCGATGGGCAAGGCACGGGGATCGGGCTCGCGGTGGCGCGTTCTCTGGTGACCGCGCACGGGGGCAGCATCGAAGTCGGCGATGCGCCCTTGGGTGGGGCGGTGTTCCGGGTGCGGCTGCCGACCTGTGCCATGCCGACGCCGACGCCGTGGCCGGATGCGCGGGGGCCGCATGCCACCGCCCAAAACCCGCCGGCGCCCCAGGGTTCGCGGCGGCTCCTGGTGGTCGACGACGAAGCCGTGGTGCGCGCGACACTGGTCCGGCAAGCCACCCAGGCGGGCTGGCAATGCCGCGAAGCCGAGTCGGGCGAAGCGGCACTGGCCTTGCTGGCCGGGCGCGCCCCGGGTGCGGACTTCGATGCGGTGGTCTGCGATCTGCGCATGCCCGGGCTCGGCGGCATCGGTCTGCACGACCGGCTGCAGCAGTCGGCTCCGCACTGGCTCGAGCACATGGTGTTCGTCACGGGGGATCTGGGTTCGCCGGAGGCGGCCGAGTTCGCCGGGCGCTGCCGGGCGCCGATTCTGACCAAGCCGTTCGGGTTCGGCGAGCTGCAGCAGCGGTTGCCGGCGCTGCCGGTGCCGGCGGTAGGGTGAGGAGGTGCTGGGTGCTGAGTGCTGGGCTTTCGTGGTTGGCGCCCGCCCCGGATACTCCAGGCGCGATGCCGCTCGCAACCGATGTCCAGCTCGCCAGCGACCAAGCCGTGTCTTGGCCGCCGTGCTGTGTTGCCTGCCTGACCGGCGAGCCCGGCCTGCGTTTGCGGGTGGCTCGGCATCGGTCGACGCTGCTGAGCTTCCTTTGGCCCCTGCTCTATCTGGTCAAGCGGCCGACGGCCCACGAGGTGCCGATCTGTGGCAATGTCGACATCACGGTGGGCAAGGAGCGGGTGACGTTCGAGTTCCGCAATCGGGAGTATGCGTTGCTGTTCCTGGCCAGCAACGGGGGGCGGTTGGGGTGAGCAGATGGAGGCTGCCGAAGCCTCACATCCGATACGGAATCAACTCCGCATCGTCCCCGGTCTCCCCGAGCCGCTCGTCCACCAGCCGCTCGTCGACCACGATCTTCTGCCCGCGCCGCTCGCTCGCCTCGTAGGACAGATCCTCCAGGCACTTCTCCAGGATCGTCATCAACCGCCGCGCCCCGATGTCCTGCGTCTGCCGGTTGGCGCGGAACGCCAACTGCGCCAGCCGCTGCAGACCACCCGGCGTGAACGACAGCTCCACCCCTTCCGTCTGGAACAGCGCCACGTATTGCCGCGTCAGCGCATTCTTCGGCTCGCCGAGGATGCGCACGAAGTCGGCTTCGGTCAGCGACTGCAGCGCCACCCGGACCGGGAACCGCCCCTGCAACTCGGGGATCAGCTCGCTCGGCTTGTGGAAGTGGAACGCGCCGGCGGCGAGGAACAGCACGTGGTCGGTGCGCACGTGCCCGTAGCGCGTGTAGACCGCGCAGCCTTCGACCACCGAGAGCAGATCGCGCTGCACTCCTTCGCGCGACACGTCGGGCCCGTCACCGCCGCCCGAACTGACGATCTTGTCGATCTCGTCGACGAAGATGATCCCGTCGTTCTGCGCCCGGTCGAGCGCTTCGGCGTGGATCGCGTCCTGGTCGAGCAGCTTGTCCGCCTCTTCTTCGTGCAGCAGTTTGCGCGCTTCGCCGATGGTGACCTTGCGCACCTTGGTGCGGTTGCCCGGACTGCGGCCCCAGAGTTCCTGCAGCGCCTGGGTGTCGATGCCCATGGTTTCGTTGCCCTGCGGGCCCATCACCGACAAGGTCGGCGTCTTGCTGTCGCGCAGCTCGATGTCGAGCCACTCGCGTTCGAGACGGCGTTCGGCGAGGTCCATGCGCAGGGCCGCGCGGGCCTGCTCGCGTTCGGCGAGGTCCTGAGGCGAAGGGGGGGGGGCGGCCGGGTTGAGGCTGCGGGCGCGCCAGAGGCCACCTTCGAGCTGGCCGGTGAGGCCGCCGACGGGATCCTGGTGCTCGGCGAGGCCGCGGGCCTCGGCCAGTGCGCGCCAGATGCGCTCTTCGGCGGCGGCGGCGGCTTTCTGCTCGACCTCCTGGATCTTCTCGGTACGCACCAGCGCCACCGCAGCATCGGCCAGGTCGCGCACCATCGACTCGACGTCGCGGCCGTGGTAACCGACTTCGCTGTACTTGGTCGCCTCGACCTTGACGAACGGCGCGCGCGCCAGCGTCGCCAGGCGGCGCGCGATTTCGGTTTTGCCGACGCCGGTCGGGCCGATCAGCAGGATGTTCTTCGGGTAGACGTCGGCAGCGAGCTCGGTACCGAGCTGGCGACGGCGCCAGCGGTTGCGCAGGGCAACCGCCACCGCGCGTTTGGCCTTCTGCTGGCCGATGATGTACTCGTCGAGTGCGCGGGTGATCGCGCGCGGGGTGAGGTCGCTGCCGAAGTCGGTCATGGTGGGGCCGGGCAGCATACGGCCCGGGCGGAGCCCCACAACCGCAGCGGCGGGGGGATCCGCCAAGGGACCGGCCGCGGCGCCCGGCGTGGCTCTCGTGCTACTTGGGCCCCGCGCTACTCGGGCTCTCGCGCTACTTGTCCTTCTCGGCGGCCTTGGCCTTGCGCTTCTGCCGGTCGCTCTTGAAGGCATCCGCGTCCGGATACCGATCGAGCACGCCGAGCCAGGCCTTGACCGTGTTGGTGTTCCACTCGGCTTTGGCGGGCACGATGTTCTCTTCGGCATCGACCGCGGCGTAGCGCGCGTTCAGATCGAACAGGATCTCCTCCAGCAGCTTGTTGAGCGCCAAGCCGATCATGGCGTCGCCGCTCTGGCGGTAGTCGAGCAAACGCAGGCGCTCGACGATGGCGAACAGGGCCGGGTACTCGTTGGCGGCGGTCTTCAACTTGTTGGCGGCGCGCATGCCCGAGGCGCCGTCCTGGCAGGCAGCCTCGGCGAGTTCGCGGACTTCGGTCTGCTTGGCCGCGTCGATGCCCTCGGGCCAACGGACCTCGGCGTAGGACTTGGGGTCGGTGACCTGGTCCATGGCCTGCGGCGGATTGCGCATGTTGAGCCACGGCTTGTTCGGGTCCTTCTCGGCCGGGGCGGCCGGCTGGCTCGGTGGGGGTGGGACCGGCTTCGGCGCCTCGGCGGCTTCTTTGGGCGGATCCTTGGGCGCTTCCTGGGCTGCCGGGGGCGTCACTGGCTTGGGTGCCTCGGCAGCTGGCTTGGCGGGGCTCTGCGGGGTTGGGTTCTGTGCCACCGGCGCCTGCTGCGCCTGCTGCTGCGTGTCGGGCTTGTTCTTGTCGCCACCCTTCATCATCAGCACCACGACCACCACCACGGCCACGAGTCCGATGCCGCCGGCGATCAACGGCATCGAATTGCTCTTCTTGGCCGGCTTCTCACCACGGCCGCGGCGTTCGCCCTTGCCCGACGCTGCGTCGTCGCCGTCGTCCCCGCCACGGCCGCGGCGGGTGGGGCGTTCGGCCGGCTTCGGCGGGCGGGCGGCCGCGGCGGGCGGGGCCTGGCTGCGGTCCACGGCGGGCTTGGCAGCCGCCGCGGGCTTGGCGGCGGGGGCTGCGGCACCGGGGGCCGCAGCGCTCGGCGTTCGCTGCTTGGCCACGTCGATCACGCTGCCGCACTTCTGGCACTTGGCCTGGTTGCCTTGGAACGTCTCCGGCAGTTTGTACTTGGCGCCGCAGTTGTCGCAGGTGATCTGCAAAACGGTCATCTTCGCTGGCTCCTGCCGCGGGGGAGGCGCGGCGTGTGGGTCACAGTGGCTGGGTCGACAGGGCTGGTGAGAGACAGGGCTGGTGAGGAATCGAAGGGGCCGCCCGGGTCACTTGGACTTGCTCTTGGGCGGCGGCATCTCGAGCGACTCTTCCTTCTCGATGAAGTCGCTCATGTCGCCGCTCGAGTAACGCCACCAGAAGGCGAACCACTGGCGGATGCAGGACTGGCGCACCTTCTTGTCCTTCTCGGCGTCGCCAGTGCCCTCCAGCTCGAAGTTGTGCGCACCGCCAGTCCACTGACGGAGCGCGCGGTCGAGCTGGCTGATCTTCATCACGTTGCCGTTGACGTCGCCGTAGAGCTCGTAGAGCGCGTTCAGGGCGCGCGGCACCACGGCTTTGCGTTCGTCGAGCGTGCGCATCGCGCCGGTGGCGCGGTTGAACAAGTTGCCGGGCGCGCTGTCGTCCCCCGAACGGATCACGTCGGCGACCACCTGGTCGGCCTTGGCGCGCAGTTCGGGCGAGGCTTTGTCCCAGTGGGGCACGGGGCCCGGCTCAGACTCCATGACCTTGCGCGTGCCGGCGCTGTCGGTGATCTCCACGGTTTTGGCCGCAGCGATGTCCTTGTTCGGCTGGAAGGTCTTGACGCTCGGGTCCGGCTTGTTCGGGTTGCGCGCCGGCACCATCTTCACCGACCAGCCGGTGACCTTGACCTGCTCGCCGTCCATGCGGAACGACACGTCGTACTCACCGCGCGTGTTGCGCCGGTAGTCGTCGGTGCCCGGCTTCGGCGTCACGAACAGGACCGCTTTGCCGCCGGCGGGGGCTTCGATCATCGACTCGTCGGCCAGCATCGCCGACTCGCAGACCAGTTCGCGCAGGTACTTGGTCGCTTCGTGGCTCTGCAGCGCGGCGAACACCGCGTCGCGGTTGCTGGCGTTCTCCAGGCCCACCTGCTTGGCCACGGCGGTGAGGTCGCTGTGCGTGTCGAGCACCAGCCGGTTGTCGTTGCCCACCGCCTGCGCCCACTTGACCAGTTGGTGGCTGCGCGGGTTGTCGCTCGGCGTGTGCACCACGCGGCGCACTTCGGGGGCCTTGGGCGGCTCCTTGGGCGGCGGGTTGCCACCCGACATGACCGCGAACAGCACCACGATGCCGAGGCCGACCCCGCCGAAGATCAGGTACGTCTTGGTGTGGTCCGGCGCCTTGACGCGCTTGCCGGCGGTGGTCTTCGGGAAGAACACGCGGTGGCACTCGCTGCACTCGATCTTCTCGTCGAGCGACTCGGCCGGGATGCGGTACTTGGTGCCGCACTGCGGGCAGCTCGCATCGACCTTGCCGTCGGTGCGTACCTTGGGGCCGCGGCCGGGCTTGCCGCCATCGGCACCAGAACGGGAACGGGACGCTGGGGGACGGGTCGACACGGGACGATCCTCGCCGCAGGGCGGCGCAGAGGGGAGACAGGGGACGGTAAGGGGGGGGCTTGGGCAGTGTCAACGGCGCGCCCGCGGCTGCGGTTCGACGGTGCGCCGGGCCCGCTCGCGGCTACAACTGTGGCATGCAGTTCCGCATGGCTTCGCCGATGCAGCCGGCTGGGGACCAACCCATGGCGATCGAACAGTTGCAGGGTTGGCTGCAAGGCGGCGCCAAGGCGGCGACCCTGCTCGGCGTGACCGGCTCCGGCAAGACCTTCACGGTGGCCAAGCTGGTCGAACGGCTGCAGCGGCCGACCCTGGTGCTGGCGCCGAACAAAACCCTGGCCGCGCAGCTGTTCGCCGAGTTCCAGTCCTTCTTCCCCGACAATGCGGTCGAGTACTTCGTCAGCTATTACGACTACTTCCAGCCGGAAGCCTACGTGCCGACCACCGACACGTACATCGAGAAGGACGCGCTGATCAACGAAGCGATCGAACGCATGCGCAACTCGGCGACGCGCTCCTTGATGGAGCGCCGCGACGTGCTGATCGTGGCTTCGATCTCCTGCATCTACGGCCTCGGTTCGCCGGAGAACTACCGCGAACTGTCGGTGGCCCTGCACCAGGGCCAGCGCCTCGACCGCGACGTGTTGTTGCGCCAGCTCACCGCGATCCAGTTCGTGCGCGACAACTACCAGTTCCAGCCGGGGCGGTTCCGCGTGCGCGGCGACGTGGTCGAGATCTACCCGAGTTACGAGGACCAGCGGGCGCTGCGGGTCGAACTGTGGGGCGACGAGATCGAGGCGATCGCCGCAATCGACCCGCTGCGCGGCGAAGTGCTGGAACGGCTCGACCAGGTGACCATCTACCCGACCACGCACTACGTGGCGACCGGCGACCAATTGGTGCGCGCCTGCAGCTCGATCGAGCAGGAACTCGAAGCGCGCCTCGCCGAGTTGGAGGGCAAGCGCAAGTTGCTCGAAGCGCAGCGCCTCGGCCAGCGCACCCGCCACGATCTGGAGATGCTGCGCGCCACCGGCATCTGCCAGGGCATCGAGAACTACAGCCGGCACCTCGACGGCCGCGCTCCGGGCCAGCCGCCGGCGACGCTGCTGCACTACTTCCCCGACGACTTCCTGCTGGTGGTCGACGAGTCGCACGTGGCGATTCCGCAGGCGGGGGGCATGTACCGCGGCGACCGGGCGCGCAAACAGAACCTGGTCGACTTCGGCTTCCGGCTGCCGAGCGCGCTCGACAACCGGCCGCTGCAGTTCGAAGAGTTCGAAGGGCTGATCCAGCAGGCGCTCTACGTCTCGGCCACGCCGAGCAGCTACGAACTGCAGCGCAGCGGCGAGCGCGTCACCGAACTGGTGGTGCGCCCGACCGGCCTGGTCGATCCGCCGGTCGAAGTACGCAAGGCCGAGGGGCAGGTCGACGACGTGCTGGGCGAAGTGCGCGCGACCACGGCGCGCGGCGAACGGGTTCTGATCACCACGCTGACCAAACGTTCGGCCGAAGAACTGACCGACTACCTGCGCGATCTGGGCGTCAAGGTGCGGTACCTGCACAGCGACATCGACAGCCTCGAGCGCACCGCGCTGATCCGCGACCTGCGCCTCGGGGTGTTCGACGTGCTGGTCGGCATCAACCTGCTGCGCGAAGGCCTCGACATCCCGGAAGTGACGCTGGTCGCGGTGCTCGACGCCGACAAGGAAGGCTACCTGCGCAGCAAAACCTCGCTGATCCAGACCTGCGGCCGGGCGGCGCGCAACGCCAAGGGGCGGGTGCTGCTGTACGCCGACCGGCGCACCGAGTCGATCGAAGGGGCGCTCGGCGAGATGGACCGCCGCCGGCAGAAGCAGTTGGCACACAACCAGGCCCACGGCATCGTGCCGCAGACGATCGTCAAGCCGGTGCGCGACCTGCTCGAAGCCGCCTACCGCAGCGCCGGTGAAGACGACGACCGGGGGGCGGGGCGGGGCAAGTCCGGGGGCGGCAAGGGGCGCGGCAAGTCGGGCCAGCCGGGCGCCCGAACGAGTGCCGCCGGTGCGCCAGCCGCGCCGGCCCGGCAGCGCTTCGCCGACCACAAGGAACTCCTGCAGCACGTGAAGCAGCTGCGCACCGAGATGCTGGCGGCCGCACAGAACCTCGACTTCGAGCTGGCCGCGCGCATCCGCGACGAGGTCTACCGCCTCGAACGGCTGGATCTCGAGTTGCTGTGAGCTGTACCGCTGCAACGCGGGGAACCGCCTCGGACGAAACCAACAGCCAGCCCGCGGCAGCGTCGCCCTGGAAGCCCGCGCTCGCGCGCGAGACGCTTGCATCCCCGCCGCGAGACGCTAGGCTGGTCGGCCGACTTCGCGTCCCGGTCGTCTAGTCCGGCCCAGGACCCCAGATTTTCATTCTGGTAACACGGGTTCGAATCCCGTCCGGGATACCAGTCGCGCGGGTCCGCGGCAGCCGCCGCGGACCCGTGACCGTTTCTGCCGGGGTGGTCCCGCCGGTGCTGGTCCCGCCCGCAAACCCAGCCACCCGTGCCGCCCGAACCCGACTTGCTGTCGCTGGTGCGCGCTGCTGCCCACCGCGGCGGCAGTCGGCCTCAGCTCACCGTGGGCGACGAATCGTGGTCGGCGGCAGCGTTCGCCCGTGCCGTCGAAGGCACGGCCGCAGGCTTGCTGCGCGCCGGGTTCCAGCCAGGCGATCGCCTCGCGGTCCTGCTGGAACGCTCGGCCGCCGAACCGATCGCGTTGTTGGCCGCCGCCGCCGCCGGAGGGCTGATGGTGCCGATCCACGGCAAGCTGCGCGACGACCAGATCGCGCACCTTCTGCGCGACAGCGAACCGTTCGCGGTGGTGGTCAGCCGCACCCGCCTGCTCGCCCTGCGGGAACCGCAGCGCCTGCTGCACGGCCAGCGTCTCTACTGGGTCGGCGAACCGGCGTTCGCCGGAGTCTCGTTCGCCGACCTGCAGAGCTTGGCCGGCGCCGCAGAGCCCGTGCCGCCGGCCGGCCGCAAGCCCGCCGCCCTGCTCTACACCAGCGGCAGCACCGGGGCGCAGAAGGGCATCGTCCAGGACCACCACAACCTCTGCCTCGGCGCCGCCACGGTCGCCGACTACCTGCAACTCGGTCCAGACGACCACCTCTTGGGCCTCCTGCCGCTGGCCTTCGACTACGGCCTGAACCAGCTGCTCGCCGCCCTGCACAGTGGCGCTCGGCTCACCGCCGCCGACCACCTCGGCCCCGGCGAACTGGCGCAATTGCTCACGCGGGTGCGGCCGACGGGGCTCGCCGGCGTACCGTCCCTGTGGCACGAAGTCGCCAGCGGCCTGCAGCAAGGCGTGCTCACCGAGGACCACGGCCGGTCGCTGCGCTACGTCACCAACAGCGGCGGCAAACTGTGGCCCACGGACAGCGCGGTGCTGCGCCAGCGCTGGCCGCACGTGCAGGTGTTCGCCATGTACGGGCTGACCGAAGCGTTCCGCAGCGCCTACCTGCCGCCCGCCGAGTTCGACGCCTGCCCGGAGTCGTTCGGCCGGGCCTTGCCCGGGGTCGAACTGCTGCTGGTGGACCCGGCCACCGGGTTGGTGCTGGACGGCCCCGGCACCGGCGAACTGGTGCACACCGGCGCGCTGATCGCGCATGGCTACTGGCGCAACCCCGAAGCCACCGCGGCCCGGTTTCGCCCCGACCCGCGCGGCCGGCCCGGCGTGGCCGTGTTCTCCGGCGACCTGGTGCGCCGCGACGCCGCGGGGCGGCACTACTTCGTCGCCCGGCTCGACCGGCAACTCAAGGTCGCCGGCCACCGCGCTTCGCCGGACGAAGTGGCGGCCGCCGTGCGCGGACTGCCCGGAGTCGGCGAAGTGGCGGTGCTCGGCGTCGAAGCCGGGCCCGAAGGCCATCGCATCGTGTTGGTGGTGGCCGGGGACCCGCGCGACCCCGATCTGGTGCAGCACCTGCTGCGCACCTGCCGCAAACGCCTGCCGGCGTATCTGGTGCCGAGTGCAGTGCACGTGCTGACAGAACTGCCGCACAACCAGAACGGCAAGATCGACGAGAATGCACTGCGTGCCCTTGGCGCTGGCTGACGGTTGCCGAGCAGCCAACGCCCCGACCTAGTGGCGCGCCGGCGCGGCCGAACCTGCTTGTGTTCGCGCGGCGCCGAACGCGCCGCGCCGTCACCAAACCGACCCGCTCGGTTCGAGGCCGAGACCCGGCCGGTCGAGCAGGCGCAGCACCCCGCCGGCCAGGGTGAAGCCACCGACGGCGAAGTCTTCGCTCAGCTCGAGGTGCCCGTCGAGGTCGAGCCAACGGGTGTTGCCGCAGGCCAACGCCGTGTGCAAAGCCGCCGCGATGGCGATCCGGCTCTCGTCCATGCAGCCCCACATCAGCGGCAGGTGGTGCTGGGCGGCCAGAGCAGCGATGCGCCGCGCCGCCAGGATGCCGCCGCACTTGGCCAGCTTCAGGTTGGCGGAGCCGAACGGCTGCGGGGCGGCGCACAGCGACGCCGCATCGCGTTCGTCGTGCAGGCTCTCGTCGGCCATCAGGCGCTGCCGCAACGCCGCCGGCAGCAAGCGCTGGGCCGCGACCTGCTCCGGAGGCAGCGGCTGTTCCAAGAATTCCAGATCGAGCGGCACGGTCTCGCGCAGGAACCGCAACAGCTCCGCCGGTCGGTAGCCGCAGTTGCCGTCGGCGCGCAGGGCGATGCCCGGCCCGCAGTGCTGGCGCAGCGCCGCGAGCCGCTCCAGGTCGAGAGCCAGATCCTCGCCGACCTTGACCTTGAGCACGGTGAAGCCGTGCGCCAGGTGCTCCCGAGCCTCGGCCAGCGTGCCGGCGACACTGCCGAGGCCCAAGGTCACCGAGGTCGGCAGGTCCTGCTGGGCGCGCCCCAGGGCTTCGACCAGCGGCAAGCCCAAGGCCTTCGCCCACAGATCGTGCAGGGCCATGTCGAGCGCCATGCGCGCCGCCGGGGAAGGCAGCCGCGCCAAAACCGCCGCATGGTGCTCGGGAGCGCCGACCCGCAGGCCCACCAACGCCTCGGCTGCGGCGGCCAGTTCGCGCGCCGCCACGGCCACCGTGTCGCCGTTCACCGCCGGCTCGGGGGTCGCGGCGCCGAGGCCCATGGCGCCGTGGTCGGTGTGCAGCTGCAGCAGCACCATCGCCGCCGTGTCGGTGTGGTGGTGGGCCACCGCATACGGCCGGCGCAGCGGCACCGCGGCGGTGCGCACCAGCGCGCGGGTGATCGTCACCGGCGCGACTCCGCCAGGTGCTGCGCGATCGCCGGGACCAACGCATCCGCGCCTTCGAGCAAGGGATACACGGCGCACAGTCCGGTGGCCGCCTGCAACTCCGCCCGCGCCGGCTCGCGCCGCGCCTCGGGCAGATCCTGGTGGTTCAGCGCAAGGCCGAGCACGCGCGCACCGTAGTGGCCGATCAGGGCGATCTCGTCGGGCACCGCAGGAATGGAGTTGCCCAGGTGTTCCTGGCCTTCGAAGCAGTGGCGCCCCGGCGCGTGTTGCAGGATCGCGCCGCGGGCCGCGCCGGACAACAGCAGCTCGGCGCCACACGGGCCGGACGGGTTGCGCAGCGCCGACTGGCCTTCGAGCAGGATCAGGTCGGGCTGCAGGTCGCGATCGCACTGCACGATGGCGTGTTCGAGCTCGCCGCTGACGAAGTCGTTCGGCGTGCTGTCGAGCACGAACCCGTGCGGGATGCCCTGCAGCCAACCGGTCTGCCCGGTGTGTACGATGGCCGCGCGCAGGCCGGCTCTGGCGCAGGCTTCGACCAGCAGGTGGCAGGTGGTGCGTTTGCCGAGCGCGCAGTCGGTGCCGAGCACCGCGAGCCGCGGCGCCCGCACGCGGTGGATCGCCCCCGTCCAGAAGTGCAGCTCGCGGCGCGGCCGCGGCCGCCGCACGTCGACCAACTGCACCCCCGCGCGCGCGGCGGCGGCGGCGAACTCGGCGTCGTCGCCGAGGCACTCGTGCAGGCCGGAGACCACGTCCATGCCGGCGGCGATCGCCGCGAGGATCGTCGGCCGGAAACTCTGGGGCAGCACGCCGCCGGTGGTGGCGATGCCGAGCACCAGGCAATCCGGGCGCGGCAAGCCGCTCTGCAGCAAGGCCGCGAGGTCGGCGAAGGTGGGGATGCCGCGCGCGCGGCCGTCGAGCAGTTCGCCGGCGTCGCGGCCGGCCCCGTTCCGGTCGATCAGGGCCTGGATGACGAACCGGCTCGGGCCGCGCACCAGCCCGTGCGCGGTTTTCGCGTCGGCGGTCTGGAAACAGTGGTCCGTGAACAGGGCGGCGGTCCGGCGCATCGATCGGACCATACGGCCCTGGCGGCGGCCGCGCGACGTGTGAGCCCGGCTGGGCGGTCCAGCGGCAGCGGGAGGCGGACCGGGTCGCGCGCTCGTGCGGCGAAGCGGGGCGGCCGAGGGGGAAGGTTCCGGCCCGCGAGGAAGGTTCCGGCCCGAGGCAATGGTCGCCTCTCTCACGCATTCCATCCCTGGAAATACGTTGCCTCGGGCCGGCTCCCCTCAGGAGCAAGACCCGTGCCAAGACGTTCAGGGAACTGCAGCCAAGGCCGGGCTGTCCGGCGTGAGGCCCGCCTGCCGTCCACTCCGGGGTTCTGTAGCGAACCCGTAACGACAACGGCGTCCGGACAATTGACGGCACCCGGTCCCGCTCCTACAGACGCAGCATGGCAGCAGCGACCTACGTGTCCGACATCACCGCCCAGGCGTTCCAGAAGGACGTGGTCGAGCGTTCGATGGCCGCGCCCGTGCTGCTGGACTTTTGGGCGGCGTGGTGCGGGCCCTGCCGCACCCTGGGCCCGGTACTCGAGAAGCTCGCCGGCGACTACGGCGGTGCGTTCACCCTCGGCAAGGTCGACACCGAACGCGAACCGGACCTGTCCTATGCCTTCGGCGTGCAGGGCATCCCGTTCTGCGTGCTGGTGGTGGACGGCCGTCCGGTCGATGCCTTCCAAGGGGCCCTGCCCGAAGCCGAAGTGCGCAAGTTCCTGCAGCGGAACGGCATCGAACCACTGGCGAAAGCGCCTGCAGCACCCGAGCCCCCTGCCGTCGATCCGCAGAGCCCGGAAGGCCGCCTGCAGCGGGGGCTGGCCGCAGTCGCAGCCGGCGATGTGGCGCTGGTGCGCACTGCCCTCGAAGGTTTCCCGGAAGAAGACGAACGGCATGAGCGGGCCCAACGCCTGCTCGGGGGACTCGAGTGGCTGGAGGCTTCGGCCCCTGCTGGGGCTCTACCAGCAGCGCAGGGCTTGGCCGCGGCGCGGCAACAGTTCCTGCGCCGCGATCTCGACGGCACCTTCGAGCAACTGCTCGCCTCGGTGGCCGCCGACAAAACCTACCAGAACAGCTTGGCGCGGCGCGCGATGCTGCTCTGCTTCGCCTACCTGGGTGAAGAAGACGAGCGGGTGGACGAGCCCCGCCGCCGTCTGGCGCGACTCCTGTACTGAAGTCCTGACCGTTCTGGCGCACCACGACACCCCTGCCACCACGGCCCCCCTGCCACCCCGGCACCCCTGCCCATGGCCACGGTTCCCCTGACCGCCGCTGCCGTGCGCGCCGCCCACCAGCGGCTGCAGGGCGCAGTGCTGGAGACGCCGCTGGTGCCGTCGCCGTGGCTGTCGGCCGCCACCGGTTGCGACGTGCGCCTCAAGCTCGAGAACCTGCAGCACACCGGCTCGTTCAAGTTCCGCGGCGCGTGCCACGCGCTGCACTGCCTGACCCCCGCCGAGCGGCAACGGGGCGTGGTCGCAGCGTCCTCCGGCAACCACGGGCTGGCGCTGGCCACGGCGGCCCGGGCCCTCGGCACCAGCGCCACGGTGTTCGTGCCGGAATCGACGCCGGTGGCCAAACGGGAGGCGATCGCGCGGCGCGGCGCCACGGTCGAAGTGCACGGCGCGGACTGCGTGGTCACCGAAGGCAGAGCCCGGCAGCACGCCGCTGCGCACGGTCAGGTCTACGTGTCGCCGTACAACGATGCGGCGGTGGTGGTGGGCCAGGGCACCGTGGCGGTGGAGCTGTTGGCACAATGGCCCGAGGTCGAGACCGTCTACGTGGCGCTCGGCGGCGGCGGGCTGCTCGGCGGCATGGCGCTGTGGGCGGCCGCGGCGAAACCTGCGCTCGAACTGGTCGGCTGTTCGCCGCTGGCGTCCCCGGCGATGGCGGAGTGCGTGCGCGCCGGAGCGATCGTCGACGTGCCGTGCGGGCCGACGCTGTCGGACAGCACCGCCGGTGGGGTGGAAGCGGCCGCCGTGACGTTCCCGCTGTGCCGGGATCTGGTCCAGCGCTACCTGGAGGTCGACGAAGCGGCGATCGCCGCCGCGCTGGTGGGCTGCCTCGAGCACCAGCATCTGTTGGTCGAAGGGGCGGCGGCGGTGGCGTTCGCGGCGTGCCTCGCCGACCGCGCCCGGCGCGGGCAGCGGGTGGCCGTGGTGGTGTGCGGGGGCAATCTGCCGCTCGCCACCCTGCGCACCGTCCTCGCCACCCCCCCTTCCCCAAACGCCGCGCGCCGCTAACCTGGGGCCATGGCGGCATCCGCGCGCACCCCGAATCCCTGGCTGGGCCTCGCCCTGCTCGGGGGCGGTTGCTTGGTATTCGCGATGTCCCTGTGGCAGCAGGCCGTGCAGCAGCCCGCGTGGCACCAAGGCCTCGCCGGGCCGCCGTCGGCGTGGCCGATCCACGGCACCGTCCCCGAAATGGGGGGCGCGCGCCCGGCAGTCGGAGCGCCGGCATCGTTCGCCGATGTGGTCGAACGGGTGGGCAAAGGTGTGGTCGCCGTGCAGGCCCACTTGCCGCCGCGTGAGCCTTCGGACACCGCCCAGCGGCATCGTTCCGGTTCCGGCTTCGTGGTGCACCCCCGCGGCCTCCTGGTCACCTGCCGCCACGTGGTGGCGGGCGCCAAATCGATCACCGTCTGGCTCGCGGGCGAACCGTACGCCGCGGTGCTGGTCGGCGCCGACCGCGCCGCGGACCTGGCGCTGCTGCGGCTGGATGCACCGCCGCCGGACCTGGTGGCGCTGCCGCTCGGACCCAGTGAGCAGCTGCGCTCGGGCGATTGGATCGTGGCCCTCGGCAACCCTTTGGGCCTGGCGCAGAGCGTCACCGTGGGCGTGGTCAGCCATCCAGGGCGCCAACTGCCGCATTCGGACTTCGCGCTGACCAACGAGTTCCTGCAGTGCAGCGCCCCGGTGAATCCGGGCTGCTCGGGCGGGCCGCTGGTCGATCTGCACGGGCGGGTGGTGGGGGTCACCACCCAGGCGGCGGCATCGGCCCAGGGCATCTCGTTCGCCGTGCCGAGCCGCACCCTGCAGTGGACCCTCGAGGCGATGGAGAAGAGCCGCGATGGGCAAGTGCGCCACGGCAGCCTCGGCATCGAGTTCCGCAGCGCCAAGGCGCCGGATGGCCGCGGTGCAACCCACCGCGGCGCGCTGGTGGTGCGGGTCGTCGAAGGGCAGGCGGCGGAGCGCGCCGGGGTGCGCGCCGGCGATCTGGTGGTCTCCGTCGACGGGGAGCCGGTCGACGACGCCCGGCAGCTGCACCAGCGGATCGTGCACGGCGAGCCCGGTGCGCGCCTCGCGCTGTCGGTGCTGCGCGGGGGGCGGGTCGTCGATCCGATCGTCGCGGAGCTGGGCGAACTGGGCGGCCGCGCCAGCGATCCGGCGAACTGAGTGCTCTGGCGAGTTGGCAGGTTGGCGAGTTGGGCGATCTGGCGGCATCAGGCCAGGTCGGGCGCCTCAAAGCCAACTGCGAGTGCAGCCGCGAGCAGCCGGCGGTCCGCGGTGCCGAAGCGAAGGGGTGTCGGGCTGTGTTCGGCGACCAACATCGCCGACGCCAATTGGATCGCATCGAGGGTGCGCAGATCCTGGCTGACCACCAGCCTCGCGGCTCTGGACAAGACGGGCTCGGTCAAACTCACGCGAGTCACTTCCTGCCAGTCGTCCTGGAAGCGCTGCAGCAGAGCCGAGCGCTGGCGACCCGAGAGCGAACCTTCCTGCACGCGACGTGCGAGAGCGGAGTGGAACTCCACCCAGGCGATCTCGCTCGCCACCAGCTCGTCTTCGCGATCGATTGCCGCACGCACCGCGCGCGCATCGGGCTCCGCAACCAAGCGCTTCACCAGCCAACTGGTGTCGAGGTAGATCACGCGCGCGGACCTCGGTCGTCGCGCTCCTGGCGATCTTCGTGCACCGCGCTGCTCAACTCGGCGGCGATCGGGCGGCGGCGGCGGCGGCGTTTCCAGCCTGGGCGGCCGAGTGCCACCAGACCTTGCGCAGCCAGCGCTGCCAGATGCTCGGTGGCAGTCCGTGGCAACTCTGGGTCGGCTGGGACCGGGGCCAAAACCGCCAGAGGGCGCCCATGGTCGCAGACCACGATGGTCTCGCCACCTGCTGCCAAACGCAGATACCGGGACAGCCCGTTCCGCAGGTCGCGAACACCGACACGGGTCATGTTGTGGCGACAGTAGCCACAATTGGCAGGGAACGCAACCCCAGCACGCCAGCGCGGCCGCGCGGGCGGCCGGCCCTGCGTCCCGTCAGGCTTGTGGGGCCCGTGGCCCTTCGTAGCACACACGCCCCGGTCGACAATCGCGGGGATGCACCAGCTCGTCGTCGGGCCCCACACAATTGCAGGTGCGCCCGCACCAGTAGTAGCCGTCGCCCGGCCAGCGCCGGTCGTCGTAGATGCGCTCGCTCATGCCGTGCGTCAGCAAGTGCTTCAGCAGCAGCGACGGGCAGCGGTCCACGGGCAGCAGGTCCTGGTGGGTGACCACCGGGTCCAAGGGATCGTTCTTGGCATCGTGCATCGCTTCACCTCACCGCTTCGTGCAGGGCCTCGCGCACGATCGCCGGGCCGACCGTGAGCTTGTAGGTGTTGTGGCCGAGCGGGGTCGCCCCCGCGAACGCCATCGCCGCCACCTTGCGGAACAGTTCGTCGCTCGGCGCCTTGCCGAGCAGCGCTTTGGCCGCTTCGGGCCGCGGCAGCGGCACCGGCGCCACCGCGCCGAGCACCAAGTCGGCAGCCGTGATGGTGCCACCCGCGAGCACCACCCGCACCGCGCAGGCGGTGGTGGCCCAGTCGTGGCTCAGCTTCTCGCGGCTCTCGGTGTAGGCCGAACGCGCCGCGGCCGGCTGGGCCGGCACGTGCAGCGCGGTCAGGATCTCTCCGGGCCGCAGCGTGTGCTCGGGCGCTTCGGCCCGCGGCTGTGCGGGGAACAACTCGGCGAGTGGCCGACGTTGCGTCTTGCCGTCGTGCAGGGTGGTGTACTCGGCGCCGAGCGCCAGCAGGGCCGGGGCCAGGTTGCTCGGGTGCACGCGCACGCAGTCGAGCCAGCCGAGCACCGCGTGGTAACGGTTCTCGCCGGTCATCGCGAGGCAAGTGGGACCGCGCCCCCCGTGCAGGCAGCGGTGGTGTTCGCTGCGCACGTACCAGCAGCGCGTGAACTGCAGCAGGTTGCCGGCCACCGTGGCGCGCGCGCGCACCTGCGGCGTCGCCGTGGTCGCTGCCGCGGTGCGCAGCGCCGCCAGGGCTGGGCCCGCGAGCCCCGGATGGCTGGCCAACTGCTCGAGCGTGGTGGTGGCGCCGAGGGTGAGGCTGCCGTCCGCCGCCGCCTGGATGCCGCCCAGTTCGGCCAGCGGCAGCAGGTTCACCACCTGGGCCGGCGTCTGCAGGCGCTCCTTCATGCGATCGACCAAGTCGATGCCAGCACCCTTGTAGAGGCTCTGCGCCGCGGCGCCGGCCGCAGCGGCCTCGGCTAGGTCTTTGGGCAGCACGTAGGTGAACGGTTTCATCGGGGCTTCCTCTTGGCGCTGGCAGCGACCGCGGCGAGCACTTTCTCGGGGGTGATCGGCAGGTGCCGCACCGGCACGCCGAGGGCATGGAACACCGCGTTGGCGATCGCAGCGGGGGCGGCGACCGAGGGCGGCTCGCCGAGGCCGGCCGCGGCGACGCTGGCGTGGCCGTTGTGCACCGTCTGCAGCACGCAGTCGAGTTCGGGCAGGTCCTTCGGTCCGGTGATCTTGTAGCGCAGGAAATCCGCGTTCATCATCCGGCCGCTCGGGCGGTCCATGATGCGCTGTTCGTGCAGCGCGTAGCTGACGCCTTGGATCATCGCGCCGAGCACCTGGCTCTCGGCGGGCTTCTTGGCCAGCACCACGCCGCAGTCCTGCACCGCGAGCATGCGCAGCACGCGCGTGAGCCCGGTCCAGGTGTCGATCTCGACCTCGGCGAACTGCGCGCCGCAGACGCCGTTGTGGAACGGCTTGCCTTCGTAGTTGTCGAAGCGTTTGCCGCGCACGTCGATCGGGTTCGGGCCGATCAGCTTGCAGGCCTCGGCCCACGGCAGACGGTTCTGGCCGCTGCCGCCGAGTGTGCCACCAGCACAGGTCACCTGGCCCGGCGGCAGGCCGAGGTGGGTGGCGACCAGTTGCACGAGTTCTTGTTTGGCCAGGTACGCAGCATGCCGCACGGCTGGAGCCAAACTCGGGGTGACCGTGCTGCCGCCCGAAGCCGGCCCCGAAGGATCGCTGGTGTGGCCGCTGATGCCCGTCACCAGGTTCGGTGCGATGCCGAGTTCTTCGGCAGCGACCACCACCAACACGGTCTTCAGACCGGTGCCGACGTCCTGCGCACCGCTGCGCACCTCGACCCGGCCATCCTGGTGGATGCGGCAAGTGATGCCGTGCGCTGGGCGGCCGGCGTTGCCGAGCGTGCCCCAGCGGGCACTGGCCAGGCCGACGCCGCGCCAGTAGCGATCTCCCGGTTGGTTCTGCCGCTGCCGCGCTTTGGCCCAACCGAACCGTTGGGCACCGAAGCGCCACTGGTCCTGGCGGATGGTGTCGGCATCGTTGCGCAAGCGCAATTCGAGCGGGTCGAGCCCAGCCTTCGCCGCCAGTTCGTCGAGGAACAGCTCCGCAGCGAAGAAGCCCTGCGGGTGGCCCGGAGCGCGCATCGGCCGCGCCGGGTCGGTGTCGGTGGCCAGGTCCTTGTGGCTGGTGCGGCGTTTGGCCGACTGGGTGTAGAAGTTCGGCACGCTGACGCTGCCGCCGCCGCCGTTGAAGCCACAGCCGCCGAAGCTGCGCCAGTCCCAGGCCACCAGCTTGCCTTCGCCATCCAGACCGCCGCGCACCTGCATCAGCGCCGCCGGGCGGTTGCCGGTGCAAGTGTGTTCTTCGTAGCGGTCGAGCATCAACTTGACCGGCGCATTGGCGCGCTTGGCCAACAGACAGCAGGCCAGCGCTTCGACCCCGGCGCTGAACTTGCTGCCGAAGCCGCCGCCCACGAACTCGGCGTGGATGGTCACCGAACCCACTTCCAGGCCCTTCTGCTTGAGCGCGCCCGCCAGTTCGCCGCGGATGCCGAACGTCGCCTGGGTGCTGTTCCACACCTCGAGGTCGTTGCCCTGCCAGCGCGCCACGCCACCGTGGGTCTCGAGCGAACTGTGGGTCTGCACTTCGACCCGGTAGGTGCCGCTGTGTTGCACCGCAGCCGCGGCGAACGCCGCGTCCAGATCGTCCTTTGCCGGCCACGCCGTCTCGATCTCGCCGTCCGCCGACAGGGGCGGTGCGTCGGCGGTCTCGAGATAATCGACGACGTGCGCTTCCTGCTCGTAGGTGGCGCGGATCTTCTCCAGGGCGTCGCGCACCACGTGCAGATTGGCCCCCGCGACCGCGGCGATCGCATCGCCGGCGAAGCGGATCTTGTGCCCGATCTCCTTCAAGGCGACCACCGCCGCGATGCCCGGCAGCCGCTGGGCTTCGTCGAGTTCGAGCCCGGTCAGCTTGCCCTTGGCGATCGGCGCGCGCAGGATCAGCGCCTGCAACAGCCCGGGGAAGGTGATGTCCGAGGAGTACTTGGCCCGGCCGCTGGCCTTGGCCAGCGCGTCGACGCGGTCGAGGTCGCTGCCGACCACGGTGAACGCGGTGTTCGCGTCCCATGGCGGCGCATCGCCCTCGGCCGGGGTCACGGTGCGGGTCTCGAGCCGGTCCGGCTGGCCGGGCAGGCCGCGGTAGCCGACCGCGATGGTCACGGGTTCGCCGTCGCGCGCGTTCACTTGCCACCTCCCTGCGCGGTGCGTTCGACCGCCTGGAGGATGCGGCCGTAGGTGCCACAGCGGCACAGGTTGCCGGACAGTTCGTGCTGCACCTGTTCGCGGCTCGGCTGCGGGTGCTTCTGCAGGCACGCCAGCGATGCCATCACCATGCCCGGCGTGCAGTAGCCACACTGCATGGCGTCGCAGTGGGCGAAGTTCTGCACCAGCGGGTGCACTTCGCCGCCCTGGCTCAGGCTCTCGACCGTGGTGATCGGTTGGCCCACCGCGTCGAACGCCAACATCAGGCACGAGTTGACCGGCTTGCCAGCGACCAGCACGGTGCACGCACCGCACGCGCCGCGGTCGCAGACCTTCTTGGCGCCGGTCAGGTCCAGGCCGTCGCGCAGCACGTCGAGCAGGGTGGTGCGGGTCTCGACCTGCACCTTGCGCGGCGTGCCGTTGACCAGCAGTTCGAGCTCATGGCTGCCCGGGCCGAAACTCTGGCGCTTCGGCGGCGGCGCGGTCTGGGCGGCGACCAGGCCCGCCGTGGCCACCGACGCGGCAGCGGAACCCTTGAGGAACGAACGGCGCGAGACGCCGGAGCGGGGATCGGGCGGGTGGGTCATGGCACTCGTGGGCAACCGGAAGGGCCCCAGTCTACGGCGTCAGGGCGGCGGTGCGAACGGAGACCTGTCGCAGGTTTGGCACAAAGCGTGGTTCCTGCGTAGCACCCCGGCACCTGCCGGCTACCGAAGCCACGGCTGGCGCCCCAGGAAGCTCGAGCGGCACGGCGATTGCTCCGGTGGGGGTGCTGCCATGGCCGAAGCTCCGCACATTCTGCTGGTCGAAGACGAGCCGTTGATCGCGCTCACGCTGGGCGACGATCTGGTCGACGTCGGGTTCCGGGTGACGGTGGTGGGGGACGGGGCCGCGGCGCTGGCGTTGGTGGAGCGGGCGGGGTTCGCGGCGGTGGTGACCGACCTGCGGCTGCCTTCGGCGAGTGGGCTGGCGATCGTGCAGGCGCTGCGGCGGCGGTCGCGGCTGGTGCCGGTGCTGGTGATCACGGCCCATGCCGGGGCAGAAGCGGCGGCGCTGGCAGAGGCACAGGTGACGGTGGTGGAGAAGCCGTTCGCGAATGGGGTGGTGGTGGCGTGGTTGCGCGGCAAGTGTGCCTGAGGAGAACGCCAGCGCCGCCACCACTCCGGCATGGTTGCATCCAGCCCCGGGCCCCCTACTGTGCGAAGCATGTCGGCCCCGGCGCGAGCTGATCTCGCCACCGCTGCTTCGTTGCGCGACCGCGCGGTCCTGGTGACCGGTTCCACGCGGGGGATCGGTCGTGCCATCGCTTGCGAACTGGCCCGCTGCGGTGCGCGGGTAGGGGTGCACGGCCGCAGCCCCGAGCAGGTCGCCGCCGTGTGCAGCGAACTCGCCGCGTGCCGGCCGGTGCCCTGCGTCGCCGACTTCGCCGACCCGACCCGAGCCGGCGCCGTGGTCCAGCAGTTCGTCGCCGCAACCGGCCGCATCGACGGCTTGGTCAATTGCGCCGGGGGTGGCAGAGCGGTGGCGTTCCGCGGTCTGGACCTGGCCCGCTGGCGGCAGACGTTCTCGGTCAACCTGGAGGCCGCGCTGCTGGCGACGCAGGCGGCCTACGTGACCATGCGCCAGCAGCGCAGCGGCGCCATCGTCAACATCGCCTCCCTGGCCGCACACGGCCCCGGGCGCTGGCTCGGCGCCGACTACGCCGCCAGCAAGGCTGGGCTGGTGAGCATGACGCAGAGTCTGGCTCTGGAAGCCGCGCGGTTCTGCGTGCGGGTCAACGCCGTCTCGCCTGGCATGGTCGAAACCGACATGACGGCAGCGCTCACCGAAGCCATGCGGGCGGGCGTCGGCATCCCGTTGCAGCGCTTCGCGAAGCCGGAGGAGATCGCCCTCGTGGTGCTGTTCCTGTTGGGCGAGGGATCGTCGTACATGACCGGCCAGGTCGTGCACGTGGACGGTGGCCTGTGGCTGCGAGGTTGACATGAGCGAACGACGCCGCGTGGTGGTCACTGGCATCGGTCTCCTGAGTGCCCTCGGCGACGAGGCCCGGCTGGCCGAACGGCTGTTCTCTGGCGTGGGGGGCATCGCCCGCCTGCGCTCGCTCGACCCGATGGTCTATCGTTCGCAGAGCGCCGCCGAACTCGAACCGGAGGCGCTGGCGACCGCGTTGGCCCACCTCGGCCTGCGCGCGCAGGATCGCACCACCGACATGGCGGTGGTGGTGGCGGGTCAGGCGCTGTGTGCCGCGGGCTTGCTGCCGGCCGGCCCGGCGGAGGCTGGCCCCGCACCGGCTGGCACGGGCGGGGCCGGCATGCCGGCGGCCGGGGCACGCGCGGCACCGGGCAGCCCGGGCGAAAGCACCGGAGTGGTGTTCGGCACCGGCAGCGGCCCCTCGCATGCCCTGCAGGAGTCCTGGGACACCTATGCGCAGAAGGGCGGGCGGCTCTTGCGGCCGACCACGGTGCCGCGCTGCATGGCGAACGCGGTGAGTTCGCAGGTGTCGATCCAGTACGGCCTGCGCGGCGGCAACTACGTGGTGGTGTCGTCGTGCTCGTCGTCGACGGTGGCCATCGGCATCGGCTACCGCTCGGTGCTGCACGGCTATGCCGAACGGGTGCTGTGCGGCGGCAGCGAGTCGATGTTCACCCCGGCCCTCTACGCCAGTTGGGACAACCTCGGCGTGATGTCGCGGCACCCTGAGCCGGCGCGCGCCAGCCGCCCGTTCGATCTGGATCGCGACGGGTTCGTGCTGGGCGAAGGTGCAGGTGCGCTGGTGCTCGAATCGCTGGCTTCGGCGCAGGCACGCGGCGCCCCCATCCGCGCCGAAGTGCTCGGTTTCGGCGAGTCGTCGGACGGCACCCACATCACCCGGCCGAGCGTCGAAGGTCAGGAGCAGGCGATGCGCCAAGCCCTGCGCAGTGCCGAGCTGCCGCCGAGTGCAGTCGACTTCGTGAACGCGCACGGCACCGGGACCAAGGCCAACGACGCGACCGAAGCGGAGGCGATCGCCGCGGTGTTCGGCGCGGCGGGCGCCAGGCCCTGGGTCGCGTCGTCGAAGCCGTTCTTCGGGCACTTGCTCGGCGCGGCGGGTGTGGTCGAGACGATCGCCTGCATCGCCCAACTGGAACACGGTCGTCTGCACGGCAACCCCAATCTCACGCAACCCGACCCCGCCTGCGCCGTCCGCCTGGTCGGGCGCGCGG
This sequence comes from Planctomycetota bacterium, assembly GCA_016795295.1. GTDB lineage: Bacteria > Planctomycetota > UBA1135 > UBA1135 > UBA2386 > JAEUHP01. The sequence goes on along the minus strand of JAEUHP010000096.1, from coordinate 3,230 downwards.
CGATGGCAGCGCCGCTGCGCATCGGCATGAAGAACAGCTTCGGCTTCGGCGGCGGCAATGCCACCCTGATCCTGAAGCGGTACGAGGACTGACGCAGAGGTTTAGGCGCACACTCGACCCCACCGACATGGAACCCACCGAAATCATCCGCCGGCTGCGCCAGATCATGGCGCGCACCGCAACCACCCAGCACGACTGGAACCGAGTCTCTGCCGACGATGCGATCGCCGCGCTCGGCATCGACTCGCTGGCCATGCTCGACTTCGTCTACGACATCCAGCAGGAGTTCGGCATCCAGTTCGAACCAGCGGAGCTGGTGTCGGTCACCACGGTCGGCCAGTTGGCCACGTTCATCGCCGCCCGAGCGCCGGCGTGAAACGGCTGCAGCATCTGCTGGAGTACGCAGCGCTGCGCGTGCTTCTGTTCGTGATCGACGCGCTGCCGGTGCGCGTTGCGGTGGCCATGGCGCATGGGCTCGGCGATCTGGCCTGGCTCGCGATGCGCCGGCGCCGGCAGGTCACCGTCGACAACCTGCGGCGCTCCGGCATCGCTGCGGACGCAGCGGCGGCGCGCCGTAGGTCGCGGCAGGCGTTCCGCCACTTCGTGCGCGTGCTGGTGGTCTCGGTGAAGTCCGACTCCTACTGGCGCAAGACGGCGATCGACACCTGCATCGATTGGCAGATGCCGCCCGAAGTGGGCGCCCTGCTCGACGACCCGCAGCAGGGCGTGATCCTCGCTTCGGGGCATCTGGGCAGTTGGGAGATCGGTGCCCAGATCCTGTCGCACCGCAAACCCGTGCTCGGCATCACGCGGCGCATGAACAACCCGTACGTCGACCGCTTGATGCAGCGGCGCAAGCCGCGCCATCGTTTCGAACTGACGCCGAAGCGCTCTGCCGACCTCGGCCGGCTGGTCGGGGCACTCGGTGCGGGCAAGGTGCTGGCGGTCATGATCGACACCCATGCGCGCGAGCGCGCCATGGTCGTCGACTTCTTCGGCCGCCCGGCCGCCAGCCACACGGCGATCGCCCTTCTGCACCTGGTCACCCGGAAGCCGATCGTCTTCGGCTGGTGCCAGGAGGTGGCGCCGATGCGCTTCTGCTTCCACGCCACCGGGCCGTTTCGCTTTGCGCCGTCGGGCGACAAGCAGCGCGACGTGCGCACCATCCTCGAACACCTGAACCGCGAACTCGAAGCCGCGGTGCGGCGCTGCCCAGAACAGTACATGTGGGGCCACCGCCGCTGGCGCGTGCCGGCAGACCCGGCGTCACCACCGTGACGGAGTGCGATCCGGCCATGGCCGTGCCAAGCACCTGCGAGGTGTTCGTGTTCGGTGCCGGACCAGCCGGCGCCACCCTGGCCCGCCTGCTGGCGCGCGCGGGCCACTCGGTGGTGCTGCTCGACGGCGCGCGGCCGCGCACCATCGCGCCGCGCGAGACCCTGCTGGCCACGGCGCAGCCAGCGCTGGAGCGCAGTGGTCTGTGGCCATGGGTCGAGGCGCACACCGAAGTCGATACGCTGCGGCACGGCGCGATCTGGGGCAGCGATGCATGGCGCTGGCGCAGCGACGCGGCGCCGGGACGCAGCTACCTGCGCGCGGCCTTCGACGCCGGGCTGCGCCGGGCCGCGGCGGCCGCGGGGGCCACGGTGCTGGCTGGCGCCCGCCTCGTGCAGGGTGCGGTCCAGAGCGATGGCCGGGCCGAACTGCACCTGCAGCCGCTGGAGGGCGGCCTCGAGGTGTGCCACGCGCGCTACGTCGCCGTGGCCACCGGGCGCGGGACCCGCAGCCTCCGGGCAGCGCCGTTCGCCGTGCGCGAACGGCACCACGGTCCGCACACGGTGGCGCTGACGCTGCAAGGCGGGTGCGCCGCAGCCGCGCCCTGCGCCGTGGTGGAAGCCGTGCCGCAGGGCTGGTGGTGGTGGCACGGCGATGGCGCGGCGGGGGGCGCTGCGACCCTGTTCTGCGACGGCGACGAACTGCAGCAGGTCGGCACTGCCGCACTGCTGCACAGTGCGCGCACCGCGGCGCGTGGGCCAGCCCACACCCTCGAGGCCACGACGGTGGGTGCCGCCGGCGATGCCACCGCGCGGGCGCGTTCGGCCGAAGCCGTGCTGCTGGTCGGTGATGCGGCGGCGAGCATCGACCCGTTGGCCAGCCAAGGCACCGAGAAGGCGCTGCTGGCCGCGGAACACGCCGCGCGGGTGCTGCGCGCGGCGCTGGCGCAGCCCGACGATTTCGCCGAACTGCGGCGCCTGCACGAACAGTGGGAGCACGGCCTCTACCGCGCTCACGTCCGCAGTGCCGCGCAGTTCCTCGACCAGGAGCGACGCTTTCCCGACGCGCCGTTCTGGGCGCGGCGCCGGCTCCCGGCGGTGCCGCCTCCTGCGCCGAGCACCCGGTGGCGCCAGCCTTCCGGCGTCGTCGAAGCTGCTGTGCTGACCCGACTCGGCGACACCTTCACCCGCACCTTGGGCTTGCGCCGCTTGGACGGCGAAACCCTGGTCGCAGTCGGCTACGTGCCGGCGGTGCCGGTGTGGCGGCTGTTCGCGGCAGGAGCCACGCTGAACGAAGCGGTGGCGAGTGGCGGCGGCGATGCGCGCCTGTTCGTGCTGCAGCCAGCGGCCGTGCACGCCGCCGCGGCGGTGTTGGCCGAGCAGGGCTGGCTCACCCCGGCAGACACGCACGCAGGAGCACGCCACTGACGGCGGCCACTGCGAGGCTCTCGCCGCGGGCTGCGAGCGGGCGGCTGCCGTCTGGGTGGCGCTGTGGCAGCGGCGAGGCGAACCAGAGCAGACGGCCACCGTGGGGCCGCAGTTCGGGCCACTGCGGCAGCAGGTTCGCATCGCCGACCACGGCTTCGACTCCCGGCAGATTGCCGGGATCGCAGGGCAGGCCGCCGTAGCTGGCAGGGCAGCAAAGGCGGCCGCCCGCCTCGGTGAGGCGCCGCAGGCGCTCCTGCAGGGCAGTGCGGTAGCGCACGGACGTGGTGCCGAGGCTCAGGTTGACCACGGCCGGGTGGTACTCGACGGCCGCATCGAGCGCTTCGAGCACCCGTTCGAAGTTGCAGACCGGCGCGTCGTCGAAGATGCGCAAGCTGACGATTTCGGCGCCGGGACACGCAGCGAGCAGGACCGCGGCGACCGCGGTGCCATGGCCCAAGCGGTCTTCGAGCGCGGCGCCCGCGGCCCAAGAGCGCCCTGCGTGCAGGATGCCACGGCCCTTCACCAGCG
>JAEUHP010000095.1 GCA_016795295.1 Planctomycetota bacterium | reverse complement strand
TGGCCGGTGCTGGAGAAGCAGCTTCCACCACCCCACCAGCTGCCGGTGCCGCTGATCCTGTACACGGACCGCGTCGAATACGAGCGCGCCGTGGCACCAGTGGTCGGCGCACACGAGCCGCGCGAACACGAAGTGGCCGCCGACGGCAGCCAGGCCCATGTGCTGCTCTGGCCCCAGCTGTCGCCCAAGGCGCTGGCCAGGATCGGCCTGCCGCGCACCACGGCCCAAGGTCTGGTGAAGGCCGCCGCCGAAGCGCTCGCCCGACGCACTCTGGGGAAGCGCCCCGAGCCGTGGCTCGCCGAAGTGATCGCCCTCGGCGTGCTCGAACTGCACACCAATCCCAAACGCCAATTCGGCGTCGACCCGCACTACGACGCAAGGCGCATCGACCTGGCCTATTGGCGCGATGGCAACCGCCTGCCGAACCTGCAGGGCCTGCTGCCGGAAGCAAAGCTGGGGACCTCCCGAGCCGGACGCGACCAGGCCAGCGACCGGCGCGCCCTGGTCGCCGAACTGCTGCTGACCGCGGAAGCCGGCAACCTGCGCAAGGCAGCTGGCAAGTGGCTGGAACGCAAGGGTGCCCCCACCGACCGCGAGGCCTTGGTGCAGGCCCTGCTCGGCGACTGGAGCAAAGCCGAGCCGCGCTTCAGCGCCCTGGCGAAGGCTGCAGCCCCGGTGTGGCAGGCGTCTTCGGAGGTGATGTGGCGCGAAGGGGATTCCTGGTGGCTGGTGGGCGCCCCCGAACGCCACGTGTGCGTCTACCACGTGGCTCCGCCCCCCGCCGGCGACTACACGATCCGCGGCACCTTCCGCCTCGAGCCGTTCGAGGACGCGCCGTCGTTCCGCGTACAACTCGACCAAGTGGCAAACGATCTGCTGTGCGTGTTCTTCGACGCACCGAACGTGACCATCAGCCAGTGGCAGCCAGCCACTTCGACGTGGCGCGACCTGGCCAGTGCCCCGGGCCGCTACGCCGTGCGCAGCCCGACCGACTTCCGCATCGACATCGTCGAGAGCACCATCCAGGTCGCCATCGACGGCCAGGAGGCCCTCCGCCACTCCTGCACCGGCCGGACTCTGCACGGCCGGTGGGGTGTGGCTTCGGGAGACACGTTGGTGCAGCTGGACGGCCTGTCCGTCGCACCGCGGCGCAAGTCGTAGCGTCGCCGCCCCCACCCGCATGAGCCGCTCCGTCGCCAACGTCTCCGCACCCGCGCCGAACCGCGCCGCGGTGCTGTGGTTCTGCTGGCTCGGATGGGTGTTCGACTTCTACGACCTGATCCTGTTCAGCTTCTGCAAGCGCACCATCGCCAGCGACCTCGGTCTCGATCCCACCGGTTCCGTGGCCTGGATCGAAGGCGCCAGCTTGTTCGCCACCGCCGTCGGCGGCTTCGCGTTCGGTCGCTGGGCCGACCGGCGCGGCCGACGCCCGGCCCTGGTGCTCAGCATCGTCGTCTATTCGCTGGGCGCGCTGCTCACCGGCCTCGCCACCGGCCCTTGGACCCTGCTGCTGGCCCGTTGCCTCACGGGCCTCGGCGTCGGCGGCGAGTGGGGCATCGGCCACGCCGTGGTCGCCGAACACTGGTCGGGCCCGGCCCGCGACCGCGCCCACGCCGTGCTGCAGGCCGGTAGCCCGGTCGGCATGGCCCTCGCGGCAGCCATGGCGTTCTTCGTCGCACCGCTGCCCGCGGTCGGCTGGCGGGTCGTTTTCTGTGGCTCCGCCGCCCTCGGGCTCCTGGCGCTGTGGGCACGCCGGGCGCTGCCGGGCCCAGACCGGGCCGTGGCCGGCCAGCCGCCGTTGCCGGCCAAGCTCCTGTGGGCACCGACCCACCGGCGCAGCAGTGCGCTCCTGCTCACCATCCTGGCGCTGCACATGGCAGGCTTCTGGTGCGTCTACGCCGAACTGCCAACCGCACTGATCGCGCGCCACGGCGTGACCGCAGGCGAAGTCGGCTGGTTCCAGCTCCAGGTGAACTCTGTCCACGTGGTCGCCGACCTCGGCTTCGGCGTGCTCGCAGCGCGGTTCGGCAGGCGGCCGGTGTTCGCTGCCTGTTGCCTCTTGTTCGCGGCCGGCCACCTGCTGGTGCTGCAACAGCTCGAACACGCCACCGCCGACTTCGCGGCGTTCACGGTGGCGGCGATGGCGATGGGCCTCGGAGCCGGCACCTGGTCGTGCTTCGGCGCCCTGTTCGGCGAACAGTTTCCACCGGCTCTGCGCGCCACGGCGGCGGCCACCAGCTACGCCCTGGCGCGCAGTGTGCAGTTGCCGTTGAAGCCGGCCCTGGCCTCCGCCATGCACGAAGCCTCGTTCGCGCCAGCGCTCTGGCTCGGCACCGCCTGCGCAACCTTGTCGGCGCTGTTGGTGTTCGCGCTCCCCCGGCGCACGACGGCATTGCCCACACCGAACTGACGGCAACCCGCGCTGGCACGGATGGCGCTTCCCGGCGAACATGCCGGCATGTTCGAGGGCCATCGCGTCATCGTCGTCACTCCCGCCGGCCGCGAACGCTACCTGCGCCAGCTCGCCGCCCACGTGCTCACTGCGCCCGAAGTCGACGCCTGGCAGCTGTGGGTCAACACCACCGTACCGAGCGACCTGGCCTTCTTGCAGGCCCTGGCGGCGCGCTTCCCCAAGGTGCAACTGATCCCGCCACCGCTGCACGCGCCGAACGGCACCGCCACCATCGGCCAGTTCTTTCGCACCGCGATCGACGAGGACGCCATCTATGTGCGCATGGACGACGACCTGGTGTGGCTCGAACCGGAGTTCTTCCCGCGGTTCCTGGCCGAACGGTGTGCTCTGCGCGCACCCTTCCTGCTGTTTCCGCTGATCGTCAACAACGCGATCTGCTCGTGGCTGCTCAAGACCCAGCGCCTGGTCGACATCCAGGCGCCCCTCAAACCGCACTGCCTGGACCCGGTCGGTTGGCAGAGCCCCGAATTCGCCGTGACCCTGCACCGCTGGTTCCTCGACCGCGCACGCCGCGGCGACCTGCAGGCGCTGCGCTTCGGGCGGGTGCCGACCGCCCTGTGCCGAGTTTCGATCAACTGCATCGCCTGGTTCGGCGCGGTGATGGCGATCGGTGGCGGCGTGTTCCCGGAGGGCGTCGACGAGGAGGAATACGTGAGCGTCACGCTGCCGTTCCTGCTGGAACGCACCAACTGCATCACCGGGCGGGCAGTGGCCGCGCACTTCGCCTTCTATCCGCAACGAGAAGCGCTCGACCAGACCGACCTGCTGGAGCAGTACGCCGCGCTGGCGCCGCAGCTCGCGTTGCCCGAATGAACGGCAAGTGGCCGTGCCATGGCCGGCACGAACCGCGGTGCAGGCAGGCGCCTGGGTCGGTCGATGCGCCGGATCCGCGGCCATGGAACGGAGTGCATGGAACTCAGCGCATTGAGCAACCTGTCACAGGCACTGGTGATCCAGAACGTCGACGTGGCGCTGCTGGCCAAGGCGCTGCGCCAGCAGCAGAACCTCGGCAAGGCGACGGTGGCGTTGCTGGAACAGAGCGCGGCGAGCCAGAGTCCGCCGCGCGGCGCTGCCGAGCCGGGCAAGGGCAGCTTGGTCGACAGGATGGCGTGAGCCAGAAACCAACCGCCTGACCAAGGGCCCCAGCGTGTGCACTAGACGCGGATCTCGCTGTCCAGCCCCACCGCTCCCGCACCCTTGAGCCGCGGCTCCAATTCGTCGCGCACGAACGCGTCGACCTGCTCGGGAGCGCGGCCGACGAACCGCATCGGTTCGAGCAGATCCGGCAACCGATCGCGGATGCGCAGAAACGCCGGATCCGCGGCGATCAGCTGCAGCAGCGGATTGTCGCGACCCTCGGCCTTCACCGCGTAGGCAGCGGCGCGGCTGTGCACCCGCACCCGCTCGTGCAAGTCCTGCCGATCGCCACCGGCGGCGACTCCGGCCATCAGGATCTCCTCGGTGGCCAGGAACGGCAGCTGCTCGCGCAGCTTGCGCGCGATCACCTTGGGATAGACCACCAGCCCCTTGGCCACGTTTTCGACCAGCATCAGGATGCCGTCGATGGCCAGGAACGACTCGGGCAGCGCGATGCGCCGCACCGCGGAATCGTCGAGCGTGCGTTCGAGCCACTGGTTGGCCGCGGTGTGGGCACTGGTGTTGGCGACTTCGATCACATAGCGGGCCAGAGAGCCGATGCGCTCGCAACGCATCGGGTTCTTCTTGTAGGCCATCGCCGAACTGCCGATCTGCTTCGACTCGCTCGGCTCCTCGAGTTCGCCTTCGTGCGAGAGCAGGCGCAGGTCGGCGGCGAACTTGCTGGCGGACTGCGCCACCGCGGACAGTGCTTGGTGGATCGTCCAGTCGAGTTTGCGCGTGTAGGTCTGGCCGCTGACCGGAATCGAACGCTGGAAACCCATCGCGCGCGTCACTGCCGCATCGAGGCGCTCGACCACGGCGTGCTCGCCGTTGGCGAGCAACAGGAAAGTGGCCTGCGTGCCGGTGGTGCCTTTGACGCCGCGGAACGGCAGCCACGCAGCGATGCGGCGCACTTCGTCGAGGTCGAGCGCGAAATCCTGCGCCCACAGGCAGGCGCGTTTGCCGACCGTCACCGGTTGGGCCACCTGGAAGTGCGTGTAGCCGAGGCACGGCTCGGCGCGCCACTGCCGGGCGAACGCAGCGAGGGCCTGCAGCACCGCGACCAGCCGCTGTTCGAGCAACTGCAGCGCTTGCCGGTAGAGCAGCAGGTCGCCGTTGTCGGTGACGAAGCAGCTGGTGGCTCCGAGATGCAGGATCGGCCGGGCCGCGGGACAGAGTTCGCCATAGTGGTGCACGTGCGCCATCACGTCGTGACGCAGCTCCTTCTCCAAGGCCGCGACGCGCTGCCAGTCGAAGGTGTTGCGGTGGGCACGCAGTTCGTCGACCTGTGCCTGAGTCACCGGGAAGCCGAGGTCGTGCTGGGCCTGTGCCAGGGCGATCCAGAGGTCGCGCCACGCCGTGTGCCGGCGCACCGGCGAGAACAGCGAGGCCATCGCCTCGCTGGCATAGCGGTCGATCAGCGGATGGTCGAAGCGGGCGGAGCGGTCGCTCATCGTCGCTTCTCTATCCGGGCGGAAACGAACGCGCCACGGCAGTCCGGCCGTGGCGCCCCGAGGACACTGTGCTGGCAGTGCTCTGGCTCACCAACGGCGGCCGCGACGGTCGTCGCAAGGCACCCAAACCTGGCGGGTGCGGGTCTCGTAACGGGCGGGGACCCAGATCCGCCGGCAGCCACCGGCCTGCACGATGCGCCACTCGGGCCGACCGCAGTGGTTGCGCACCCAGCCGTAGACGGGCGGCACCACCTCTTCGCGCCAGCAGCCGGGCACCAGCACCGATTCGGTCACGGTCTGCCAGTGGCCGCGCGGCTCTGGCGGGCATGGCTGGGGCACCAGGAACCTCGGCCGAGGGAACACCGCCGGCACGAACTGCGGGCGGAACGGCTGCGGGGCGCAGTCGAACGGCAGCCGGTTGCGGGAACGGCGCGCGATGGCGTCGGCGTCGTCCTGGGCGGGCAGCGAAACGGCGAGCCCGAGCAGGGTCGCCACGCAGAGCAGGGGGAAGCGCATCATGGCGGGCGGCTCAACGCGAATCGCGTGCCAACGTGGCGGCAGCCCGGGCGCCGTCAGACTCGGGTCGAAGGACCGGGCGTGGTGTCCTGGCCTCGCTACAGAACGTGCTGGCCCCAGAGCATGGCCTCCGCCTGTGGCCATGGCCTGCCGGACACCTGACGCCGGCTGGCGCGCGGTCGCTTCCTCACCATGGACCGAAAGTCGCCAGGGTCACACTTGCCATTCCGGCAAGAACCAGGAGCGACAAGCGGACCGCCTGCCGGCCGTCCCAGGCCCACGCAGCACGCACCAGCGCCACGCCCAGCGCCGCGCCGATCGCATCGGACAGCACATCACCCAGGGACGCGGTGCGCCCTGGCACCCACGACTGATGCCATTCGTCGACACCGCCATACGCCGTGGCGAGCAACCAGCTGCCCAGCCACCACCCGCCAACCCGCGCCGTCGGCCGCGGCCCAGCGAGCAGCACGGCGCTGCCGAGCGCAGCGTAGGCGACCACGTGGCCACCGTTGTGCAGCCAGCTGGCCAACGCAGTGGACCGAGTCGGCCCGCCGGGGAACGACGAGGCGTACCACAACAAGGCTCCCACCGAGCACGGGGCCGCAGCCCGGACCAGTCCCGGCAACCGTAGCCATCCAGCGACGAGCCACAGCACACCCCGCAGCGGCAACGGCAACGGAACCGTTGGCACGACCCCGGTCACCGGGCCGCGACCACGCCCGAGAGCCGCAGGCCTCCGCCCGTGGCAACTTCCGCCGACAGATCCTCGAGGTAGACCGACAACAGGAACAGCCCACGGCCGCGTTCGCTGTCGAGTGCGGGGAGACCGCCGGCCGCTTCGCCCAGGGCCTGCGCCAAGTCGCCAACGGCTTCGTCGGGCATCTCCCGGTCGAAGAACTCGACCTGCACCCGACCCGCACGCAGGCCGACCTGCACCGCAAGGTCGAGTCCCCGCCGTCGATAGTCCGCACCGTGCTCGATGGCGTTGTTCACCAGTTCGTCGACCACCAGCGCCACCGTGTCGCACACCGCACCATCGGCACCGAGCCGCGCCGCGGCCGCGCGCACGTCCGCGCGCAACTGCCGCAACACCATCGGCGACGGCGGAAAGTCCAGTCGTCCGGCAGATCCGCTCACGAGAGGCCCTCCACCAGCAGCGAGAAGTCCAAGGCCGGCGCCGAGTGGGTCAAGCCGCCGATCGAAATGCGATCGACGCCGCACTCGGCGAACGCGCGCACGTTGCCGAGGTCGACGCCGCCCGACGCCTCGACCTCGACGGCGCGGCCGGCCGCCGTTGCCGCGGCGCGCACCGCGCGCACGGCCGCGCGGAGGTCCGCACCCGGAGCAAAATTGTCGAGCAACACCACGCTGGCGCCGCCGCGCACTGCTGCCACAGCTTCGTCGGCGGTGCGCGCCTCGGCGACCACCGGCCCAGGCTGACCTTGGACGCAACGGCGCACCACCTCTTCGTAGGGCAACGGCCGAGCGAACCCGAAGTGGTTTTCCTTGAGCAGCACCTGGTCGAACAAGCCGATGCGGTGGTTTTGGCCGCCGCCCGCCAACACCGCGCGCTTCTCGAGCAGGCGCAGGCCGGGTGTGGTCTTGCGGGTGTCGAGAATGCGCGCCGGCGTGCCGGCCACGGCCGCAACGAAGGCGCGGGTGCGGGTCGCCACGCCGGACAGCCTCTGCACGAAGTTCAAGGCAGTGCGCTCGGCCGCGAGCAGGCCCTGCATGTCGCCATCGACCGTCAGCACCAGGGCGCCAGGAACGACGGCCGCACCGTCGCGCAGCAACAGGTTGACCACGGCGGTCGGGTCGAGCTCGGTGAAGGCGGCAACCGCGCAGTCGGTGCCGGCCAACACACCACCGGCCTTGGCGAACAACCGAGCTCGGCCACGCCGCCGCGCGGGGAGCGCCAACCGGCTGGTCAGATCGCCGCTGGCAGTCGGAGGTGCCACCCCCAGGTCCTCGACCAGGGCGGCTCGCACAGTGGCCGGCAGCGTCTCGACGGGGCAGTCCATCGCGGCAGAAGCGTAACCCATGCGCGGCTCGGCGCCAACGCGCGATCCGGGCACACTCAGCGCCTTGCCCCACCACCCGTGGCATCGAGCGGCACCACCCACGGACGTAGCCGCTCGCGGACGACTGGCCCGATGCCATCGACGCGATCCAGCTCCTCGAGGCGCCGCAACGGCCCGTGGCGGAGCCGCTCCAGCACGATCGCCTCGGCCCGGCTCTGGCCGATGCCGGGCAGGGTCTGCAGGGTCGGCAGGTCGGCGGTGTTCAAGTCCACGGCAAACGGCTCGAGCCGCGGCTCCGCCAGCCCGCTGCCGAGCCAGCCGAGGGCCAAGGCGCGCACGGCCAGACCAAGGCACAGAACGCCCCAGATCTGCACCAGCAGTCGGGGGCCGCCTACCAGCGGCGCAGCAACTGCGCCCACTTCGTGGCGAGTCGCGGCTGCGGCTGGGGATGCGCCGAGAGGCCGTTGGCCAACGGCGACAGCTCGGCCAGCAGCGCTTCGATCGAGAGACTGATCGGACATGTCGGGTGGCTCACGGACAGCGGTGGCTGGCCGAGCCGCCGTTGCATCACGGCAGAGTCCTCGGGCAGCTCCCCCAGGTAGTGGAGTTCACACCCCACGAACCGACGGGAAACCTGGCCAAGTCGTTCGAAAGCCGCACGGCCGAGCCCCGGCTGGGTCACTCGGTTGACCGCCAGGTGCACCACCGGCGGCTCCGGCTGGCGCGCCAAACACTTGATCAGGGCGTAGGCGTCGGTCAGGGCGGCGATCTCGGGATTGGTCACCAACACCACGTGCTGGGCGCCGAGAACCGTCACCAGGGCCTGTGGCGAAAGCCCGGCGGCGCAGTCGAGCAACAGCACGTCACAGTCCAGGGCGAACCGCTGGAGTGCCGCGCCGAGCATCTGCATGTGCCGCACGTCCAACTCGCACAGGCTGGCGATGCCGCTGCCCCCCGCCACCAACCGGGGGCCGAACGGCGTCGGCGTGAGCAGGGCCTCCGCAGGCACCGCCCCCTCGAACAGGTGCTGCAGGGTGCGCTGCGGCATGACGCCGAGCAGCAAATGCGCGTTCGCCAGGCCGAAGTCGCAGTCCACCAACACCACCCGCTTGCCCTGGCGGTGCAAGGCGATCGCGGCGTTGGTCGCCAAGAACGACTTGCCAGTCCCTCCCTTGCCGCTGGCGAACGCCACCGCGATGGCTTCCCGGGGCGGCGACTCGGGATCCGCTGGGCGACGAAACCACCGCCGCAGGAAGCCGCGCCCTGCTCGACTGGCGTTCGGGTCTGGTTCCACAGGCACCTCGAAGAACCGACCAGCGCCGCAGCGCCGTTCGGTTCGCTACTCCGCGCGCAGGGTCGGCCCGGCCCACGGAGCGGTCTCGGCGCCGACGATGCGTCCACCGTCACGCGCCCCGCCTGCGTCCTCGGTCTCGCCGCCGGCATGACGCACCGGACCACCGAGCGCAGAATATTCTTCCGCGGACACGCGCGCACTGCGCAGCGAAGCCCGCAGCGATTCGTCAGCGGCCCGCACGGCGAGCTTGCCGAGACCCGGCATGCCGGCACTTTGCTCGACCAATTCGCCGTGGCGGCGCAGCAGACGGTCGCCGAACGCCCGCGCATCGGCGAGGGTCAGCAGCGGCACACTCATGCCATCGGCCGCTTGGCCGACCAGCACGCCGCCTTGCACCAGAAGCCGCCCCAGCACCTGACCGTGCCAAGACAACCGGCGCGAGTAGCGATCGCCGTCGCGGCGCAGCTCCGGGTCGAGCCGCTGCAGCCAGCCGTCCAGCCACTGCCAGACCGGAAGCGCAGCGGTCGGCACCGCGAACTCGGGCGCGCTCGGACCAGTCGACTCGGCAGACGACTCCCGCGCGGTCGCCCTGCCCAACACGAGCCAACGCACCGCGAAGTGCTCCGCACCCGCGATGCGGAACGGTTCGAGCTGGCAGACCGCCAAACCCGCCGGAGCCAACCGCAGCAACACGGACAGCGGGGCCAGCCCCGCACTCGAACCGACCACCAACACCCGCCCGGCCGCCCCCGGCAAGAACCCGGCTGCGGGCAGCGCCGCCGCCAACGAGGGCCCGAGGCGCTCGGCGAACTCGAGGGCCGCGAGCACGCGGCCGGGCAGCAGCGGATCGCCGTCCGCGGCCACCACCAGCAGCACCGGCGCGCCACCCGCGTCGCGCAGCAGCCCTTCGACCGGCCCGAGCTGGCTGGCACCACAGTCGATGTGTTCGTGCAACAGATGCAGCCCGGCTTCGATCGCATCGAGACGGCTGGCTACGAGCGGCCAGAGGCCCTCACGCACTTGCGGCAAGATCGGCCCTCGGATCACAGCACACCTCCCAGTAAGCCGGCCCTGGTGCCGGCAAGACTCTGCAGATGGTACCCAAGCGAAACCAGTCGGGCGGCAACCCACACCGCGCGATGGGGCGACGCCACCCTGCGGCGCAACAGCTCGGGGCTGCTGCGTCGTCGCCGAGGCGGGTGGCGAAGAGCCACCGCCCTCGCCAACCATTCAGGCTGGTACAACGGGTAGGTGCCTCACTGACCGGAGACCACATTCCACAGCCGGCGCCAGAAAAATGCAACGGCCCACCGCATGCGATTTCGGTGTCAGAGGATCCGACGGTCGGTGCGCCGAAAGCCGGCACACGTAAGTCCTCCGAAAATCAGCGGGCCAGCGACTGCCAATCCGGAGCCGAGCGCTCCTCGACCCGAGCCAAAGCCACCGCCACCGCGTCGGTGGCATCGGCCGGCAGCCGCGCCGCGCTTGGCCCTCCAGGCAGCGACACGAACTGACCAACCATCGCCGCCACTGCCTGCTTGCTGGCCGCCCCGCTGCCCGCGACGGAGCGCTTCACACGCGCCGGCGCGAACTGATGCACCGACAAGCCGGCCCGCGCCGCCTCGGCCAGCACCACGCCACGCGCCTCGCCGATGCGCAGCGCCGCCTGGACACTCTTGCCGTAGAACGCCTGTTCGATCGCCAGCTCTTGCGGCAGGAGCCGTGCCACCAGCGCGCGAAACTGCTCGGCGAGTTCGAGCAGGCGGGCCGGCAGTTCGGCATCGCGCCCCCCCAGCCGCAGCACTCCCAGTTCGCACAACCGCACCGGCCCCGCCGTGGCCGCCGCAGCAGGGACCGCGTTGCTGGCACGCATGGCCAGCGGCCGCGGTGCGTCGCCACTCGGCGGGCGCACCCCGATCTCGACGCAACCGAAGCCGACCACCAGCGTGCCGGGATCGATGCCCAGAATCCGCACCACCGCCATGGCCCCGAGTGTAAGGTCTCGCCGCGTGAAGGTCGCCATCCTGCTGCTCGCCGCCGGCCGCGGCACGCGCTTCGGCGGCAGCGTGCCCAAGGCCTACCTGCCGCTCGCCGGCGTGCCACTGGTGCAGCACGCAGCCGAACGGCTGGCGCGAGCCGTCGACCTGCGAGCGGGGCACCACTTGGTGCTGGTGGCCCACCCCGACGACTGGGCCACCTGGCTCTCACCAGCTTGGCCAGCCCTGCAGGCTCTCGGTGACGTGCGCCTGGCCCACGGCGGCGACACGCGCCAGCAATCGATGGCAAACGGCCTCGCCGCCGCCGACCCCGACGTCGAGCTGGTGCTGGTACACGACGCCGCGCGGGCCCTGGTGCCGATCGCGGCCACCCGCAAATGCCTCGCCGCCGCGGCCGCACACGGGGCGGCACTCCTGGCCCTGCCGGCCAACGACACGCTGAAGCGGGTGGCCAACGGCCTGGTCACCACCACCGTCGACCGCACCGGCATCTGGCAAGCGCAGACGCCACAGATCGTGCGCAAAGACCTGCTGCTGCGCGCGTTCGCCCATGCTGCGGCCACCGGCTTCGCCGGCACCGACGACGTGTCCCTGGTCGAACAGCTCGGTGCCGAGGTCGCCGTGGTCGAGGGCAGCCCCTACAACCTGAAAGTCACCCACCCGCCCGATCTGGCCTTGGCGGCAGCGATCCTCGGCAGCGGCCTCCTGGACCAGGCCTGAACGCACCCCCACTCGACCATGGACTCGCTACCTCGCATCGGCCTCGGCATCGACGTACACCGCCTCGCCACCGGGCGGCCCTGCGTGCTCGGCGGTGTGCCGTTCCCCGAGGCAAAGGCCGGTCCGGTGGGCCACAGCGACGGGGATGCCCTGCTGCACGCCGCCTGCGATGCCGTGCTCGGCGCCGCCGGCCTCGACGACCTGGGCACGCTGTTCAGCGACCGCGACCCAGCGCACCAAGGCCGGGCCTCGGCCGAGTTCTGCAGCGAGGTCATGGCGCGGGTGCGCGCAGCGGGCTGGCGGGTGGTGTCGCTCGACGCGGTGCTCGAAACCGAGCAGCCGAAACTGGCACCGGTGCGAGGGGCGATGCGCGCGCGGCTGGCCGAGCTGTTCGAACTGCCGGTGACGCGCGTCAACGTGAAGGGCAAAACCGGCGAGAAGGTCGACGCAATCGGCCGGGGCGAAGCGCTGCGGGCGACGGTGGTCGCCCTGTTGCTGCCGCTTTGAGCCCACTGGCGCAGCGGTGCACCGGCCCAGCGTGGCCGAGGCGCGGGCGACTCAGGCGAGCTGGAGGTCGCGCATGCGTTTGTAGGCACCGCCGCGCAGCAACAGCTCGCGGTGGCTGCCGACTTCGACCACGACGCCGCGGTCGATCACCACGATCAGGTCGGCCTCGGCGATGGTCGACAGCCGATGCGCGATCACGAACGTGGTGCGCCCAGCGCGCAGACTGTCGAGCGCCTGCTGCACCAGCCCTTCGTTCTCACTGTCGAGTGCCGAGGTGGCCTCGTCGAGGAACAACAGCGCCGGGTCGCGCAGGATCGCCCGGGCGATGGTGATGCGCTGCATCTGGCCGCCCGAGAGGTTGCAGCCGCGTTCGCCGGCCAGGGTGTCGTAACCCTGAGGCAGCGACAGCACGAAATCGTGGATGTTCGCGGCCCTGGCCGCCGCCTCGATTTCCGCCTGGCTGGCGCCCGGACGGCCGTAGGCGATGTTCTCGCGGATCGAGGTGTTGAACAAGAACGGCTGCTGGCTGACCACCGCAGTGTGCGCACGGTACTCGGCGAGGTCCACCTCGCAGAGATCGATGCCGTCGACCAGGATCTGCCCCCGCTGCGGATCGTGGAAGCGCAGCAGCAGATCCATCGTGGTCGACTTGCCGCCGCCGGAAGCCCCGACCAAGGCCACGGTCTGGCCGGCCTGGACCTTCAAGCTGAGGCCGCGGAGGACCGGCTCTTGGTCGTAGGCGAACCACACGTCGCGCAGTTCGACGTCCCCGCGCACCCGGCCGAGCGCCCGACCAGGCCGCTGCGTTGGGTCGGTCGGTGTCGCCAGAATCTGTTCGATGCCGTGCAGCGCACCCGCGGACTCCATGAGCACGTGGTAGGAACGCGTCAAACGCTTCACGTGCTGGTAGGTGGTGGCGAGCGGCATGATCACCAGGGCGACGTCGTCGAAGCCGATCGCCCGATCGACCAACACCACATACCCGAGGACCACCAACAGCGCGGCGAAACCGACCTGGTACCCGACGAACGTCTGCGCCAGCGACAGACCTTTGGTGCGCAACATGCGCTTGGTGCGGTCGAGGAAGGTCGCCGTGTTCGCTTCGAACTCGTGGAGGCGAGCCTGCTCGAGCTGGAACGCCTTGACGGTCCGAATGCCGGTCAGGATCTGGTTCAGCGACTCGGTGGCCTCGCCCATCGCGCGCAGGGTCTTCTGGCTGCGCTGGCTGACCTTGCGACCCTGCCGGTAGAGAGGGATCGCCAGCACCGGCACCATCAAGGCCAACACCCAGATCGCCTGTGGCACGAACCAAGCGAGAATGACGAGGTTGCCGAGCACCATCAGCGGATCGACCACCACGTTGTCGGCCGCGAGCTCGAACGAGCGCTGCATCACCTGGGTGTCGTTGGTGACCTTGCTGATCATCTCGCCCATGCGCTGCCGGCCGAAGAACCGCAGCGGCAGAGCCAGGAAATGCCGCGCCAGCTCACAGCGCAGATCGGCGACGATGCGGATCGCAAACATGCGCGACACCGTCTGCACGAAGTAGATGGTCACCGCACCGAGCAGGCCACACAGGACGGCGACCAGGCCACAGGCCAGCACCACGTTCATGCCCGGGTGGCTGGAACCGAGGCCACAAGCCTCCACCATCCCCTCGGCGAACGAACGAAACCAAGCGTTGAAGTCGTTGCCGATCCGCTCGGTGAACCCCTCGTCCTGGCCCCGTAGCGGCGGGTGCCAGGGTTGGGCCAACGGCGCCCCTCCGGTTTCGCCGCCCAGCTCGGCGATCAGCGGTTTGACCAGCACGAACGGCAGCTTGGTGAACAGCGCTTCGAGGCAGCCGAACGCCACCATCGCCGCGACCATGCCGCGGTAGCGCAGGATCGCAGCCCACAAGCGCCGGAGCAGGGCGCGCATGCTGGCGCGCGCTTCGGAGGAATCGGTCACTGCCGGGATGATAGCCGACGCTGACCGCAGCGCACAGGCTTCACGCGCCCCCCCGCTCCCGCCGCCGCAGCGGGCCGGCTGCGCCCATTCGCAAGCTGCCGCACCCCGCGTTGCGGCGGCGCTGGCATCAATCGAACTTGGCGCGCCCGATCACTTCGCTGGCCCACACGAAGAAGCGGTGGTTCAAGTAGTCCTCCTGGACCAGCTCGCGCTCCTTCGGGTTCTTGACGTCGATCTTGCGCCGCGCCGGCGTGCGCGCGTTGACGCGGGCGATGAAGTAGCCGTCCGGACCGGCGATCGGGCCAAAGGTCTTGCCGACCTCGGCTTCGAAGAACAGGTGGTTGCTGATCGAGAAGCCGTCGTGCAGCTGGGTGTATTCGTTCTCGCGCAGCTGCTGCTTGAGCTGGTTCAGCGGCAGGAAGCCGAGGCGGCCGCGCTTCTCGTCGTTGGCGAAGAACTCGGCCTTGGTGTTCAGCGCATCGTCGAAGGTCAGTTCCTTGTTGGCCAACGCGGCGAACACGGCGTCGGCCCGCGCCTTGGCCTGCTCCATGCCGTCCGGCTCCCAGGCGCCGGTCTTCGGGTTGCGTCCCTGGAACGGAATCACGTCGATGCTGACCTGCCCGTCGGCGAAGAAGGCGCCGAACTGGTCGGCGTGGGCCTGCAAGTGCGCGTCGTCGATCTCCTTGGCGATCAGATCGCCGAAGGAGGTGATGAGGCGCCAGCGCGCGCGGAACGCTTCGAGGCACGGATAGCCCTTGAAGCGCGTGGCGATCACCTCGACGGTGAACGGCGTCGAGTCGTAGGGCTGGCGGTACTCTTCGTACCGACGCTGGAATTCTTCGTCCGAGACGTAGCAGTTCTTCGCCACCAGTTCCTGGCGCAGCGCCTCACGCACCGCAACCTCCTGCATGGCGCGCTCGAGGTCCTGGACGTAGATGCCCTTCTTGATGAACTCGAAGGCGTCCTTGGTGCTCCATTCGAAGTCGTTGACCTTCAGCACCAGGTTCGAGGGCAGGCCGTGCGAGGCGTAGCGGATGTCGCTCCAGTTGCGCAGACCCTTCTGCACGAACTGGCGCATCATGTTGATCCAGAACTCGGGCAGCTTCTTCGGGTTGCCCTTCTCGTCGACGCCCTCGGTGGTCTTTTCCAGCTGTTCGATGAACTTCGGCCCCTGGTCGCTCTGGGTCTGCGCCTTGATCGCTTCCTTGGTGATGTCCGGCCAGTCCTTGGGCGAGCCCGGGAAGAACACGCGGTCGAACAGCATCGACTGCTTGCGCTGCTCGAGGAACGTCTCCTTGTTCAGGCCGTATTGCGAGCGCACGACTTCCCAGAAGTCGATGCCCGGATTCTTGCCCTCGAAGTCGGCCTTCAGCGGCGCGAGCTCGGTCATCACGTCTTCGTCCGAAATGACGAAGTCGGTGGCCTTCTTCTGGCCGGACTCGACCAGCTTCTTGACCTCCTCGAGGATGAAGAAGTCGGCGACTTTGCTCTCCACCAGCTTGCCGCCGGTCAGATACACCGCCTCACGCATCACCTCGAGCGGATCGAGCCGCTTCTGGTTCACCTTGACGTCGAGCAGCAGCTTGGTGCGCTCTGCCACGAGTTGGTCGTTCAGGGACGAGACCTGCTTGCGCAGCATCTTGATCTGATCCTGGGGGTCCTGGGCACGAAGAGCGCCGAGAGCGGCAGCCGCGAGCAGGATGGCGGTGAAGTGGGAAGCTGGCATGAGCAGGTGCGGAAGTAAGGGGAAACGGCGGCCGAGGAGTGTAGCTGCCGCGGCCGGCGAAACGAGGGGCCCATGGGATTCCTCCCGGATCGACGAAATCTTCGCCGAACAGCCCCGCAACAGGCACGGACGGCCCGCCCCGGGCATCGGCATTCGGCGGCAGCAGCCCCTACCCATGCGCCAGCCGGGCCGTAGCATGGGCCGTGGCCATGGCCTACGACCCCCGCAGCATCGCCTTCCTGGCCGAACTGCTCTACCCGCCGCAGCAACTCCGGGCCGACCTGGTGCAGAGTGTGCACAACGCGCTCTATCGGCAGCCGACGATCGGTTACCAGAACTTCCAGGTCGCCCCCGACGGCATCCACTTGAGCAACCTGCCTCAGGGACCCGGCCAAGTGTCCTCGGCCTCGTTCACCTGGGATCGCCTGGTGCTGCGCGAAGAGCTGCGCGGCACCACCGTCGAGGACTTCGCCACGCGGGTGGTCAATGTGGCCTCGATCGCCTTCCAGACGCTCGGCGTGCCGGCCACCGTGGCGCAACAGTTCGTGGTGCGCTCGCTGGTCTCGCCGCGGCACTGTCGCGACGGCCGCGAATTCCTGAGCCAGCGGTTGATGGCACCGGCCGGCGCGGCGTGGCCCGCGTTCGGCCGTCCGACGCAATCGATCGGGGTGCGCTTCGTCTTTCCGCCCACCGAGAGCCAGCGCGAGACCTTCCACGTGCGCATCGAAACCTGGCCGCAGGACCCGCGCGCGCTGTGGCTGGAGAACACCGGCAGTTTCGCCGGGCCGATCGCCACCGGCGAAGCCCCGCAGCTGGCGGGCCTGCTCGACAGCACCTACCGCTACCTGGCTGGGCCGGTCTGCGAATTCCTGACGACGCTCGACACCCCATGAGCCACGCCCACCTCCACGGTCCGACCGCGGTCGCGCTCGCCACGGCCCTGCTGGCCCTGGCCGGGCTGTCGGCCTGCGGCGGTCCGGCGTCGACCCCGCCGGCACCGCAAGCCGGCAACCGACTGCTGGTGGTCGACGGCATCGAGGTCACCCTCGACGACCTGCAGCCGTGGCTGGAGTTCCTCGACAGCTTCGGTCCGGAGGTTGCGCCCAAGGTCAAGGTGCGGCGCGCCCTGGACGAATACGTGCTGCCGATGCGGTTCGCCGAGCGCAGCTTCGCCGCGGCCCGCGCCGAGCAGCTGGCCCTGGCCAAGCAACTGCGCGCCGTGGCCACCAACACCTACGAACTCGAGCAGCGCGGCGCGCTCCTGGTGCAGAAGCGCCGGAACATCAGCTACAGCAGCATCGACTTCCCGATCGCCCGGTTCGTCTTCGACGAACTGCGCCTGGGCAGCGTGAGCGAACCGCTGGCCGTGCCGCGCGGCTTCGTGGTCGCCAGTGGTTTCGACATCCACAAGACCAGCCTGGTCGCCAACGACATCGCCGACGCGGTCCTGGTCGGTTTCTTCACCCACTCGCCCGCCGACTGGGCGACGTGGCTCGAAGGCGAGAAGCGCCGCGTCGGCGGCCTGGTCACCTTCGTCCATCCCGAGCACCGAGAAGCCATGCCCACGTGGCTGCAACTGCCATGAAGCGCCTCCCTCTGCCCGTCCTGTTCACCGTGTGCGGTCTCGCCCTGGCCACCGCCGCCCCGGCAACCGCCCAGGACCGGCCGGTCGCCCCGCCCGCGCCAGCCCCTGCGACGCCTGGCGAGACCGGTGCAACCAAGGTCGACAAGTTGGCCGAGTGGCCGACGCTCAAGAACAGCGACGTCGAACGCGTGGTCTCGGCCGTCACCCAGCTCAAGAAGCCGGAAGCCGCAGCCCAGGAACTCGGCAAACGAACCCTGCTCGAGATCGGCGCGGCCGCCGCGCCGATGTTGTTCGGCCAGGTCACCGACCAAGCCCAGAACCACAACGACCGCATCTGCGCCGTGCTCGACGAGCTGCTGGGGCCGAGCCA
Organism: Planctomycetota bacterium; assembly: GCA_016795295.1. GTDB lineage: Bacteria > Planctomycetota > UBA1135 > UBA1135 > UBA2386 > JAEUHP01. The sequence continues at coordinate 31,604 of JAEUHP010000095.1, read as the reverse complement.
CGCCGCACTGCTGGCCCGCGAGGTGAAGAAGCCCAAAGTCAACCTGCGGCGCTACCTGATGCTGCGCTTGTGCCGGTTCACCGATGCCGAGCTCTTGCCGGTGCTGGCCGCAGGCGTGAAGGACAAGGATCCGGAAACAGCGTTCTTCGCGGCGCTGGGCACCTTGGCACTCGGCCAACGCGACGGTTTGGCGCCGGTGCTGGCCTACGCCCGCGAACACTGGAAGGACACCCTGCCGCTGCTCAGCGAATTGCTGCCCAAGGTACGCAGCAGTGACACCGGCACCTGGGTGGCCGAGGCGATCGCCAAGGCCTCGGTCGGGGAACAGATCGCTGGACTGCGCCTGTTGCGCTGGCTCGGCACCAAGGACCACCACCTGATCCTGCGCACCTACCTGCAGTCAGGCGACCACGCCATCCTGAAGGAGACGGTGAATGCCCTGCGCGTGATCCACGGCGAAGCCGCCATCGACAATCTCGACGTGTTCCGCACCATCGAGATGGCGAAGGAATGGCGCGCCAAGGTCTGACGGCTCCCCTGGTGTCGGTCGCCGTCGACGATCTCGACCCCACCCGACCCGCGCCGGCCGCGCCAGACCTACCGGCCCCGCAGCAGCTTCTCGCACCGACCTTCCCATTGCAGCCCTCCGACGAGCCCCGGCCATGATCGCCTTCTCTCATTCTCGTGCCGTCCGCCGCACGGCCTCCACGACTTGCGCCGCACTGCTGGCCCTGGGACTCGCCAGTGCGCCATCGGCTCAGAACGACAGCAAGCCGGCCCCGGCACCGACCGCGCCGGCCAAACCCGAGAAGCTGCCGAAGTGGCGGATCGACCCCTACACCAAGAACGACCCGGCAGCTCTGGCCAAAGCCGGCTACGAGTCGTACGGCCCGTTCGCGTTCGGGGCCAAGGCCGACAAACCAGTCACCACCACCGAACTCGACAACGTACTCGAACACACCGAGATCCTGTGGATCGAGACCAAGCACTTCCGCATCGGCAGCAACCTGCCGGCGTGGACGGTGCCGATGGACCCGGAAACCCGCGGCAAGATCCGCAGGGAGCTCGAACTGCTGCAGACCAAGCTGCCGACCGTGAACCCCAAGGCACGCGCTTTGGACCCGTGGCTGCGCGCCCACCTGATGGCGCAGCGCTGCGAAGGCCTGTACGCCGAGGTGCAAGCGCTGTTCGGCGTGAAGGACGAGGACTTCCCGGCCGATCCGGCCCAAGTGATCCGCCAGCCGGGCAAGCGCTACATGGGCCACGGGCCGTACCTCGGCATGAAGCAGAAGTACCTGGTGCTGATGTTCGACCGCATCGGACCCTTCCGGCAGTACTTGAAGGACTACATCGGTCGCGATCAGAAGTACCCGCAGCGCTGGCACCTCAAGGAAGACAGCTCGATCCTGTTCGCGGTGGCCACCGAGTGCGACGACGGGCACTTGAAGCACGACACCGCCATGCACTGCGCCCTGGCCTTCAACGTCGGCCAGAACCTGCTCGATGGCTTTCGCTACTACAGCTACGACCTGCCGGTGTGGATCCGCGAAGGCTTTGGCCACTGGCTCCTGCGCCGCATCGACCCGAAGTGGAATCAGTTCGACCAGAACGAGGGCTCGGTCGCGGAGATGAAAACCACCTCGCGCTGGGAGCCGTACTGCCGCAACTTGCTGGCGACCCCTGGCAAGTTCGCGCCGTTCCCCGAGGCCTACACCTGGCGCGACTTCGGCAGCATCACCTTCAACGACCACGTGGCGATCTGGTCGCGCATGGACTGGCTGATGTCGCAGGGGCCGGAGAAGTGGCAGAAGTTCTTGTTCCTGGTCAAAGGCCGTGTCGACGCGCAGTGGTTCCCGGACCAGAACGACCTGGTGGGTGCCACGCGCGACGCCCTGCAGCAAGCCTATGGCATCCCAGTGCTCGACTTCGACCGCCGCTGGGCGGAGTGGGTCAAGGCGAACTACCCGAGCCAGTAGCCCCCGAGCGGCCGACAGCTTCCGAGCGCAGGGTGTGCCGGCCAAGCCGGGCCAACCAGCCCCGCAGCGGCTGGCGTGGTGCGATTCACGCCGGATCCCAGAGCGTGAAGCGGTACACGGGCAACAGTGCGAGCAAGGAACTGCGCACCCAGGCCGAGGCTTCGGGCCCGAGCGCCAGCGCGTCCTCCTTCGGCAGCTGCCGCTGCACGTGCAGCCAGTGGTTGCCCGGCGTGTAGTGCTGGAACATCTCGACCAGCGCCGCCGGTTTGGCCTGCGCGCACCAGTGGTCGGCTTTCCAGTCGTGCAGCTTCAGGTTGAAGCCGGGCGGCAGGGCCTTGAGCAACTGGCAGAACTCTGCCATCGCGGCCGGATCGCCCAGCACCTTCTTCTTCAGGTGCTCGCCGTCCCACCAGGCTTGTGGGTGGATGCGCAACGCCGCCTCGACGATCTGGTCGTCGAGGCACACCTCCAGCACGGTTTGGATGTAGTGCGTCTCGGCGTCCTTGCCGAGTGCCTCACCGAAGAACGCCCCCAGCTTCTTGCGCTCCTTGGTGCCACGGCAGAGGTAGGCGCGTTGCTCGCGCACGCGGTAGCTGTTGAACGTGTACGGATGGTGCAGGCCAGCCTGGGCACTCAGGTCGGTGCCCAGGGCTTTCGCCTCCTTCTGCACCGCGTCGGCCATCGCCTTGAGCTTGCGGCGCACGGCCAGCCGCAGCGCGTTGTACTCCGGGTCGTCCTGACGGTGCCGTTCGTAGGCCTTGAAGTCGCGTTCGAGGAAGGTCTCCGACATGTTCGCCAGAGCCTACGGGGTGCGCGCGGCGATGCCATGGCGCTTCCGCCGCCGCCGGCGAACTCCTAACCTGCGGCGATGCGCGCGCTCGCCTCGCTCTGGTTCGTGCTCGGCACCGGCTGTTCCGCCACGGTGCTCTACGAACCCAAACTGCAGATCTCGCCGTATCTGGCCGTCTACCAATTGCGCGGTGACGCGGCCGTGCAGTCCCGCAACGGCGGCACGGTTCAAAGCAACCCACCGCAAACCCTGCGCACGTTCGGCCAGGATCGGTTCCGGGAGGACTTCGGGGTTCGCGCCGATCTCGGCGATGGCTTCGGCGGGGCACGCCTCGACTACTACCGACTCGACATGGACACCACCAAGAGCGGAGAGCTGACCGCGGACTGGGGCAACCTGCAGGCCGGCGACACGGTGCGCATGCGCGCCACCATGGACGAGTTCCGGCTGGGTTACGTCGAGCCGCTGTGGACCGGCAAGTTCCTGGTGCGCGAACGGCCCCTCGAGGTCCGCGTTGGCGCTGGGGGGCTCCTGACCCACCGGGGCCTCGACCTGCGCGGACGCACCGTCGACGGCTCGCGTGCCCAGAACCTGGAGCTCGAAGGGGACGTCGCCTATGCCAGCGCACGAGCGCGGGTGTCGTGGCAGCGGGTGCAGTTCGACGTCGAATACGGCGCCTCACCCGACTTGGCACTCCGCGGCGACTTCGGCCGGTTGCAGCAAGATCTGGAGCTGCGCCTCGGCTACACGGTGCCGATGCGCGAGATCACGGTGTTCGCCGGCTACCGGTTCAGCGACCTCGATGCTTCCGGGCGCGCGGGCGCCCTCGGCTATCGCGCGGACCTGCAGCTCGAGGGTTTCCAGTTCGGGGTGGCGATGACGTTCTGAACGCCGCAAGGCGCCGAGCGCCGCACCCGCCCGATCTCTTGCGTTGCTGGCTCTGGGGTGCTGGCTCTGGGGTGCTGGCCGCCGTCAGCGCAGCGACTCGATGGCGAGCTTGCGGAACTCGCACACCGCCCCTTCCGCCTGGATCGCGATCCGGCCCTGGTCGGCGGTGCAGTCCATGCCGTGGTTGACGAGTTCGCCGTTGACCCAAACCTTGACCTCGCGCCCGCGGCACTCCACCACCATCTCGTTCCACTGGCCGAGCGGCTTCTCACTGCCATTGGTGAGGTTCACGATCCGCCGCGCACGGTCCCCGTCGACGCCCCAGCGGTCCTTCGGGCCCCGGCGCTGTTCCATGTCCGGCACGGTGATGTCCTCGCCGATGCACCAGAAGTCCCCCGCGTTGCCGACGTGGAGCTGCACTTCGATCGACTGTGGGAACATGCCGTACAGGCGTCGCGGCGTCGACGTGTGCACCAGGATCCCGCAATTGCCCGGCTCACCGGGCCAGCGCCATTCGAGGGTCAGACGGTAATCGCGGTGGCTCTGGTCGCTGATCAAGTGCCCCTCGGACTTGCCGTTGCTCACCAGAATCCCATCGCGCACCACGAACGAGGCCGGCACCTGCCCGCCACCATCGGCGGCCGGGACGTCGGCGTGCCAGCCGGCGAGGTCCTGGCCGCTCCACAGCCGCGGCGGCGCCGCGGCACAACCGGCGGCAAAGGCGGCGAACAGGGCGGCGGCGAACCTGGGGAGACCACGGCGGGGAGCGACCATGCCGCGGAAACTACGCCCCTGCCCGAGGCCGCGCCACGGCCGATGCGCGCGGCCCCGTGTCTCAGTTCGCGACCCGGCGGCTTGCGGCCCTCCACGCCATCCGGTCTCCTGCCCGCCGTCGGCGCATGGTCTTCACCAGCACCACCTTCCTGTACGGCTTCCTACCGGCGTTCCTGCTGCTCTACGCACTGACGCCGCGGCTGGCGCGCGCCCTGTTGTTGGCTGCTGCGAGTTTCGTCTTCTACGGCTGGTGGAAGCCACAGTACGTGGTGCTGCTGCTCGCCAGCAGCGCGCTCGACTACGTGCTGGGCGGCCGGATCGCTGCAGCCAGGGCCCGCGGCGGCTCGGGCCGGCGTTGGCTGTGGCTGTCGGTCGCAGCCAACCTCGGCCTGCTCGGCTGGTTCAAGTACGCGAACTTCGGCGCGGCGTCCCTGCGCGCCCTGCTGCAGAGCCTGGGCTGCGCCGGAGACTTCGCCTGGACCGAAGTGGTGCTGCCGGTCGGGATCTCGTTCTACACCTTCCAGACGATGAGCTACAGCATCGATCTGTATCGGGGCGAGGTCGAGCCGTCGCGCAGCTTCGTCGACTTCCTCTGCTACGTGTCGATGTTCCCGCAGCTGGTCGCGGGGCCGATCGTGCGCTATTCGGTGGTCGAACACGAGCTGCGGCATCGCCGCCACAGCGCCGCCGCGTTCGCCGCAGGCGTGCTGTTCCTGCAGGTCGGTCTGGCCAAGAAGCTGCTGCTGGCGGACGCACTGGCCCCCTTGGCCAACCACTGCTTCGGCCAATCCGAACCGAGCCAACTCGGACCGGTCCTGGCGTGGCTCGGCGTGCTGGCCTACGCCTACCAGATCTACTTCGACTTCTCCGGCTACAGCGACATGGCGATCGGGCTCGGGCTGATGCTCGGGTTCCACTTTCCGATCAACTTCGATGCGCCGTACCGCAGCGCCAGCATCACCGAGTTCTGGCGCCGCTGGCACATTTCGTTGTCGACCTGGCTGCGGGACTACCTCTACGTGCCGCTCGGCGGCAACCGCCACGGCAGCCTCCGCACCTACGCCAACCTGCTCTTGACCATGCTGCTGGGCGGTCTGTGGCACGGCGCGGCCTGGAACTTCGTGGCCTGGGGCGGCTACCAGGGGCTGTGGCTGGTGCTCGAGCGGCTGGCCGGCAAGCGACCTCTCTACTCTGCCTTGCCCGCCGCGCTGCGGATCGCCATCACGTTCGTCGTGGTGCTCGCCGGCTGGGTGTGGTTCCGCGCCCGCGATCTCGGCCACGCAGTCGCCTACTTGGCGGCGATGGGCGGCGCCGGAAGCGACGGGAGCGGCTCGGCAGGATCCGCCATGAGTGCGGCGTCGGCGGCCAACCCGATGCCCGAGACCATGCCGTGGCTCGAACTGGGCCTGGCTGCCGCCATCACCTGGACGCTGCCCACCAGCCAGCGCCTGGTCGCCCGCCGGCATCCGCTGTTCGTACTGCTGCTGCAAGGCCTGTTCGTGTTCGCCGCGCTCCACTTGCGGCATACGCCGCACGCGCCACCCTTCTTGTACTTTCGCTTCTGAGCCCAGACATGCCCCGCCCCTCCCTGGAGCCGAACTCGGCAGCCGAGGCCACGGCCTCTCGGCATGGCGTGGCCGTGGTGGGCGACACGGGCGAGCGCTCCACGTGGCTCGGCCGGGCGCTGGCCACCATCGCCGTCGCCACGTTCGTCAGCGTGGTTTTCGGCTTCGCCCTGGTGGACCGTCTGTGGTCCACCCATCGCCACGAGGACCTGCGCCGTCGCACCACCACGCTCGCCGCCGCCATCGCACCGTCACTCGATCCAGGCTGGCTCGACAGCTCGCCGCCCGTCCGGCCGCGCCATCCGGTGCCCCCGGCGCTGGCCAAGTCGTGGCGGGGCGGCCCTTCGGCGATGTTCCACTGCGAGATCAATGCCGCGTTGCTGCGCGGACTGTGGCGGCCGGGGCACGGTCTGCGCGACACGGTGGGCCCGGATGCCCCGGACACCTTCACAGTGTTCACGATGCCGGACGGGAGCCCGTTCCCACGCTTCCGCTACCCGCCCTCGACCACCCTGCCAGACGGCCTCACCACCAACAACTTTGGCTACCGCAGCCCCGATCTGACCCTGGCCAAGCCACCTGGAGTCGTGCGCATCGCCTGCCTCGGCGCCTCGGCGATGGTCGACGCCCACGAACTGCCCTGGAGCGGTCCCGAACTCCTGCAGCACTGGCTCGATCGCTGGGCTGCGTCGCGCAGCCTGCCCGTGCGCTTCGAAGTGCTGAACGCCGGCCGCGAGGCGCTGACCTCCGCCGACCTGCGGGCCATCGTCGAGCACGAGTTGCTGCCGTTCGGCATCGACTACGTGGTGTACTACGAGGGCGCGAACCAGTGCGGCTTGCCCGACCTGATGCGGCACGTGGTCGTCGACACGCCATGCACACCTGGGGCACCGCCGCCCGAAGTGCCAGTCGACCTACCGGCGCTGGCAGCGCAACGACGGCTCGGCCCAGCTGGCCTGCGTGCCTGGTCGGTCGACGCACGCCACTTGCTGGACGTGACGGGCTTCGGCCAAGCCATGCCGGAACCGGCCAAGCCGGCGCAACGGGTGGTCCTGCCCGAGGGCATCGACGAGCGTGCTCCGGACCCGGCGCGCGCCAACGAACTGCTGCAGCTCGGCGCGATCCTGCGCGACCTCGAGGGCATCCGCGCCAGTTGCCAACGCACCAAGGCCCAACTGCTGGTCTGCTCGTTCTGCTGGTGTGCGGCGGATGGACTGCGGCTCGACGTCACCGACGGGCACTCGATCTGGAGCCACCTGAACCAGCGTTACTGGCCGCTCAGCTATGCGACCGTGCAGCGCCTGACCGACCTGCAGAACCGGGGCTTCGCCACCTGGGCCCAGCAGCGCGGCGTGCCGTTCTTCGACCTCGCCGCGCAACTGCCCCGCGACCCGCGCCTCTACACCGATGCCGTGCACGCCTCCGAACTCGGCTCGCGGCTGCGCAGTTGGCTGCTCGGGGCAGCACTGGTGCGCCAGATCGAAGGCGACCTGCAGCGCGGTGCGGTGCCGGTGGCCCAGCCAAAGCCCCCTGACCAGCACCCGGTTCTCCTGCGCAGCCAGCGCCTGACCGCCGCCGAACTGGACGGCAAGTGAAGGGCCACCCGGCAGCCCGCCGACACACCATTCCCAGGGCCCTGGTCCGCGCATAGGATCGCGCCCGATGCTGACCTTCCAGCAACTCATCCTCCGCCTGCAAGAATACTGGGGCCAACAAGGCTGTGCCTTGCTCCAGCCGTACGACATGGAAGTCGGCGCCGGCACCAGCCACACCGCCACCTTCCTGCGCGCGCTCGGCCCCGAACCCTGGCGGGCCGCCTACGTGCAGCCGAGCCGCCGGCCGAAAGACGGTCGCTACGGGCAGAACCCCAACCGCCTGCAGCACTACTACCAGTTCCAGGTGGTGCTGAAGCCGGCCCCCGCCGACATCCTGGATCTGTATCTGGGCTCCCTGCGCGCGCTCGGTTTCGATCTGCGGCAGAACGATGTGCGGTTCGTGGAAGACGACTGGGAGAATCCTACTCTCGGCTGCTGGGGCCTCGGCTGGGAAGTGTGGCTGAACGGCATGGAGGTGACCCAGTTCACCTACTTCCAGCAGGTCGGTGGCATCGACTGCCGGCCGCTCACCGGAGAGATCACCTACGGCCTCGAACGGCTGTGCATGTACCTGCAGGGCGTGGCGAACGTCTACGACCTGGCCTACACCGAGGGCCTCCGCTACGGCGACGTGTTCCACCAGAACGAAGTCGAACAGAGCGCCTACAACTTCGAGCACAGCGACGTGGCGTTCTTGCTCGGTGCGTTCGCCGCCCACGAACGGCAATCGCAACACCTGATGCAGCAGCAGCTGGCCCTGCCCGCGTACGAACAGCTGCTCAAGGCCGGGCACACCTTCAATCTGCTCGACGCCCGGGGCGCGATTTCGGTGACCGAACGCGCCGGCTACATCGGCCGAATCCGCAACCTGGCCCGCGCCGTCGCCCAGAGCTACCTGGACAGCCGGGCTCGGCTCGGCTTCCCGCTGGCACCGCGGGCCTGGGCCGAAGAGGTCCAGACAAAACTCGCCGCCGCCGCCGCCAAGGCCGCTGGCTGACGGCCCGAGAACGGTTGCCGTCGGTGGGCACGCCGACTCGCTCTTGAAAGTGGAGCCGCAGCCGTTGCAATGCCCCGATGAGCACTGTGAAGCGCGTTGCCGTAACCGGCGCTGCCGGCCAGATCGGCTACTCCCTCCTGCCGCTGATCGCAAACGGCGGCATCTTCGGCCCGAACGTCAAGGTCGCCCTGCAACTGCTCGAGGTGACGCCCGTGCTGCCCGCCCTGCAAGGCGTGCGCATGGAACTCGAGGACTGTGCGTTCCCGCTGCTGACCGAAGTGGTCACCAGTGACGATCCGAAAGTTGCGTTCAAGAACGCCGACCTGTGCCTCTTGGTCGGCAGCAAACCACGCGGCCCGGGCCAGGAGCGCAAGGACCTCCTGCAGGACAACGGCAAGATCTTCATCGGCCAGGGGCGCGCCATCGCCGAAGTCGCCGGCCCCGACGTGCGGGTCGTGGTGGTCGGCAACCCGTGCAACACCAACTGCCTGATCGCGATGCGCAACGCCAAGGGCGTGCCGGCGAACCGCTTCACCGCGATGACCCGCCTCGACCAGAACCGGGCCAAGGCCCAGCTCGCCGGCAAAGCCGGCAAGCACTGGTCGTCGGTGAAGAACGTGATCATCTGGGGCAACCACAGCAACACGCAGTATCCGGACTGGCACCACGCCACCATCGACGGCGTGGCCGCGGCCAAGGCCGTAGGCGACGATGCTTGGCTGCAGGGGCCGTTCCTGAAGACCGTGCAAGAACGCGGCAAGGCGATCATCGAAGCGCGCGGCAAGTCCTCGGCGCTGTCGGCGGCCCAAGCCGCGGTCGACCACGCGCGTTCGCTCTACACCGTCACCACCGCGGCCGACAGCGTGGCCCTGTGTGTGCTCAGCGACGGCAGCTACGGCACGCCGGAGGGCATCATCAGCGGCTTCCCCTGCACCACCGACGGCAAAGGCAACTGGCAGATCGTCCCGGGTCTCGCGATGAACGAGTTCGGCAAGCAGAAGTGCGCGATCACCTGGAAGGAACTCTGCGACGAACGCGAGATGGTGAAGGATCTGCTCGGCTGAGTCGACCCGGCTGAAGAACCTGGGCCGCCCGGCGCGGGTGGCCTGCGTGGCAGCGCGGTCGCTGCGACGCATCCCCTCCCACCACCCCGCCGAAGCCCACCGTGGAGCCCGCCGCGATCGCTTGGACCCTGCTGGCCGGCCTCGGCATGGGCGCGATCAACAACGTCGCCGGCGGTGCGGGCATCTTCGCCCTGTGGGCATTCCAGTATGCCTGCGGGCTGCCGCTGCCGATGGCGAACCCATCGTCGCGACCTGGCGCGATCGGGGTCGGTCTGTTCGCCTGGCTCGGCTACCTGCGCGCGGGGGTGGTGCCCGAACGCCGCGCGTGGCGGCTGGCGGCGTTCGCCGTGCCCGGCGCGTTCGCCGGCAACCTGCTGGCGCTGCACGCGCCGGACTTGTGGTTCCGCGGCTACCTCGCCGGGGTGCTGGCCCTGTTGCTGGTGCAGCAACTGCGCCGTCGCCCTGCCGGGCCGATCGCGGCCCCGCGCTGGCTCGGCCCCCTCGGCTGCGTGCTGATCGGCGCGCACATGGGCTTCGCCCAGATCGGCACGGGATTCGTCGCCACTCTGGTCCTGGTCAGTGCCTACGACCGCGATTTGGTGGCGGTGAACGCCGCCAAGGCTGTGGTCGTGATCACGTCGTCGATCGCCAGCGTGGTCGGCTTCGTGCTGGCGCCGCTGCTGTTCGAACGGCAACCACCGGTGATCGCCTGGGGCCCCGCACTGTGCCTCGCCGCGGGCACCGCCACCGGCAGTTTCCTGGCCAGCAAGTGGTCGGTCGTACGCGGGCCAGCCGCGGTGCGCCGGGTGGTGCTGACCATCGCCGCGCTGTCGCTGCTGGAGCAGGTCGTACAGATCGTGCTGCTGCTGCAGCGCTGAAGCCTGGCGCCTGAACAGCAGATTCCGGCCGGCGGCCGCTCTATCCTGCGCCCATGAGCCGCCACGTCGTCGTCACCGGGGCCAGTTCGGGCATCGGCGCCGCCTGTGCGCGGGCGTTCGCCGCGCATGGCGACCGCCTGTCGCTGGGTGCTCGCCGTCGCGACCGCCTCACCGGTCTGGTCGAAGGCGCCTGCATCGCGCCACTCGACGTCACCAGTCCCACCAGCATCGAACGCTTCCTCGCCGCGGCCACCGCAGCCCACGGCCCGATCGACGTGCTGGTCAACAACGCCGGCCTCGCACGCGGTGTCGAGAAGATCGCCGAAGGCACCGGCGAAGCCTGGCGCGAGATGCTCGAGACCAACGTGATCGGCCTGCTCGAAGTCACCCGCCGCGTGCTGCCGACCATGATGGCGCAAGGCCGCGGCCACATCGTGGTGATCGGCTCGATCGCCGGCCACAAGGCCTATCCCGGCGGTGGCGTCTACTGCGGCAGCAAGCGTGCCCTGCAACCGATCTGCGAAGCGATCCGCATGGAGACCCTTGGGCACGGCATCCGGGTCACCAGCGTCGACCCGGGCATGGTCGAGACCGAGTTCTCCGTGGTGCGTTTCCGCGGCGACGCCGAACGCGCCGCCAAGGTCTACCAAGGCACCCGCCCCCTGCAGGCCGCGGACGTGGCCGAGTGTGTGCTGTTCGCCACCACGCGGCCGGCCCACGTCAACCTGGACACCATCGTGGTGATGCCGACGGACCAAGCGTCGCCGCACCACGTGCACCGCGCGACGACCTGAGCCGCCCAGACTCGAGCAGCCCAGACTCGAGCAGCCGAGACTCGAGCAGCCGAGACTCGAGCAGCCGAGCGTACGCGGCGAATCCGGTCACTTCGCCGCGGGCGCAGCCCACGGCACCAGCTTCGGCAGCTTCTCCATGTGCAGAACCAGCACGGCGAGTGCGGTCCCGTAGCCGGCCGAACGACCGAACTGGCGGTCGTTCCACGAACCATCGTCTTCGCGCGACTTGGCGAGGGTGGTGCGCATGCGCATGCGCAGCTCGTTCCGCTGTTCGACGTCGGCCACCAGTTCGATCGCCTGCGCCACGTAGAAGTGCCCGTACATGAAGTAGTACGGGGCGATGCCGTACGGCTCCACGTGGGTGCCGTCCTGGCTCTTGCGCACCGCGAGGTCGTCCCAGTGCCGGAAGAACCGTTCGATCGACTCGCGCAGCCGGGCAGCATCCCCGCGACCGGCGAGCTGCAGCACCGCCTCGCAGGCCGCCGCGCGTGCCGCCGAACTCGGCGTCCTGTCCATCATGGTCAAGGCTGCCTCGTCGACGTCGTTCTGGCTCTTGGCCGGCGCGCCATAGGCGTAGCCGCCGGGTTTGCTGCGCGCCCGCTCGAGCGCGTCGAGCGCCTGGGTGACCACCGCGGCCGGCACCTCGTGCCCCCGCGCCTTGGCGTGGAACAAGGCCTGCAGCGCCGCCGGCGTCATGAAGGTCGACGCCCGGTTCTTCGGGCTGCGGTATCCCCGCGGACGGGAGTAGTTCCAGCCACCAGCCTCGGGAATCGCCGACTCGACCAGCGCCTGCACCAACCACTGCGCTCGCGTCTCGACCGCAGCCACCAGGGGCCCAGGGACCAAGCGGTGGTCCTGCAGGTGGAGCAACAGTTCGAGCGCATAGATGTGGCCCCAGCCGCGCACGTCGTAGGTGCCCTGGAAGGCGATCTGCATGCGCGGTGCGTCGAGAGTCTCCAGCACGAACCGCAGGCCACGCGCCACCGCCGCCTGCCGCTCTGCGTCGCGGGCGTAGCCGGGCGCACCGAGCAGGCCAAGGCACGCGATCGCCGTGCCACCGACCTTGTAGCCGACCGGCAGTTGGCCACGGTCTTCGCGATAGACCCCTTCGTAGGGCCACTGGTCGCGGTCCTCGCCTTCCGCCAGCGCCAGCAGCACCGCCACGGCCTTGGCGGTCGTCGAGGCGACGTCCAGGGTCGGCGCGTCGGCCACCGGAAACTCGAGGAACCGCCGCGGCAACGCCGCGGAACTGACCGCAGCCGGCGCCTTCGACTGCTTGGGCGGCCTCTCCGCCTGCTCTTGGGCCAAGCCGCTGCCGATGGAACCGAGCAAGGACGACGCGAGCACCACGTAGCGGAACTGGAATGGCATGGAGACCTCCATGGGCATGGGAAACCAGCTCGGAGACGGACTCAAGTCTGAAGCTCGTACCATCGCCCCGGGCAGTTCTGCCGATACCTTGTACGCATGAACGCACGCCCGTGGTTGTTGCCGGTGCTCGCTCTCGGGATCGCGGTCGCCGTGTGGCAGACCGTGCCGCCGGCCGAGCTGGCGCCCGCCTGCGCCTTCCGCCTCGGCTCGGGCACGGCCATCCGCCACGCCGAGAACTTCGCCAAGCTGGCTCCGGAGACGCCGTTCACCCTGTCCCTGCATCTGCGCACGCCCCACCACGTCTACGTGCTGTCACACAGCGCCGTGGACGGCACCCTGCTGCTGTTCCCGTCCCCGCAGCTGCAGAGCGACCAGCACAACCCGCTGCCGGCGCAGCAGAGCGTGCTCCCGGGCCGCGCCGACGGCAAAGAACTCGCCTGGACCACGCGCAGCGGCATCGAGCCGGCCACCACCGTGCTGGTCCTGGCCAGCCGCGAGCCGATCCCCGAGCTCGACACCCTGCTGCCGAAGCTCCGGCGCTGGAGCAACTCGGTGTTTCCCGATCGGTCCATGCAAGTCACGTTGCCGGCCACGGGCGGCGAGCCGCTGGGCAAACCGCGCGAAGACTGGCCGGCCCCGCTGCTGCGCAGTGCCGCACAGCAGGTTGCGCAGCGCGTCGACCCGAACGGACCACTCGAGCCCCTGGCCGGCCAACCGGGCGTGTTCGTCACCAGCTGGCGCTGCGTCGAAACGCGCTGAGCGACACCGGCGGACGCAGCGCGGCGCTCGGCGCGGCGCAGCAGCGCATCAGGCGCCGAGCGCTTGCTCGACCGCGGCGCACAGCACGTGCACGCAGACCAGATGGCACTCCTGGATCCGCGCGGTGTTGGTCGAAGGCACTTGCACGGCCACGTCGCTGTGGTCGAGCGCAGCCCCGCGCTTCTCGCCACACAACACCGCAGTGGCGAGGCCAAGGGCCTTGGCGCGCTGCAGTGCCAGCACCACGTTGCGGCTGCCCCCCGAAGTGGTGAAGCCGACCAACAGGTCGCCAGGGCGGCCGATCGCCTCGACTTCGCGGGCGAACACGTGCTCGTACCCCGCGTCGTTGCCGATCGCGGTCAGGGTCGGCACCTGCTGGCCGAGCGCGACCGCGGCATACGCTCGGCGCTGTTTCTGCTCGAACCAGCCGACCAGTTCGCCCGCGGCGTGGGCCGCGTCGCACGAACTGCCGCCGTTGCCGCAGAACAGCAGCTTGCCGCCGCCGCGCAGGGTGGCCACCGCCACATCACACAGCCGCTGCAGGCTCGGCACGCACTGCGTGAGCAGGCGCTGCTTGGTGGCGATGCTCGCGGCGAACGTCTCCCGGATCGCAACTTCGTCCATGGCCCCGGGATCCTGCCGTGGCAACCGCGCCGTCGCACGTGCTTTCCGCAGAACCGCGCGGCGCCCCCTGGTCAGGCCGCAGCGGCTGCCGCCAGGGCCGCCGCAACGTCCCCTGGACGCCCCTGGTGCGCCAACGCCTCACCGAACGCTGCCAGCACCCGCAGCACGTTCGCCAACCGCGCCCCATGGCCCATCAGGCCGATGCGCACGACGCGGCCGGCCAGAGGGCCGAGGCCAGCGCCAACTTCGATGCCGTGCACCCGGCGCAGGCGGCTGCGCAGCGCTCGATCGTCGGTGCCGGCCGGCAAACACACCGTGGTCAACATCGGAGTCGCCAGCTCGGCAGCGACCAGCGGCGCACAACCGAGAGCCGGCAGCCCGGCGCGCAGGGCAGCGGCCACACCCCGGTGTCGCTGCTGCCGCGGCGCCAGTCCCTCGGCGAACACCTCGGCGAGGGCCGCATCGAGCGCTGCCACCATGGTCACGGGTGCCGTGTGGTGGTAGGCGCGGTTGGGACCGAAGTAGCCGGTCAGCAGCCCGGTGTCGAAGTAGAACGGCGGCGGGGTGCGCAGGCTCTGGGCCTTGGCCAACGCCCGCGGCCCGAAGGTCACCGGTGCGAGTCCCGGGGGCGCGGAAAGGCACTTCTGCGTGCCAGCGAACGCGGCGTCGACGCCCAGGACATCGACTTCGACCGGCACCCCTGCGAGGCTGGTGACGCAGTCGACGGCGAACAACGCCCCGTGCTGGTGGGCCACCGCTGCGAACGGTTGCAGGTCGAGCAGTACGCCAGTGCTGGTTTCGGCGTGGACCACGGCCGCCAGCGCCGTCGGCGCCGCCGCCACCGCGGCGGCAAAGGCCGCCGGATCGAGTGCCGCGCCGAACTCGGCTCGCACCTCGACCACTGCACCGCCGCGCCGCCGCGCGCTCTCCGCGAACCTTTGGCCGAACACGCCGTGCACACCGACCACCACGCGGTCGCCGGGCTCCACGAGGTTCGCCACCAGACACTCCATGCCGGCCGTGCCCGTGCCCGCGATCGGCAGCGTGAACGGGTTCGCGGTGCCGAACACGCTGCGCAGCCCAGCCTGCACTCGTTCGAGCACGGCGAGGAACTCTGGGTCGAGGTGGCCGAGCAACGGCGCGGCCTGGGCCGCACGCACCCGCGCACTGACCGGCGACGGCCCCGGCCCCAGGAGCAGCAGTTCGTCGGCGGGCGCACTGGCGTAGCCAGCGGAGCCAGCGGAGCCAGCGGGCACCTCCGTCATGACGGCACCGTACGAGAGCACATCGCAGGCGTGTCCGGGTGAGCCAACGGCCTCAGAACGGCTTCACCTGCGCCAAGTAGACTGCCCCAGCACCGAGGGCCAACGCCAGCAACAGCCCCAGCGGCCGCGGCACGATGCCGCGCCGGATCAGGAACGGCAGGGCGGCGAGCAACAGCCACGCGCCGGCCTTGGCCGACAACCAGTTCTGCCACGCGAGCCCGCTCTTGTGCACGAAGCCGATGCCGGCCACCAGCATCGCCAAGAGCCCGATCCCGTGCATGGCCATGTACAAGCCGGACGGCTTGCCCCCTTCCTTGCCAGAGGTCGCCAACACACCACCCAGACCAGCGAACAGGAACAATGCGCCCACCACGTGGATCAGCTTGTACAGCTCAGGAGTCATGCTGCGATCATGCGCCGGGACGCGCAGCGAAGGAAGCACTCAGGCCCTAGACTGCCGCGGATGGCCGCGCCACCGCCGATCTTCGCCCACCTCCGACACCTCGCTGCCGCCGGGCCCGTGGTGGTGGCCCACCGCGGCGACAGCCGCAGCGCACCCGAGAACACCCTGCGTGCGTTCCGCGCCGCCGCCGAAGCAGGAGCGCCGATGCAGGAGTTCGACGTCCGCGCAACGCGGGACGGTGTGCTGGTGTGCCTGCACGACGCCACCCTCGATCGCACCACCGATGCGGCGACCGTGCTGGGCCCGGGAGCCTTGGTGGCCCAACTCGACGCAGCCGAACTCCTGCCGTTGGACGCCAACCGGGGCAGCGGCCAAGCGCGGGAACCGGTACCGACCCTGGCCGCAGCACTCGCCACCATCCTGCCCTCGGCCGTGGCCCTGGTCGAGCACAAGGCCGGCTCGCCGGATGCGTATCTGGCCGTGGTGCGCGGGTTGGCTGCGCTCCCATCCTGCATCCTGCAGTCGTTCGACTGGTCGTTCCTCGCCGCGCTGCGCGCCGCAGCTCCCGAATGCGCGTTGGCCGTGTTGGGCCCGACCGAGGCGCATCCGGAGCTCGATGCGACGGCGATTGCAGCGGCCCACGAACTGGGGGCCGGCATGGTGCACTGGGCAGCTGAATCGATCACCGCGGGGCAGGTGCAGGCATGCCACCAGCACGGCTTGCTGGTCTGCACCTACACCACCGACGACGAGCCGGGCCTGCAGGGCTTGGCGGCACTCGGGGTCGATGCGCTGTGCACCAACGATCCCGGGTTCGCGCTGGCTCTGCAGCGGCGAGGCGGACTTCGGCGCGGCGACCGGTAAACCGGAACGACCCAGCGAACCAGAGCTACCGCGAACCAGAGCTACCGCGAACCAGCGCTACTCAGTAGACCAGCAGCTGCCCGTTGCCGGATGCAAGATCGAGCACCAGGCGCATGACGTATCCCTTGCCCGACGCGTCGACCAGCACGAGCGTGGCCTCGGTCACGCGCGCTTCCACCAAGCTGCGCAAGGTCGCAGCCGGCAAGGTGACCACCTGACCGAGCACCGGCAGAGCCACCGGCATCGCCAGACCGGCGAACAGCGAGGCGGCCACCTGACCACACTCGTTCGACACCCGCAGCTTGGCATCGCTCGCCAAGGTCGAAAGCGCCAGCGGCGGCACACGGGGAGTGCAGCCCGGCCCGACCTGAGAAGAACTGCTGGTCAGCACCGTGCTGCGCGGCAGAATCCACACGCCAGTGCCACCGGCGTTCTCGCCGCCATCACCCTCGCCACCGAACACGGGCAGCACCACCGCCAAGGTGAGCAGCGCAGCGAGCAGAACGCGCATCAGGTGGATCATGGGATTCGTTTCGTCGAGGGCGGAAGCCGAGCTGGAGTGTATCGCGTGCCACGACCTCGGCAACCCCCGTGGGCCAGGGTTGCCATCCGCTCTTGCCACCCCACCCTGACCAAGACCCAACGAAAACCAACCAACGACTCCAGAGCAAGCGGCCTGCCAGGGAGCCGCTGCAGCGGTCTGGTTGGTGCGTTTCTCCCGCAACCGCGGGCGGAGCGGCTCAAGAACCGGTGGCCTGCGGCGCTTGGGCCCCCAGGTCTTGCGGCGGGAACCAATCCGGCAGCGCTGCAACGAATTCGTTACGCGCCGTGGCGTGGTTGCGCAGCAGCATCAAGAACTGTGGGCGCCGCAGGATCTGGTCCCGGACCCCCCGGCGGCGATGCGGGAACTCGTCGTGCAAGCGCCGGAACCACTGCAGGCTGGCACCGAAGTCGGCCTTCATGCCGTGCGCGAGCGCCAGGTTGAAGAAGGCCATGGCCAAACGCGGCTGCTCCGCAACGACCCCGGAGTCGACGACCTGCCGGAGCAGCAGGGCGGCACTGTCGAAATCCCCTTCGTCGAGATGCAGCGTGCCGAGACTCAGGGTCGCATAGCCGCGCATGGTGCGGTCGTCGCTGCACGCGAGCACCGTGGTGAACTCGCGGCGCGCGGCGACCCGGTCGCCGTGCAAATGGTGCACCAGACCGAGGTAGATGCGCGCCTCGTGCGTGTCTGGTTCGAGCAGCAACGACTCGTGCAACAGCCGGGAGCCTTTGGCCAACGCCTCGGCCGGATTGCGCAGACGACCATCGAGCAGCTCGCTGGCTTGCACCCACTGGCTCGCCGTGGCACCGTCGAGCCGCGCCACTTCGTCGAGCAAGTTGCGGCCGCGCTGCGCCATGTCGGGCACCGGCACCGGCTCTTTGGCCACCTCGCGCGAAAACTCGGGCTCCAGCCCCATCAGCACCATGCCCCGCCCGATTTCGTAGAAGATGCGGGCCAGCCGCCGCCGGTTCTCGGTGAGCTGCTCACGCAAGCGCGCGGCTCGCGGCGAAGTCGCCGCTTCGCGCTCGATGCGCTCCGCGTCGCGGTGCAAACGCACCTGGAGACGGATGCCGTCGAGGAACGCACGGCACCCGGCACACGCATCCGAGTGGACCAACACCCGCCGCACCGAGGGCGCATCCAGCTCGCCGTCGAGCATCGCCGACAGGTCCGCCTGGATCTGCAGGCAGGGATCGTTGCACGGCTCTTGGCTGCTCGGCTCGTGGGTGGGTGCTTCGTCCATGGTGGTCGGCGACGCTCTGCGTTCCGCGACGGTCTAGCGAGGGCGACTCAGAAGGTCACGCCAGTCGCAGACTTGGTACGAGAGACCCGTGCCGAGTCGGCGCGGGACCTGGTCGGAGCCATGCGCGAAAACCCGTCCCGCCCCAGGACCCCGCCACCCCGCGGCAGACGCCCCCCCACGCCGGCAGGCGAGGGACCACCCCCGCCGGCAGGCACGAGAACGGACTCGCCTGGACGGCCAACGGGCCCGCGACCGATCGAATCGAGCAGCTCCAGCGACCGCTCCATGCCACGGAAGATTTTCCGGCGGCCGCGGAAGATCACCATCTTGAGGTTCTCGAGGCGGATGCCCAGTTCGGCAGCGGCATCGCGGTACGAAACCCCGTCGACCTCGACCATGGTCAGGGCCAGCCGCTCCTTCGGCGACAGCTGGCCGAAGTGCACCAAGTAGAGCTGCAGGTAGAGCAGGTAGGCACGGTCCACGACCACGGCACTCTCGGCGTCGATCGCCGCACGATCCGGCCGCGGCAGACGCAGATCCTCGGGCTGCACCAGCTCCTCGTCGAGTTCGCGAAACTGCGCCAAACGCGCCTGCCCCTTCAAGAACTTGAGCAGGGTGTTGCGCGCGATGCGATGCCCCCAGCCGCGGAAAGCGTCGGCCCGGTCGGCGTGGAACCGGTGCGGGTAGCGGTAGATGTTGAGAAACACCTCCTGCAGCACGTCCTGTGCGTCGATCGCGTGGAACGTGCGGCGCAGCTGCCCCTGGATCGCCTGCAGGAACGCGCCGCGGTTCAGTTCGAACAGCAGCGCGAACACCGCCGCTTCGCCGGTGTTCTTGTAGCAGTCCATCAGGCTGGTGCTCACCCAGTCGACGAACTGCTGGTCGGTGTCGATGGTCAGATCCGGCCTGGGCGGCCGACCGGCCGCCAGCGCCGCGAGCGCCGGATCGCCGGTCCGCTCCCACAATTCCGCAAGCCGACCCAGCAGGGCCTGCCGATCGATCGGGCACGGAGCGACGTGCATCATGGCGGAACGGGCGCTCGACGGAGACCCGGGACACCGACCACCGGCGACCCGGGGATGGCCCGCTCGAGCTGGCGGACCTCTCGAAGGTACGCCAACGGCCCGCGGGTGCAATCCCCCACGCGCGGTTCCCCAGCCGGAATTTCGACTTTCCCCGCCAACCGCACCGTCCCGCCCATGGCGGCGGCGGATCAGGCCAAAGGCAGGCGCAGGGTCAGGCCGGTCCCGGCCTGACCAAGGTGGTCCGGCAGGACCTGGGCGCCGAGGGCCGCCGCCGCCGCGCGGAAGGTGGCCACCGTGGCGGGGTCCAGGTCGGTCGAAGGCTCCCCAGCACCACAGATCCGCACGGTGGCTCCGTCCGGCTCGACGGCCACCTCGACCAACAAGCCGCCCGGCCCCGCGGACCGTTCGGCGACCAGCCGCAACCCGGCCGCCAGGCAGGCCTGCAGGCGCTCGCCATCACCCCACCACGAACCGGCACCGACCACCTGCACGGCGATCGCCGGGTGTGCAGCGGCCGCTTCGCGCCCAGCGGCGAGCAGGTCGATGGGCCGCCACCCGGCCACGGCCGCCCGCGCCTTCTGCGCCGTCTCTTCCCCGGTGGCATCGCACCAGGCCAGCACGGCCAGGGCCTGCTGCACACTGCCCCGCAGCCTTGCACGCGGCGCGTCGGCGACCGCCCGGTCGCACTGCGCGAGCACTTCGCGCAGTTCGCCCAGCAACTGGCGCTGGCTCTCGGCGATGGCCAGGAACTGCTCGCCGAGGTCGCGCGCCACGGCCGCCCGCTCGTGCTCGAGCCAGCGCGGCGAAGGTCCGCCCCCCGTGACCAGGACCGGTGGCTGGGCTTTGGGCCGCCCGGGCAAGACGTAGTCCCCGAGCTGGGTGAGCGGCGCTGGGACGGAGGCTGTGCGTTGGCTCATCGGGTTGTGCCGGTCGGGACCGCCCGGCCCCACCGGCCTCTCCGCATCGGCGGGACAGGCGTACCGGCTTGAGCGAACGCGACCCGGGACGCGCTACGCTGCGCACACATGCCGCCCTCCGCCGCGACCCTCCGCGACCTGGCCCACGACTGCGGCTTCGACCTCGTGCGCTTCGGCCCAGCCGACCCGGGCGAGCACGGTGCGCACTTCCTGCGCTGGCTGGAACTGGGCCGGCACGGCGGCATGCAGTATCTCGAACACAACCGCGAACGCGTGCTCGAACCGACGCGCTGGCGGCCAGGGGTGCGTTCGGCGATCGCACTCGCCGTCGACTACGGCGGGCCACCCGGTGAACTGCCCGGCGGCGGGCGCGTGGCCCGCTACGCCACGGGCCGCGACTACCACCGGTGGCTGCGCGAACGCGTGTACCGGCTGCGCACGCGCCTCGAGGCCGAAGGCGTGCCGCACGGTTCGATGAACGGCGGCACCGACGCGGTGCCGGTGCTCGAACGCGCCCTCGCCGCGCGCGCCGGCATCGGCTTCCTGGCCAAGAGCGCGATGGTGATCGCCCCGGAGCACGGGCCCTATCTGCAGCTCGCCGAACTGCTCACCGGCCTGGACCTGCCGCCGGACGGCCCCGCGCGGGGCAGCTGCGGCTCCTGTACCGCCTGCCTCGATGCCTGCCCGACCGGTGCCATCGTGGCGCCGTTCGAAGTCGACGCGCGGCGCTGCCTCAGCTACACCACGATCGAACTGCGCGGGCCGATCCCGGCCGAGCTGCGGCAGCCGCAGGGCGAATGGCTGTTCGGTTGCGACGTGTGTCTGGAGGTCTGCCCGTTCACCCGCCACAGCCAGCGGCGCACCCTGGTGGGTGCCGCGCGGCCGAAGGAATTGCAGCCGCATCGCATCGTGACCACCTGGACCCTGGTCGACGTGCTGGCACTCGACGAAGCGCGTTACCAGACCGAGTTCACCGGCACCGCGATGCGGCGCGCGACGCGTTCGGGCCTGCGCCGCAACGCGGCCGTGGTGCTCGGCAACCGCGGCGACCCAGGCGCCCTGCCCGCGCTGGCGAACGCGCTGGCCGATCCCGATCCGGTGGTGCGCGGCCATGCCGCCTGGGCGATCGGTCGCATCGACCCACGCGCGAACGCCCTGCAGGCGGCCCGCGCCCGCGAAGACGATGCGACGGTGCGGGCGGAGATCGACGCAGCGCTGGCCGGGGCCCCGGCCCCCTGAGCCGGAGCGCGGCGTCGCAGCAACGCGACCGTCGGAGAGCGGCGACGGCGGCGCCATCCCGCCGTTGCCATGCCCGCCATGGCGCACGACCGCAGCCGCGGTCCCGCCAACCGTCGCCGCGGCGCGACGCCGTGGGCTCGGCGCACGGGGCACCCGTGAGCCCGCCGCCGGCCACAGCAGCCCCACTGCCACGGCGGCTTGGGCGCCACGCCGCACGGCGCAGCGCAACTTGGCAAGCGGGTTGCTCTAGAAGCCCTCGTGACCACCCAACGCCGCAGCCTGGACCTCCTGACCGACAGCGCCGAGTTCTACCGCGAAACCAAGTGGTGCGACGCCTGCCAGGCGCAGGTGCGCTTCCTGATGAGTGTGAACCACTCCTTCTGCGTGCAGTGCGGTGGCCGCGTGCGCCTGTTCAGCCGCGAAGAGAGCAGCCGCTTCGCCGAGTCGGTGCAACGCCACAAGTGGCAGGCGTCGTGAGGCCGCGGCGCCCCCCCGCCCGCCCACGCCCCTGACTGCCCCCCCGCCTTCCCCCTCCCGCTTCCCCCTCGACTCCCTGACGCACCTACCCGACCCGAAACCCTGATCCCCGCGAACGACCTGCCGGCCACCTCCCGGCAGGTCGCTTGCGTTCCGGGCCACAACGCCCCATCCTGCGGGCTTTTCCCCATCTCCTTCCAGCCGAGGCGTGGCCGTGGAACTGCCCGAATTCCGCAACGAACCGTTCACCAATTTCCAGGACCCTGAGCAGCAGGCGGCGTTCCAGCAGGCACTCGCCACCGTGCAGAAGGAAGTGCTCGGCAAGACCTGGCCGTGCTGGATCGGCGGCGAAGCGGTGCGCGGCAACCAGACGTTCGAGAACTTCGATCCCGGCGAGGTGACGCGGCGGATCGGGCGGTATCCCAAGCTGACCGCCGCCGAGGCCGACATCGCCGTGGAGAAGGCGCATGCGGCGTTCCCGGCCTGGGCGGCCACGCCCGTCGAGGACCGCGTGCGGCTGTTCTTCGCCGCCGCACAGAAACTGCGCGAGCGCAAGCATCTGTTCTCCGCACTGCTGTGCCACGAAGTCGGCAAGAGCTGGGCCGAAGCCGACGCCGACACCGCCGAAGCGATCGACTTCCTCGAGTACTACGCCGGCCAGATGCTGCGCATGGCCGAGCCGCAGCCGGTGACGCCGGTGCCCGGGGAACAGAACCAGATGCTCTACATCCCCCTCGGCGTGGGCGTGGTGATCCCGCCGTGGAACTTCCCCTTGGCGATCATGGCGGGCATGACCGCCGCAGCGCTGCTGGCGGGCAACACCGTGGTGTTGAAGCCGGCGAGCCAATCGCCGGCGATCGCCGCGCTGTGGGTCGACCTGATGTACGAGTGTGGCCTGCCCAAGCACGTGCTCAACTTCATCACCGGACCCGGCAGCGAAGTCGGCGGGGCTCTGGTCAAGCACAAGCGCACCCGCTTCATCTCGTTCACCGGCAGCCGCGACGTCGGCCTGTGGATCTTCGAACAAGCGTCGAAGACGCAGCCCGGCCAGATCTGGATGAAGCGCTTGGTCGCCGAGATGGGTGGCAAGGACAGCATCCTGGTCGACCGGGACTGCGATCTCGAGAAAGCGGTCGACGCGGTGGTGGCTTCGGCGTTCGGCTACCAGGGCCAGAAGTGCTCGGCCTGCAGCCGGGCGATCGTGCACCAGGACGTCTACGACGAATTCGTGCGGCGGATCGTGCCGAAGGTGCAGGCGTTGAAGCTCGGCCATCCGAGCGACCGAACGGTGAACTTCGGGCCGATGGTCGACGGCGCGGCCAAGCGCAAGACCCTCGAGTACATCGAAGCCGCCAAGCAGGACAGCCGTTTGCTGGTCGGCGGCACCGCGGGCCCGAGCCACGGCCACTACGTGGTGCCGACCGTGTTCGCCGACGTGCCGCACACGGCGAAGATCTCGCTGGAGGAGATCTTCGGGCCGGTGCTGGCGATCCTGAAGGTCAAGGACTTCGCCGAGGGCTTGGCCGTGGCGAACAACACCGAGTACGGCCTGACCGGGGCGGTGTTCACGCACAACGAACAGCACAAGGCCATCGCCCGCCAGCAGTTCCACGTCGGCAATTTCTACATCAACCGCAAGTGCACCGGCGCTTTGGTCGGCGGCCACCCGTTCGGCGGCTTCAACATGTCCGGCACCGACAGCAAAGCCGGCGGCCCTGACTATCTGCTGCAGTTCCTGCAGGCCAAGACCATCAGCGAGAAGATCGGCTGAGCCCCGTGGACCGCGCGGCATTCGTCGCCGAGCAGCAGCGCCTGCTGCAGCTCGAACGGCAGGCGGAACTGGCCGAAGCCGAGCGGTTGCTGCGCACCCGCAGCGACGCCGAACTCGCCGCCCGCGGCACCACGCTGCTGCGGCTCGTGGTGGCCGACCTGGAGCCGGGCTTCGGCGGCCGCTTGTGCGCGGTGCTGCAACCGAGCCGCCAAGGTCCCCTGCCCGCGCACCGCTTCGCCCCCGGCGACGTGGTGGCGCTGCGCGAGTCGCGCGAAGGCGCCCCAGTCGCCACCGCCGTGGTGCTGCGCACCCGCGCCGAGTCCCTCACCCTGGCACTCGACGACGAAGACGTCGACCTGCCGCCGTTGCTGCGGCTCGACCGGCTGGCCACCGACGTCACCTACCGGCGCCTTGGCGACGCACTGCGCGCGCTGCTGCGCGACCGCACCGGCGACGACGGTCGCTACCTCGACACGATGTTCGGCGCGCGCGAGCCACGGTTCGCCGACCGACCGAGCGACGCCGAGATCCGCTTCTGCGACCCGAACCTCGATCCCGCCCAGCGCGCCGCGGTGGCCCACGCCCTGCGCGCCGAGCCCGTGGCGCTGATCCACGGCCCGCCGGGCACCGGCAAGACCACGGCCGTGGTCGAACTGATCCGCCAGGCGGTGCTGCGCGGCGAACGCGTGTTGGCCACGGCACCCAGCAACGTCGCGGTCGACAACCTGGCCGAGCGGCTGGCCGCCGCCGGGCTGTCGGTGGTGCGCCTTGGCCACCCCGCACGGGTGGCGGCGGCCGTGCGTGACGTGTCGCTGGCCGCGCTGGTCGACCAAGCACCGGAGCAGAAACTGTTGCGCACCGTGCGCCGCGAAGTGGAGCAAGGGCTGCGCGCGGTGCACAAAGCCCGTTCGCGCGCGGAACGCGCCACGGCCCGCGCCGAGGTCCGGCAGTTGCGCACCGAACTGCGCCAGCTCGAGGGCGCCCTGACGCGCGGCTTCGTCGACGCCGCCGACGTGGTGCTGGCGACGCTGGTCGGCGCCGCCGATCCGCTGCTCGACGCGCTGACGTTCGACCGGGTGGTGGTCGACGAAGCCGCGCAAGCGCTCGAAGCCGCGTGTTGGATTCCGCTGCAGCGCGCACGCCGCATCACCCTGGCCGGCGACCACTGCCAACTGCCGCCGACGCTGCACTCCGAGGCCGCGGCGCAAGGCGGGCTCGCCACCACGCTGTTCGAACGCCTCGCCGCCGGCCAGCAAGGCCCCCTGGTCACGCGCATGCTGACGCGCCAGTACCGCATGCACACGGCGATCATGGGCTGGTCGGCACAGCGCTTCTACGCAGGACGTCTGGAGGCCGCCCCGCAAGTGGCCGGACACCGCCTGTGCGATCTGCCCGGTGTCACCACCACCGAATGGACCGAGGCACCGCTGTGCTTCGTCGACACCGCCGGCACCGGCTTCGAAGAATCGGTCGGCGACGACGACGGCAGCAAACACAATCCGGGCGAAGCCGAGCTGGTGGCGAAGCTGGTGGCGGCACTGCGGTCGGCCGGAGTGGCGGCCACCGACATCGCCGTGGTGACGCCGTACAACGCGCAAGTGCAGGCCCTGCGGCTGCTCCTGGCGCATGAAGCCGGCTTGGAGATCGGCACCATCGACGGACTGCAGGGGCGCGAGAAGGAAGCCGTGGTGCTGTCGCTGGTGCGCAGCAACGAACGCGGGGAAGTCGGCTTTCTCGCCGAACTGCGCCGGCTCAACGTGGCGCTGACGCGCGCCCGGCGGCACCTCTGCGTGGTCGGCGACAGCGCCACGCTGGCGCACCATCCCGAATTGCTCGGACTCTGCGAGCACCTGATGGCGCACGGCTGGCATCGCAGCGCGTTCGAGCTCGGCTGACACCGGCTACGCTGCACCACCACGGCTACTTCACGGGCTCCTTGGCCGTACTCCCTGCCGCCGGCGTGCCCGTCGGCGCAGCGGCCGTGGCCCCGAACAACGCCTCACCGACCCGCTCGTGGTCGAACATGCGTTCGTGGTCGTGGCCGACGCCGGTTGCCTCGACCAGCCGCCAGCCGAACGGCCAGCCGCGCAGCGTGGCCACGGCCCGCGCCGTGTAGAACAGCCCCACGCCGCGCTGGTGGCGACCCGAACCCTGCAGCATCGCCGTGGCCGAGGCATCGAAGTACTCGTCGGGCTGGTCGTCCGCCGTGCCGAGGTACAAGGTGAGCGGCGCAGCCAGGTAGGCGCGCAACCGCGCGTCGTCGGCGAGGGCTTCGGGCAGCTGGCCGAAGCCGTAGCCGAACGGGAATTCGCGCGTCGGCCACAGCACCGTGCCAGGGTTCGCCGCCACGAGGCGCTCGGCGCCCGTGTCTTGGAAAGCACTCATGCGCAGCACGAACTGCCCCCCCGCCGAATGGCCGATCACCCAGTGCTTCAGCTGCGGCAACCCAGTGGCAGAACGCAGGGCCTTGGCGAGTTCGGGAATCGCGGTGTAGGTCCACTGCGCGGCAGGCGCCACGGTGCCGTCCTCGCGCAGGATGCCGCCGCGCTGGTAGCGCCAGCTCGGATAGCGCTCGGCGTCGAACTTGGGCGCCGCGACCAGCAGGTCGTGGCGGTCGGCGAGCCCGATGGCATGGTCGCGGTATTCGTCGGCGTTGCGCAGCACCCCGTGCATCACGAACAAGAGCCGCTGGCCCGACCAGTTCGCGGGCCGGTAGGTGAACACGGTGAGCTCGCCGTCGCCCCAGCGCATCGGGAGTGCGGCCTTGCCGATTGGGACGTCGGCCTTGGCCAGAGGCGGCGGCGGGCTGGCCGGCGGATCGCCAGGAACCGGGGCCTGAGCACCCAGCCACGACGAGAACAGGAGTACCAGGGGGAGGCAGAGCACGCCGCCATGCTACGGCAGAGTTGCCCGACATCGACAGCGCAGGGGGCCACCCGTTGGGCGGGGCGAGGGGGGGCTGTCCACCGGCCCATCCCCCGCTAACCTGGGCAGCTTCCTGTTCGCAGTCACCCCAACTCCCTGAGCACCCCACCATGATGCACTCCCTGCCGCGCCTTGCCGCCGCCTGCCTCTGCCTCGCCGTTCCCGTGGCCGCCCAACGCCTGATCGCGATCGACAGCAGCCGCGCCCTCTACGAACTCGACATGACGACCGGCCAGCGCACCCAGATCGGCACGGTCAGCACCAACGCCAGCACCACCGCTGGCTTGGCCTACGACGCCATCAGCGGGAACGTCTACCTGACTTCGACCGGCAACGACTCGCTGTACACGCTCGACCTGACCACCGGCAACGCCACCCTGGTCGGCGCCTACGGCAATTCGGCCCTGGTCATGCACGGCCTGGAATGGGACGCGAGCACGAGCACCCTCTACGGCGTCTCCTCCCACGACAACGGCCTGTACACGATCGACACCACCACTGGACTGGCCACGCTGGTCGGCACCTCCGGGCTCACGAGCTTCAGCAACCTGGTGCACGACAGCCTGAACAACGTCATGTATTCGACGAACAGTGGCACCGACAGCTTCTACGTGATGGACCGCACCACCGGGACCACCACCCTGGTCGGCCCGCTGCTGGGCCCGACCAACCCGAACGGCTTGGCCTACAACTCGGACACGGACACGATCTACCTAGTCTGCAACAACACGGACACGCTCTACACGATCAACCGCCAGACCGGCCAAACGACCGTGGTGGGCGCGTACGGTTCCAGCAACTTCCTCGGCCTCGTCTACCTGCCGGCCGACGGCATTGCGCGCGTGCCCCACGGCTGCGGCACGGCGACCATCCAGTCGGTCGGCAACACGGCGGCCGGTGGCACCGTGACCACGACGCTCGGCAACACCACGGGCCTGCCGTTCCTCGGCCTCGGCTTGGCGGTCTTCCCGAACCCCTTCTGCACCTGCACGCTGGGCCACGAATGGTCGATCGTCCTGTTCGGCACCACCAACGTGCTGACCCTGCCGCTGTCGCCGGCCTACACCGGCCTGCAGATCGGCATCCAGGGCGCGGACCTGTTGGGTGTCGGCGGCTGCCCCGCACCGGCCGTGGCGCTCACGGACACGATGGTGGTGACGATCCGCTGACGAGAGTGATGTCGGCCCCTGGCCGACGCCGCCCGCAACCGCGGGCGGGGCACCTCAAAACAGCCGGAGCTCCGCGCCACGGCTGCTCGCCAGACCACTGGCGACGCCGCTGTCGAACACGAACCACTGGCTGTAGAGCGTGACCCCGCTCAACGCGGGCGCCGCGGGCAGCGCGAAGCCGACGGTGCCGTAGCCGGCGCCCGCCAATCCGAGGGGCCCGGCCAGATTGCGGTAGAACAGGGCCGGCGACTGCCAGATGTCGACGTTCACGTTCACGCCGAAGTACTGCGTGGCCGCGGCGAACGGCGCCACGGCCAGCACGGCGAGTGCGCCACCCCGCGCATTGTCGACGCCGACCTTGAAGTCGACGTTGCCGAGGTTCGCCGGGACTCCGGCCAGGATGCCGGGCAGGCGCAGCCCGGTGCCCGCGCTGGCCGGCCCATACTGGACGCCACCACCCGGAATGCGCTGGCTGGCCAGGGTCGGCCGGGTGAACGGCCCGGTGCCGGCCGCGACCCGCGGATCGGTCAACGCCGTGGTGACGAAATTGATCAGGTCGTTCGCGGCCTGCGGCGGCACCTGCAGCGGCAGCAGCAGCGGATCCTTGTTGTCGAGGAACGGCCCGCCGCCGTTCAGGTAGAAGCCGAACACCTGGCCGATGGTGGTGAACTGGCCGTTGTGCATGAAGCGGGTGCGCAGCCCGGCGTTGCGCAG
The DNA here is from genome assembly GCA_016795295.1 of Planctomycetota bacterium. Lineage (GTDB taxonomy): Bacteria > Planctomycetota > UBA1135 > UBA1135 > UBA2386 > JAEUHP01. The sequence goes on along the minus strand of JAEUHP010000095.1, from coordinate 2,973 downwards.
ACTCGGCACCTTGAACTTGCCGCGATCGGCAGGATTGTTGGTGACGCCCTGACGGCCAGTGTCCTCGGCGACCGGACGCAGCCCGAGGTTGCGGAACCGTCCGTCGCTGAACAGGCCTGGCACGTGGCACAGGTTGCAGCGCCCCGGGCCGTTGAACACGTTCATGCCGTTGATCTGCGACTGCGTCATCGCCCCCGGCACACCGCGCTGGAACTGATCCCACGGCGTCTGGTCGGGCACCAGAGTGCGCTGGTAAGTAGCCAGGGCGAACGCGATGCGCTGCGCGGTGATGTCCGGAGTGCCGAAGGCGGCCGCGAACAGGCTCGGGTAGGTGGCGCCGTTGGCAACGGCCGCCGCGATGTCAGCAGGCAGGTTGGTGGCCAGCGCCATCGGCTTGGCCGCGGCCAGTTTGTCAGTGACCGCGGCCCAACTGCGCGCGTCGTGTGCCATCTCGACGCTCGACAGGACCGGCCCGACCGCTTGGCTCTCGAGCGCGCCGTTCGCCGTGGTCGCCGGCAGGCCGGTCTGCGGATCGGTGAACACGGCGGTGGCACGACCGTCCCAGAACAGGTTCGGGAACCAAGCTGCCGTGAGGAAACTCGGGGACGACCGCGGGGTCACCTGAACTTGCAGCCCGAAGGTCGGATCGCTCAGGTACTGATTGGCCGCGTCCGAGCGCACCAAGCCGGGCGAGCCGAACCGGTCGTCCGGAGTGCCCGGAACGCCATCGGGCCCAGGATGCACCGCAGACCGCAGATCGCCACCACCGGCGGCGAACGTGTGGCAGGTGCCACAAGCCACGCGGTTGTTGCTCGAGAGTTGCTCCTCCCAGAACAACAACTTGCCGAGGATGGCCTTCGACTGGGTGACGGGATTCTGCGGCGGAACCTGGAGCGGCGGCAGGCCGCCCTGGGCGAACAGGGGCGCGGCGAACAACGACAGCGGGACGGCAGCGAGGAGTCGGCGCATGGCAGGTAGGGATGGGAGCGGGGCAGCGACGGAGACCGCCGCAGGGCTGTCGCAGTTACGTAACGCCGCCGCCCGGCCCACGCGGGAACCGGCGGATTTCCCCCCGTCCGGGCCCCTGTGCGTAAGCCGTCCGGCAGGATCGTCAGGAACCCGCGCGGGCCACCGGACGCACCCGCGCCACCGCCCCAACCGCCGGCGCCACCGGCCCCCGCCGCACCGCGGGCTTCGGCAACGGCAACTGCAACCAAGCGCGGTGGCTGCCTCGATCCACGGCTCTGGCCCGCGCCTGGCAGGCGCGCGCCCGGCGCGACTGACCAGCGCGCGCCCGGACGTTCGCCAGAGCACACCATGCGGCCACGTCCCACGGATCGCAGCGCAACAGCCTGACGAACGCCGCGGCAGCCGTGGGCAAGTCGCCGCGCAGGTAGGCGACGAGGCCTTGGCGAAACACCGCCGTCCTGGCGCGCGCCGTTGCCGAGCGCCGCCGGCGCCAGAGCTCGAAGCCGAGCCAGCTGCTGGCCACGGCACCGGTGCCGAGCACCCCAGCGACACCGACCTGGAACCAGCCGTCCAGTTCGCCGTAGACGAACCGCTGCAGCAACGCCAGATCGGCCGCCACCCACAGCAGCGCGGTCACCAGAGCCCCTGGCCAAAAGCGGCCGGTGCGCAGGTTGTAGAGGGCTGCGGCCTGCCCCAGCGCGAACAGCGTCAAGGTCGAGAGCAACGCAGCCAGCGGCATGGCCGGAAGCAATACCAGAGCCGCCCCCAAAGGGCGAGCCGAGTCCGGCACCGCACCGGCCTGAGCTCGGCCGCGCCCGCCGCGCCGCGCCAGCGGACCATTGACCCGACTGCGCGCAGCCGCGAGTCTCCCCGGGCCTTGGCCAGCCCCGCCCCCCACCCCGAACGGCTGCGCGGCCTGCTCGCCGGTGCCGGCAGTTTCGTGTTCTGGGGCGGGGTCGCCGTCTACTGGAAGCAACTCGGCCACGTCGACCCGCTCGAGCTGGTGCTGCACCGGACGGTGTGGTCCGCGGTGTTCTTGCTGGCCGTGCTCGGGCTGCGCGGCCAGCTCACGGGACTTTGGCGCGTCCTGCACAACCGCCGCCAAATGGGCACGCTGGTGCTGAGCGGCAGCCTGCTGATGGGCAACTGGCTGGTGTTTCTGTGGGCGGTCGAACAAGGCCGCCTGATCGAGACCAGCCTCGGCTACTTCTTGGTGCCGCTGTGCCACGTGGTGCTCGGCTATTGCCTACTCGGCGAACGGCCGCGCCGACTGCAGTGGGCGGCCATCGGTGCTGGGGCACTGGGCGTCGGCTGGCTGCTCTGGCGAGGGGGTGCCGTGCCATGGGTGGCCTTGCTCCTGGTCGGGACCTGGGCGCCCTACGGCTACGTGCGCAAGCGGGCCGGTGTCGGCGCCCTCGACGGGCTGTGCCTGGAGACGCTGTTGTTCGTGCCGCTCGCAGTTGCGTGGCTCGGCTGGCTCGCCGCCACCGGACGCGGCGCGCTGGGGCACCTGAGTGGCTACGACACGGTGTTGCTGCTGTGTTCTGGCTGGATCACTGCGGTGCCACTGCTGTGGTTCGGGTATGCCGCCGCGCGCATCGCGCTGGTGACGCTGGGATTCCTGCAATACATCTCGCCGTCCCTGCAGTTCCTGCTGGGCTGGCTCGCCTATGGCGAAGTTCTGGACCCGGTGCGGCTGCAAGGCTTCACCGGCATCTGGATCGGCCTCGGCCTCTACTCGCTGGACGGCGTTCTGGTCCAAGCGCGCAACCGCGGACGCCGCACGGCAACAGACTCCGCGTGAGTCTTGAAGCAGCTGGGCCGTCGGAGGTGGCACACCTCTGGCCAAGGGCGCGCCGCCGGTAGACTGCCGGCATGCGCCCGGTCTCGGCCTCGCTCCTGCTGCTGTGGCTCGCCAGCTGCAGCTCCGCACCCCGACAGAGCCACCCCTACAATCCACTCGGCTGGCCGGCCAAGGCCGTGTCCTGGGTCGGCTACGGCGGC
>JAEUHP010000094.1 GCA_016795295.1 Planctomycetota bacterium | reverse complement strand
TGCCACCGGTACCTACCCCGACGCCCGCCATCAGGCCCTGCGGGCAGGTGACCGCGATCGGCACGCCGGCCGCCGCGAGGATCGCCGCCGAGGCCAAGTTGGAGCCGGTGCGGTCTGGGTCGGTGGGGTCGGCAGGCAGCCGGTCGCGCGGGCTCAGGATCGCCATCGAGCCGGTAGCCGCGATTTCGTCGGGCACCAGCCACGCGCTGGTCGGCTTCTGCAGCACCACTCCCTTGCCGAGCAGACGGCTCAGTTCGAGCGCCTGGCGGATGCCGTCTGTGTCGTTCGCCTTGCTGCCGCCGCCGCCGCGCCGACCGCCGCCGCCACCGAACGGATTGAACGAGCTGCTGCCGACCGACACCCACAGCCGGGCTTTGCCGCGCAGGATCGCCACCACCTTGTCGCCGCCCTGGGGCATGGCCGGTTCCTTGGCGTTCGGGTCGGCGGCCTTCTTCTTCGGGAAGTCGTCCAGCGCCAGCAGGTACTCGCGGGCCTTCTGCACGGTTTCGGTGAACTTCTCGCGGTCGGCGAGGCTCAGCGGCACCGTCATGCCGACCACGGAATCCTCCTGCAGCACCATTTCGGCGACCGAGCCGTAGGCGAGTTTGACCACGGCGTTGCCACCGGTGGGCATCGCCCCGCCTCCGGGGGAGCCGGCCAGGAACGACGTCACGCCCGCCGCGAGGCCTTGCTTGATCTCCGGGTCGAACGGGTTCACGCCGTCGACGAAGGGTGCGCTGCGCGGCGCGCCCATACCCGTGCCGAGCACTGCGACGAAGCCCGGGCTCACGGTCTTGCCTTTGGCGTCATGGCGCACGGTGCCTTCGGGCAGGTCCAAGTTGTGGCCGACGGCTTCGATCTTGTCGTCGGCGAGCAGCACGGTCGCGCCCGCGAGCCGGGCCCCCGTGCCCAGGTAGACGTCGCCGCCGACGATGGCCTGGTAACGCTTCGGTTTGGCCGGCGCGTCGGTCTTGGCCGGGGCCGGTTCGGCCGCCGGCGGCGGTGCTTCGGCACCGGGAGGCGGACCGCCGCGGCGGCCGCGGTTCTGGGCCGCGAGCTCGGGAGTGCTGAGCCACAGAGCGATTGCGAGCAGGGGCAGGGAGCGCATGGCGGGCTGTCGGAGTGGGAGCATCGGGGTCACCAAGGCGGGGTCACCAAGCGGAGTCACTGCAGCGGCACTTCGCGGCCCTGGAGCCAGACGGAGTGCAATTCGGCGGCACCGGCCAGCGGATCACCGCGGAACAGCAGAAGGTCGGCGTCCTTGCCGACTTCGAGCGAACCCTTCTTGGTCGCCACCCCGAGGGCCTTGGCCGGCACCAGCGTCACCCCGCGCAGAGCGACGTCGGCTGGCAGGCCAGTGCGGATCAGTTCGGCGAGGCGCACGAACAGCGTGCGTACGCCGGCGGGGCTGTCGCCGAGCAGGAACCCGACCTCGATGCCCGCTTCGTGCAGGGCGCGCGCGGGATGCACCAGCACCTGCGAGCGCGGCTGCGTGCTCAGGGCCGGGGGCAGCAGCACCGGCGCGGCCAGGGCCTTCACCTGGTCCAGCACCCCGTCGATCGTGCCAGAGGTGGGGTCGTGGCGGGACACCACCACGGTGCGCGGGAAGGTGAGTTCGGTACCCACGGCGTGTTGCCAGTGCAGCAAGTCGGCCGCCGAATCGACCAGCAGCAGCGCCTTGCGCTTGCCCTCGAGCAGGTCGGCGACCACCTCGAGGTTGGGGTCCTTCGGCGCTTCCGGCTTCTTGGCAGGTGCCGGAGCGCTGGTGGCGGGACCCTGGCCTTGACCCTGGCCCTCGGGCTTCGGCGTCGGGGTTGGGTTCGGCGTCGGCGTCGGGTTGGGATTCGGATTCGGTTGGGGATTCGGGGTCGGCGGCGCATCCCCCTTCGGCGGCTCGCTCTTGCCGTCCTTCGCCGGCTCGGCTTTGGCCGCGTCCGGTTTCGCCTCGGCGGCTGGCGCGGGCTCGGGCGGCTTCTTGCGTTCCTCGACCAACTTCTTCGCCTTGTCGAAGGTTTCCTTGAACAGCTTCTTGGTTGCGGCGTCGCGCGCCATGGCGAGCACCACGGTGGCGTCGTCGCGCACCACCAACTGGTCGAGGGTCTTGCCGTCCGGGCGCACCACGGCGCCGAGGCCGTTGAAGCCGCTGCCACCCGGCACCAAGCCCAGCGTGGTGACGCCGGCGCGCAGCAGGTCGCCGAACACCGGTTGCTTGGCGTAGAGGCCGTCGACCACCTTGGTGGCCGCCTTGTTCTGCGCCGACCCGCCGCCGCTGCTCGGCATCGGCGGCGGTTGGGCGCCGCGGCCCTGGCGGCGTCCGGCGGGGCGGTCCTCGGCGCGCGCTGGGCCGCCGCCGAGGCCGGCGCGCGACCACGCGGAGACCAGCCCCGGCAGGATCGTGCAGCCACTGGCGTCGACGAGCCGTGCTCCGGCCGGCGGTGCCACGTCGGCGCCGAGTGCGTCGATGGCGCCGTTCTTCACCACCAGGGTGCCGCGTTCGATCACGGCGCCGCTGACGGTCACGATCCGGGCGTTGGTGAAGGCCACCGGGCGCCGGTCGGCCGCGGCTTCGGGTGCTTGTGCGGTGAGCGCGGTGAGCGTGGCGAGGGCCGCGAGCGCACTGCGGAGGGGGCCACCGCGCAGAAGTGTTCCCGGGCGGGGAACGGCGGACAAGGGAATCAGGGTCATCGCACGTCTCCGAGTCGGTGGACCAAAGTGCCTTCGATGTAGACCAGTTCGGGCGGGTGGCGCGGGTCGAGGGGATCGCCGCCGCAGACGAAGAAGTCGGCGTCCTTGCCGACCGAAAGGGAGCCGCAGCGGTCGGCGATGCCGATCTGCCGGGCCGGTTGCAGAGTCACCCCGCGCAGCGCCACTTCGTACGGCAGGCCGAGGCGGATCGCCATCGCCGCCTGCAGTGGCAGCTCTTCGGCGGCGACCACCGGCGCGTCGGTGTTGATCGACAGATCGCGGCAGCCGGCGTCCCAGTAGGCCTTGCAGGTGCCCTGGAAGCGGCCGTCGCGGTCGAACTCGTACATGCGCGGCCCGAGGTTGACCGGCGTGCCACGTTTGGCCAGCGCCGCCGCGGCGATCCAGCCGTCGAAGCAGCCGTGCGACAGGATCATCCAGACGTCGAACACGTCCTGGAACATGCGCGCGGTGGCGATGCAGTCGCGGGCGCCCGCGGTGTGGATCAGCACCGGCACCTGCTTGTCGAACACCTGCCGCAACTGCTCCAGGCTGGCGTCGAAGGTGGGTTTGGGCCCAGTGCCGGCACGGTGCGCGCGCCACGCCGCGGCGTAGTCGCGGCCGCGTTCGAGCAGTTGCGTGAGCAGCTCGCTGCTGCCCATGCGGGTGAGACCGAGGTCGCCGCTGCGCCGTTCGGGGTTGAAGCCCTGGGCGACCTTCATCGCGCCGGGCTGGCGCACGACCATGGTGTCGAGCTCGGTGCCGTGGCGCATCTTGAGCAAGACGCCGAAGCCGCCGAGGTTGGTGCCCGAGCCCGGGATGAACAGTGTGGTGGTGATGCCGCCAGCCGCGGCGCGGCGGATCATGTCCTCGCTCGGCTTCACCACGTCGAGCGTGCGCAGTTCGGGATTCAACGGCATCACCATGTCGTTGATGTCGCCGCCGCCGCCGCTCACGTGGTGGTGCAGATCGACGAATCCCGGGCACAGCCAGCGACCGTCGTGGTGGTGGTGGACCGCCCCCGCGGGGATCGGCGTCGTGGCGCGTGGCCCGATCGCCACGATCACGCCGCCTTGCTCGACCAGCACGGCGTCGTCGAGCGGCGGACCTTCGAGGGTCAGGATGCGCGCGGCGAAGTGCGCGTGCGCGGGGCCCGACTGCGGGGCCGTCGCAAGGGGCACGGGCGGTGCCGCTGTGGCGGCCGCGGCGCTCTGGGCGGGCGCGGCCCACGCCAGCGCGGTGAGCGCCAGCGCGAACCTGCCGAACCGAGCCGCACCGTGGTGCACGCGTTCCCCGGGGTTCACGCGTTCACCAGACCGGCCGCTGTGCCGAGCGGCGGTAGCAGATCTGGCCGGAGATCACCATGGTGCGCACGTGGCTGCGTGGGTCGATCGGGTCACCGCTCCAGATGCCGAAGTCCGCGTCCTTGCCGACCTCGAGGGAGCCGACCCGGTGGTCGATGCCGGCGAAGCGGGCGGGATTGATGGTCAGCGCCCGCAGCGCCACTTCGTGCGGCAGGCCCAGGCGCACCGCGATCGCGGCCTGCACCGGCAGCTGCTCTTCGGGCACCACCGGCGAGTCGGTGTTGATGCCGATGCCGTCGCGGCCGACTCCGGGCACGGGATCGCGCCAAGCGTAGTACTTGCCGCCGTCGTGCCAGACCTGGGCCAAGCCCAGGAACTTGGAAGTGGTGCGGTCGAAGTGGTAGTTGCGCGGTCCGGCCGCGATCGGCATGCCCGCTTCGAGCGCATTGCCGCTGAGCCGGTAGGCGTCGAATTCACCGTGCACGACCACCGTCCACAGGCCGAGTTCGAGGCGCAGCAAACGCAGGGTCTCGAGCACCACTTGGTAGATCTGCGTGTGCACCGACACCGGAAACTCGTGGCGGAACAAGCCGCGCAGCAGCTCGAGCGTCGGGTCGAACTTGGGCTTCTCGCCACGGCCCTGCTGCCAGGCTTCGTGTTGTTCCCAGTAGCGTTTGCCGTCGAGCAGGGTCATGCGGATGCCCTCGCTCATGCCCATCATGTCGGTGCCGAGATCGCCGGAGCCGCGTTCGGGATTGCCGGCCTGGGCGATCTTGAGGCTGCCGGGGAACCGCACCAGCGCCTGCTCGGCGGTGGGGGCCCAGGTTTTGGTCAAGGTGCCGAAGCCACCCATGTTCGAGCCCGAACCCGGCAGGTAGAGGACGGTCGAGATGCCGCCGGCGCGCGCGGCGCGGATCTGGTCGTGCTCCATGCCGACCAGGTCCAGGGTGCGGAACTCCGGGTTGGTGGCATGCACCGTGTCGTTCAGATCGAACGAGGCGCCGGCCATGTGGCAGTGCAAGTCGACGAGGCCGGGCAGCAGGATGCTGTCGCCGCAGTCGACCAGTTCGTAGCCGTCCGGGATCGGCACGGTTTTGGCCGGGCCAATCGCCTCGATGCGGCCGTTGCGCGTCACGACCACGCCGTCTTCGATCGGCGGCATGGTGATCGGCAGCACCTTGGCCGCGCGGAACACGTAGCCAGGGCTCGGCAGGCCACGTGGGCCCCAGCGGACCACTTGGTGCTCGGCCTCGCTGGCAGGACGCCGCGGGTGCCAGAGCGGGAACTGGCTCGTTTCCGGGCTGCCCGGGGCGGCTTTGGCCGGGGCTGGTTTGGCCGATCCCGGGCTGGCTGGCTCCTGGCCGGGCAGCATGGCAGCCAGCAACACGAGGCACAGGCCTGCGGCTGGCGCTTTCTTGGCGGGATGCTCGGCATTGCGGGCCCGCGGCCCGTTCGAGTCTGCGCTCATTGTTTGTCCTCGCGCGCGGCACTCTGGTCGACGACGACGCGACCGTTGCAAACCACCAGCAGCACCCGGCTCTGGGGTTCGAACGGATCGCCGGAGAACACCACGAAGTCCGCGTCCTTGCCTTTGCGCAGCGAGCCGATGCGGTCGTCGAGCCGGAAGGCGCGGGCGGGCCACAGGGTCAGCGCGGCGAGCGCGTCGGCGGGCGACAGGCCATACCGCACCGCGTAAGCGGCGTGCAGAGGCAGGAACCGCGCTGGGGCGCACTCGCCGCTGCCGAACAGGACCGGTTGGTCGCGGTCGGCGAAGGTCGCGGCGGTGTTCAGCAGTTCGCCGTCGTTCTCGACCACGACTTCCGGGCCGACCAACACCGGGGGCTTCTTGCCCTTGGCCAAGCCGGCGTCGTCGAGCAGATCCTCGGCGCCTTGCAGCACGTAGGGGATCTGCTCCTGCTCCAGCCAAGCGATCACCTCGGCCAGGGCGGGACCGCGGTTGCAGCGCACTACCAGGGCGGCGCGCTTCTCCAGCACCGCGCGCCAAGGTTCGAGCGCTTCGTCGAGCTTCGGCGGCTTCGGGCGGCCGTCTTCGCTGGGCTTGCTGTCGCTGCGGCGCGGGCTCGGCGCGGCGGCACCACCCTGCGCTTTCGCCGTGCGCTTGGCCACGACCTCCTGGCTCCCGGCCGGGCCGAGGCCGAACTTGCCGACCAGAGTGTCGCCCTCGAGTCTGGCTTCGAACTTCGAACTGGTGCCCTGCTGGCCGCGGAACTCCACGGTCAGCACGCCGTTCTCGAAGGTGCCGTTTTCGATCTCGCGCGGCGGGGTGTCGCGGCCCATCAGGGCGAGGGTCACGTTGCCCGTGACCTTGGTGCCGTCGAGCCGCAGCTCGAAGGTCAGTTTGAGCTGGAGGCGGCCTTGGATGTCCAACTCCGCCACCCAGGTGCCACTGAGCGGGTCCTCGGCGGGTTTGGCGTCGGGCTTGGGCTCGACCTTGGCTGGCTCGGGGGCTGGCGCGGCCGGCTTCTTGCCGCCTTGCCATTCGGCCAGGTCCTTGTCGTACTTGCGCCACTGCTCGAGGTACTGCTTGCCGCGCTCGAACTGGTCGCGCAGTGGCTTCAGCGCGTCGGGGCCAATCGCCTCGTGCTGCACGCGCAGCCCGGCGATCGGTTGCACCACCATGCCGGCCGGGTCGGCCGCGCCGGTCTTGAGTGCCGCCACCCGCGCGCTGCCGCCGCCGTCCTTGCCGGAGACCAGCACCGTGGTCAGGCCGGCGGTGAGCGCGGGCGCGAACATCGGGTCGTCGTGGGCCACGGCTTCGTGCAGGCGCTGGTTCGCCTGGCCTGGGGGAACGCCCTGGCCGTCGCCGGCGAGGCCCAAGTGCGACCAGCTGTCGACGAAGCCCGGGGTCATCACGGCGCCCGGCAGATCCAGCACGGTGGCGCCGTAGGGGATCGCGAGTTCTTCGCCGATGCCCTGGATGCGGCCGTTCTGCACCAGGATCACTCCGGAGCGGAAGGTGCGGCCTTCGCCGTCCAGGATCCGACCGCAGCGCACCGCGAGCGCCTGGCTCTTGGTGTTGCGCGACCAGACGTTGTGGCCCTCGATCCAGGTGGCTTCGACCATGGTGCCGACGGCCAGCGGGTCGCCGCTCAAGACCACGAAGTCGCCGTCTTTGCCCTTGGCCAGGGTGCCGACGCGGGCGTCGACGCCGAGCAGGGCCGCGGCGTCGCTGCCGAGCGCGCGCAGGGCGCGTTCGCGCGGCAGTCCATGGCCCACGGCGGCGGCGGCGGCCAACAACGTGTCGCGCGGCGAACTGCCAGCTGCCGGTGCGATGCCGACCAGCATGCCGGCTTTGGCCGCCGCGGCGGGGCCGTCGAGCGGCCAGAGCCAGTTCGGCTGCTGGCGGTCTTCGCCGCCACCGGTCGGCTGGCCGAAGCGGATCGGCAGTCGGAACGTGGCGCCGACCTTCTGCTGGGCCGCGGTGTTGGCCAGGGGCGCCAGGAACAGCGGGTCTTCCAGCACCATGCGACAGCCGAGCTCGCTCTGCAGTTGCAGCGCAGCGCGGATGTCCTGGGCCTTGGCGGCCGCAATGCGCAGCGGCAGCTTGCCGCCGACCACCGCGGCGAGGGCTTGCTCGTCGTAGCGGTTCTCGGCGCTGCCCTGGCCGTTCGGGCGGCGGTCCTGGTCGGTGGCGGCGGCGAACCGCGCACGCAGTTCGGCCAACGCACCGATCCGTGCCGTGGGCAACTGGATGCGCGCCGGCTCCAGTGGCGTTTCGTCGGTCGGGTGCGGCACCGGTTCGAACACCCGGGGCGCGTTGAGTGCCGCGTCCCCCAGATTCAGGCGTAGGCAGGTGGCCTCGCTGAGAATGCGCGTGACCAGATCGGTGCCCGCGAGCTTGACCACGGCACCTTGGCCCGACACCAAGCGGTTTCGGCCGGGCGACAAGTAGGCCGTGGTCACGCCGCCTTGCCAAGCCGCCAGCCACTTGCGTTCGAAGTCGAAGCCGTCGACGGCCATGGCGTCCGGGGTGACCTGGTAGTCGCTGTCGGCTGCGGTACCGAAATCGCCGTCCACGGCGACGATGCCGGGCATTACCACCTTGCCGCGCGCGTCGACGCGCGGCAGGGCCGCGGCAGGTTCCTCGGCGCCGATGCTGGCCACCACGCCGTCTTGGATCACCAGCCACACGTCGGTGCGCGGTGGCGACCCGTCGCCGAGCAGCAGGGTGCCGCAGCGGACCGCCACCGAGCGGGATGCCGTCGGGGTCGGGGTCTGGGCGCGTAGGCCGGCCACCAGCGCCGCAGCGAACACCGCGGCGCACCAGTGAGGAGCGGGGCGCATCACCGGTCCTCGCCGCCGCCGGTCTGGCCGCCACCGGTCCGCACCGGCCGCTGCGTCGGGGCCTCGTCGCGTTTGGGCTCGGCGCCGGCCTTCTCGGCAGGTTTCTCGGCGGGTTTCTCTTTCTCGGCGGGTGCCGCGGCCTTCTCCGCGGGCGTTTCGGGGCCCGCCGCCTTCTTGGCTTTGTCCTGCTCCATGCCGAACAGGTACTGCAAGCGTGGATCCTTGCGGCGTTCGTAGACCACCTGGCCGTCGAGCACTACCGTCTCGACCCAACTGGTGGCTGCGAGCGGATCGCCACTGAGAATCTGCAGGTTGCCGAGTTTGCCCTCGGTGATCGAACCCAGTTGCGCTTCGAGACCAAGCAGGCGCGCGGGCACCATGGTCAGCGCTTCGAGCGCCTGCTGCCGGCTGATGCCTGAACGCACGCAGGTGCCGAGCTGCCACCACGGTTCCTTGGTCGGCCCGGACAGGCCGAGCGACAGAGCGAACGGCACGCCCGCGTCGGCCAGCAGCTTCGCGGTGCAGACCTTGCGCTCCTTCTGCGTCTCCTCGTCGAGCTCGTAGTACTCGATGCTGTCGTCGAGCACGACCGGCTGGTTCCACTTGGCGAGCAGGGGCACCGCTTCGTCGATGTTCGCGCCGAACACCAGTACCAGGTCGAGGTCCTTGGCCAGTCGCAGCGCTTCCTCGGTTTCGGCGACGGTCGGCACGAACAGCCAACCCTTGGCCTTCTTCTGCACCAAGTCGACGGCAGGCTTCTTGGTGCGGTCGTACTGCTCGGTCCAGGCTTTGTCGGCCGGGATCGCCCCCGCGGCTTTCTCTTGCTCGAACTCGGCCTTGCGGCGGGCGAAATCACTGGCGTAGTCGCGGATGTCGTCGAGTGCACGACGCAGCTTGCGGATCTGCTGCAGGCGGCCGCCACCGCTGGCCTGGAGCGACAGCTTGAGGCCGGTGTTGGCGGCCACCGCCATGTCCTCGATCGTGCGCCCGTAGGGACGCACCACCATGCCCGAACCGCCGAGCAGGGTTTGGTTGCCCGGCAGCACGTGGATGGTGCCGACCCCGGCGCGCAAGCAGTCTTCGAAGAACACCGAAGCTGGCTCGATGGCATCGGCGACCGACAGCCACGGCACGTTCTGCATGTTCTCGTTGAGACCGCGCACCCCGCCCTGGCTGTGCGCCAGCACCCAAGTCGGCAGCACGACTTGGTCGGAGGCGTCGATCACTTTCGCCGTCCAGGGAATTTCGACTTCGGCCTGGGCGCCGACCTTCGTGATGCGGCCGTTTTGCAGCAGCACCACGGCGTTCTCCAGGGTCGGCCCCGTGATGGTGAGCAGCTTGCCGGCTTTGACGGCGAGCACGTCCTGGGCGCAGAGGGGCAGGGCTGCGGCGGTGGCCGCGAGCAGCGAGCGAAGGGGGTTCATCGGGTGGCGAGCACGGGGTTGCCGTCGATGTGGACCGACTCGGCGACGGCAGCCGGGTCGAAGGGATCGTGGGACCAGACGACGAAGTCGGCGTCCTTGCCCTGGGCGAGGCTGCCGATGCGGCGGTCTTGGCCGAGCAGGCGCGCGGGCAGAATGGTGATGGCGTCGAGCGCCTGGCTCGCGGACAACCCGCAACGCACGGCGAACATCGCCTCGCGCGGCAAGTCGAGCGCGGCCAAGTTGGTCCCGGTGGTGACCACGAACGGTACGCCGCGCGCAGCCAGAAGGCCGACGGTGGCGTAGCGTGGTTCGGCACCGTCGCTGCCGCCGCTGCCGGCGATCGTGGTCGCCGAGGGCGCACCGAGCAGCACCGTGACCTTGGCCGCGGCCAAGGCGTCGACCACGAAATGCGCGTCTTGGGCTTCGTCGACCACGGTCCGGTAGCCGAACTCTTCGGCCAAGCGCAGCGCCGTGCGGATGTCCTGGTCCGAACGCGCCGTGGTGAACACGGTCAGTTTGCCCTGCAGGGCGCGCACCAGCACGTCGCGGCCGGGATCGGTGCCTGGCGGCGCCTGGCCCAGCGACTGTTCGAGCGCCTGCTTGGCGTCGTAGAACGACTTGCGGGCGGCCCACACCACGCCCATGCGCGTGGTGGGCCGGCGGTAGTAGATCGAGTCGACGCTGCCACCGCGAATCGCGCGGTTGCCTTGCGAAGGCTCGCTGCCCATCACCAAACGCAGGCTGGCTTCGGCATCGAGCACCATCGCCGCGGGGTCGCTGCCGGCGGTCTTCACCACGCAGCCGAGGCCGCCGATCACGTTGCGCGTACCGGGCATCAGATGCACGGTGGTCACGCCCGCCGCACGGGCGCGCGCGAAGCTCGGATGTTCGGGGTCGAGGCTGTCCAGCACCCGCAGGTGTGGGGTGACCTCCTGGCTCTGCTCGTTCTGGTCGTTGGCATTGCCGCCGCCGCGGAAGGCGGCATCGATCAGGCCGGGTGTGATGGTCTTGCCGGTGCAATCGACCACGGTGGCACCCTCGGGGATCGGCGTGTTGCTGCCGCCGACCGCCTGGATGGTCTTGCCGGCGACCACCAGCACGCCCGCTTCGATCGCCGGGCCACCCCCGGGCAGGATGCGCGCGCCCCGGTACACGGTCAGACCCGCGGATTGGGCCGTACTGCTGGTGGCGCCGGTCGGGGTGCTGCTTGGTTGGGTGCTGCCCTGGGCCGCGGCAACGCCGCACCCCAGGAGTGCCCACAGCACGAGCGGCAATCGTTGTGGCACCAAGTCGAGGAGGGGCGTCATGGGCGGCTCTTGGGGCTGGTTTGCGGTTCCGCGCCGAACAGACGGCGGCCCGCGACATACGTCGCCAAGTGCCGGCTGTCGAGGTCGAGCGGGTCGCCGTGGAAAACGAGGAAGCTGGCGGCGCAACCCTGGCGCAAGCTGCCCAGGCGCTGCTCCTGTTCGAGCAGCTGCGCTGGCAGGCGGGTCAACGCGGCCAGGGCCGTGCTGCGCTCGAGGCCGGCGCGGACCGCCAGGGCCACCGCAGCGCGCAGGGACTCCGGACGGCCGGCGAAAGCGAACGGCACCCCGGCCTTGGCCAGCACGGCGGGCAGGGTGCGTTCGTCGCGTCGGGCGTCGGGGCCCGGTGCGAACAGGACCAGCCGGGCCCGTTGCGCGAGCAAGCGGTCGACCAGTTTGCCGGCGTCACGAGCGCCGACCAGCACGGGTTCGAAGCCGAAGTCGCGGGCCAGATCGAGTGCCGCACTCAGCTCGGCGAAGGTGTCGGCGTGCACGAAGGCGCGTCGGCCGCCTTGCAGCACCTGCCGCAGCACCGCGGTGTCGGGGCCGACGCTGGTGCCGCGCTGGGCCGCCGTGAAGGCCGACCGCAGCAGTTCCTTCTGGCCCATCAGCGAGGTGGGTTCGCGTTCGGGGTTGCGCGCCGCCTCGACCAGCGAGAACACCGGCTGCAGCTCGTCGGCCAGCAGGGTGCCGAAGCCCCTTCCGCCAGAGTTGCTGCTGCCGGCCGGCAGTGCGGCGGGTTGCACCAGGGCTTGCAGGCCCGCCGCGACGTTGCGTGGCGCCGGCGACAGGGCCGCGGCGGTGATCCCAGCCTTCGGCAGCTCGGCGAGTTCGTCCTGCCAGGCATCGAAGGCGTCCGCAGCGCGGAGGTCCGGGGTGAACGGCACGGCGGCTTCGGCGAGGTCGCGCTCCTGGCCCAGGGTGGCGACGGCCAGCACGAAGCCTGGACAGATCGTGGCGGAACCACAGTCGACCAACTTGGCCCGCTCGCGCGCTTCGGCTGGCACGTCGCTGCCGACGTAGGCGACGCGGCCGCCGCGCACCAGGAACTCACCGGGCGTCAGCGTTTGCCCGGGTGCGAACCACACGGTCCCAGCGCGAACCAGCAGGTCCGGTTCGGCGGGTGGGGTGGGGGTCGTCGGGGCCTGCGCGAGCAGGCTGGTGGCGAACAGGCCGCCGGCGACGGCCAGCGGCAGGCAGCGCGCTGCCGCGCGGCGGCGCGGATGGGGGAACGTGCTCATGGCGCCTCGAATTGGGTCTTGCCCTTGCTCAGGACCAGCCGCACCCGGCAATCGCTGGCGAACAGCGGCCGGTCGGTGACCAGTACGTCGGCGAACTTGCCGACCTGCAGGGAGCCGGTGTCCTTCTGGATGCCGAGCAGTTCGGCGGGGGTCAGGGTCAGCGCGCGCAGCGCGGCGTCGGCGTCGAGCCCGCGGCCCACGGCGGCCGCCGCGCACAGCGGCAGAGCTGCCGCCCGTCGCGCGCTGCCACTGGCGATCGCGAACGGCACTCCGGCGTTGGCCAGGGCCTGCGGCAGCGCCAGCACGTCGAAGTCGCCGTAGATCTTGGGCAGGCTGCCGGGCCACAGCTCGGTCAGCACCACCGCGGCGCCGTTCTGGGCCAAGGCGCCGGCGAGTGGTGCTGCGCCGTAGGCTTGTTCGATCACGAGCCGTGGCAGTTGGTACTTCTGCTGCAGCGCCAGTGCGGCCCGGATCTCGTCGGGACGATGGGCTTCGACGCGCAGGGCCAGGGAGCCGTCGCGCACCCGCAACAGGGCTTCCTTGACCGGATCGGTGGGCGGGGCCTTCGGATAGGTCGGTCGCTTCGGGCCGTCCTCGGTCTTCGCCTCGTCCTTCTTCTCGCCGCCAGTGCCTGGCGCCGGACCGCCTTGCGCAGGGGCGGGGCCGCCAGTCGGTGGGCGCGGTGGGTCCTGCTTCGGCGGGTCTTGGGCCAGCGCCAGCAGGGCGTCGACCACCGCTTCGAACTGTGCCGCTTCGGTGGGGTCGGCAGCCAACGGGGCGGCAGCCGCCGGGTCGAAGGCCGAGCTCTGCCCGCCGCCCTGGTTGCGGCGGCCGCCACCCGGACCGCCACCTGGGCCCACTGGACGGCGCCGTTCGCCACCCTGGCCGTCTTCGGCCTTTGCCGGCGCCGCAGGCGCCGTCGGGCTGGTCGCCGGCTTGTCCCCTTCCTTCTTGTCGCCGTCCTTCTTCTTCTTGTGGAAGGCGAGGTAGTCCTCGAAGTCCTTCTGGTACTTGGTGAGTGCTTTGGCGTGTTCGTCCGCGGCCTTCTGGTAGTCGTCCAGGCCGTCGAACAGGTTGGCCATGCCATCGAGCTGCTGCTGGCGGACCAACGCGTGGCTCGGCTGCGGTCCCTGCGTCATGCGCAGTTGCACGGCATTGCGCTCCTGACTCGGCCACAGCTCGAAGCCGGCGGCCGTGGGGCGCACCACGGCGCCCTGGCCGCGCTGCGCACCACCCGAGCGCACGGCGATGTAGGCCGTGGTGATGCCGGCCTCGATCAGGCGGTCGTCGCTGGTGTTGCGCAGCTGCAAGTCCAAGGCGAGCGGGGTACCCGCGTCGAGGCTGCCGTCGGCGCGCAGGTTGTTGTCGGTGTAGGCGTCGGTCTGGGCGTCGATCAGGCCCGGATAGACGTGGCCCGTGGGGAACGAGCGCACGGTGGCGCCTTCGGGGATCTCGACCGAACCGCGCGGGCCGACC
>JAEUHP010000057.1 GCA_016795295.1 Planctomycetota bacterium | reverse complement strand
CCTCCCACCCGCCCCCATGTCCTACCGCGACCTCGACCCCCACCAAGCCCAGGCCGAACTCCAGGCCGACCCCACCCTGCGCATCCTCGACGTGCGCACCGCCCCCGAGTTCCACAGCCACCGCCTGCCGAACGCCACCCTGATCCCGGTCCAGGAACTGGCCCAACGCCTCGGCGAACTCGACCCCACCGCCAACTGGCTCGTGCACTGCGAACACGGCCGCCGCAGCCTCACCGCCTGCGACCTGCTCGCCAAGGCCGGCTTCCTGAAGCTGGCCAACCTGCGCGGCGGACTGGCCTACTGGGCCGGCTCCGGCCTGCCGCTGGTCCGCGGCCGCTGACCGGCCCAAAGCGCGCCCGAAAGCGCCCCAAAGCGCCCGCGAGCGCCGAATCGCCCCACCTGCGGCATGGCCTCGAGCCCCCAGCACCGCTACCCTGTTCGCCCCCGATGGCCGACCTCGACACCGAAATCCGGCGCCGGCGCACCTTCGCGATCATTTCGCACCCGGACGCCGGCAAGACCACGCTGACCGAGAAGCTCCTGCTCTACGGCGGCGCCATCCGCGAGGCCGGTTCGGTCAAAGCCAGGAAGGGCGGCGCCCACGCCACGTCCGACTGGATGGAGCTGGAGAAGAAGCGCGGCATCTCGATCACCAGCTCAGCCCTGCAGTTCGAGTACCAGGGCCACTGCATCAACCTGCTCGACACCCCGGGCCACCAGGACTTCAGCGAAGACACCTACCGCACCCTGGTCGCCGCCGACGCCGCCTTGATGCTGATCGACGGCGCCAAAGGTGTCGAACCCCAGACCATCAAACTGTTCAAGGTCTGCCGCGACCGCGGCATTCCGATCGTCACGGTGGTCAACAAGATGGACCGCCCGGCGCGGGCGCCTCTCGACCTGATGGACGAGGTCGAGAAGGTGCTCGGCATCACCGTGGTGCCCGCCACCTGGCCGATCGGCTCGGGCAGCGACTTCCGCGGTGTGTACTCGCGACGGGACGGCCAGGTGTTCTTGTTCGAACGCACCGCACACAACGCCACCAAGGCCGCCGTGCAGACCTCGGGCCCGACCGATCCGGCCCTGCGCGCGGAACTGGGCGAGAAGGCCCACGACCGGCTGCTGGAAGACCTCTCGATGGTCGAGACCTGCGTGCAGGCGTTCACCATGGACGACTTCCTGCAGCAGAAGATCTCGCCGATGTTCTTCTGCAGCGCGTTGGTGAACTTCGGCGTCGAGAACATCCTGCAGAACTTCCTCGACATCGCCCCGGCCCCCGGGCCGCTGCCGACGCTGGACGGGCAGATCCCGCCCAACGCGCCGTTCTTCTCCGGCTTCGTCTACAAGGTCGCGGCGAACATGGACAAGATGCATCGCGACCGCATCGCGTTCCTGCGCGTCACTTCGGGCCACTTCGTGCGCGGCATGGCGGCCAAACACCTGCGCTTGCAGCGGGAAGTGCGCTTGTCGCACCCCCACCGCTTCTTCGGCCAGGAGCGCATCTCGATCGAAGAAGCGTTCCCGGGCGACGTGATCGGTCTGATCAACCCGGGCATGTTCCGGGTCGGCGACGTGCTGAGCTCGGGCCCGTCGTTCGAAGTGCGCAACTTCCCGCGGTTCGCCCCGGAGATCTTCGCCCAGGTGGCGCCGCGCGAGCCGTCGATGAGCAAGGGCTTCGGCAAGGGCCTGGAACAGCTCGGCGAAGAGGGCGTGGTGCAGGTGTTCTGGCCGCGGGTCGGCGCGCGCGAACCGATCCTCGGGGCGATCGGCGAGCTGCAGCTCGAAGTGTTCCAGTGGCGGCTGGAGAACGAGTACGGCGTGGAGCTGCGGCTCGACCGCAAGGGCTGGACGCGGGCGCGCTGGATCGCGCAGGTCACCGACGAGCTGCTGGAGATCCTGCCGATGGTGGTCAAGGACGAAGCCGGGCGGTTCGTGGCCCTGTTCCACTCCGACTTCGAGATCGACTACGCGAAGTCGCGCTACCAGGGTCTGGAGCTGCTCGCGGAGCCGCCGGCCGAAGAAGATCTGGGGTAGTTGGGCCCAGATCCACGCGCGGCGCGCCTACCCGCGCGGCTCGGCCGCCGCGGCCTTGCGCCGGCCCAGCAACTTCATCACCAACGCCCCGAGCGCCACGACCCCGATCAGGATCGGTTTGATGCCGGCCTTCAGCAACACCAACAGCTTCGCCAACATGCCGACCTTCGCCGCCAGCTTGCCGGCCACCAGGCCACCGATGCCGTAGGCCGCCAGCTTGTCGTAGGCCGGGTCGAAGTTCTCGTAGCGCTGCCCTGCCTTGAACTCGCTGACGCCGAGCAGCGTCTGGCAGTGCGCGGCCACCGCCGGCAATTGCTCGATGCCCCCCACGCCGTTCACCACCAGGTGCCCGGTGCGGCCGAGGATGCGCACGTTGTAGTTGAGCGTCAGCTCCTGCTCGTCGCCGAAGCGCAGTTTGGTCGCCCAGTAGAGCTTGCGCTGCGTCCGGTCGTAGTGCGGCGGCTCGGCCCAGCCCAGCAGGTCGACGCTCTGCAGCTTGGCGGCCACCCGTTCTTTGCTCTCCTCGCGCGTGCTCTCCTGCATCTCTTGGAGCAGCGCGGTGAAGTCCGGCGCTTCGTCGTCGGCCACGTGGCCGTCGTCGGCGTAGCTGTAGACGGCGAACATGTTGCTCTGGTCGAAGTCGGGTGGCATCGCCACCCCGAGGATCGCGTCGCCGGGGCGATTGCCGAGCATGCGCAGGAACGCCTGGCCGTGCCCGCCATCGAGCCACAACCAGCCGTCGGGCAAGCGCACTTCGGCCAGGTCGCGCAGGGCCACGGTGCCGCGCTGCGGCTGGAAACGCTGCAGACGGGTGGCCAGATCGCGCGGGGCTTCGGGTTCAGGCTCGGGTTTGGCGGCGCCTTGCTCCGCCTTGGGGGGATCCTGAGCCGTGCCCGCCTCCGTTTGCGCCGCAAGAGGCAGGTGCACGAGCAGACAGCAGGACAGGGCCAGAGCCCGAAGGCACGGATACTTCGCCATGGCAAAGGCCAGCATGCCGAGGCTGCGCAACCTTGGCCAGTGTCGAGTCAGGAGGCGAAGAAGTCGTTGCCCTTGTCGTCGACCACCAGGAACGCGGGGAAGTCCTGCACTTCGATGCGCCACACCGATTCCATGCCCAAGTCCGCATAGTCGAGCACCTCGACCTTGCGGATCGAATCCTGCGCCAGGATCGCCGCCGGACCGCCGATCGAGCCGAGGTAGAAGCCGCCGTACTTCTTGCAGGCATCGGTCACCGGCTTGCTGCGGTTGCCCTTGGCCAGCATCACGAAACTGCCGCCGGCCGCCTGGAAGGCATCCACGTAGGCATCCATGCGCCCGGCCGTGGTCGGCCCGAAGGAGCCCGAGGCCATGCCCGTCGGCGTCTTCGCCGGCCCCGCGTAGTACACCACGTGGTCCTTCAGGTACTGCGGCAGCCCCCGCCCGGCATCGAGCTGCTGCTTCATGCGCGCGTGCGCGATGTCACGCGCCACCACCATCGACCCGGTCAGCGCAAACCGCGTGCGGATCGGGTACTGGCTGAGCTTGCGGCGGATCTCGGCCATCGGCTGGTTCAGGTCGATCGGCACCACGTCGCCCGCCAAGGCGTGTTCGTCCACTTCGGGCAGGAACCGCGCCGGATTGGTCTCGAGTTGCTCCAGGAACACCCCGTCGCGGGTGATCTTGCCCTTCGCCTGCCGGTCGGCGCTGCAGGACACGCCGATGCCGACCGGACAGCTGGCGCCGTGCCGCGGCAGCCGGATCACGCGCACGTCGTGGCAGAAGTACTTGCCGCCGAACTGCGCGCCGATGCCGTTCTTGCGCGTGATCGCGAGCACCTTCTGCTCGAGCTCGAGATCGCGGAACGCGCGGCCCCGCGCATTGCCCGAGGTCGGCAGACCGTCGAGATACTTGGCGCTGGCGAGCTTCACCACCTTGAGGGTGAACTCGGCCGACATGCCCCCCACCACGATCGCCAGGTGGTAGGGCGGACAAGCCGCCGTGCCGAGTTTGCGCGTCTCGCGGTCGACGAACGCCAGCAGCGACGCTTCGTTCAGCAGCGCTTTGGTCTCCTGGTAGAGGAAGGTTTTGTTGGCCGAGCCACCGCCCTTGGTCAGGAACAGGAATTTGTACTCGTCGCCCGGTTCGGCGTAGAGCTCGATCTGCGCCGGCAGGTTGTCGCCGGTGTTGACCTCGTCGTACATGGTGCGCGGCGCCATCTGGCTGTAGCGCAGGTTGGTCTCGGTGAAGGTGCGGTACACCCCTTCGCTGAGCGCCTGTTCGTCGTCGCCCGTGGTCCACACGTCCTGGCCCTTCTTGCCGATCACGATCGCCGTGCCGGTGTCCTGGCAGCTCGGCAACACCATGCC
>JAEUHP010000023.1 GCA_016795295.1 Planctomycetota bacterium | reverse complement strand
GCACGCCGGAGTCGTCGGGATTGTGCGCCAAGGCTTCGGGTGCAGGCGGCTCGAAGCCGAAGTCCGGTCCGGCCCAGAACAGGCGGAACTGCCCCTCGCCAGTCGCCGCGCTCTCGAACACCAGCTCCAGATCGTTCTCGCCCTTGCGCAGCCGCGCCGGCGCCTTGCTCTCCAGTGGCTTGCCGGCCCGCAACGAACCGTCGAGCACCGGCTCGCCGTTGACCCGCAGCGTCACGCTGCCACGGCCCTCGATGCGGAATCGGTAGCGCTCGCGCAACGGCAGGGTCACGACCGCCCGGTAGCTGGCGCGAAACCACCCCGGCGCCACGAACGGCGTCGGCGCTTCGCCGCGCTCCACCGCCAGGGACAGCACCCGCGCCACTTCGGTGTGGCTGGGCGCGGCACCTTCGCCGCCGAGCTGCTGGAAGGTCACTTGGACGCCGCGCGCGCGCGACCCGGCGGGGCCAGCCCCCCCGGCCTGGGCCAGCAGCGCAGCACACGGCAACCAGGCGCACAGCACGAACAGGAATCGCCGCATGGCTGGCCCCTTCCTCACTGCCCCGCCGGGAAGCCGGGGTCCGCGGCGAGCGCGTGGATGGTGTTGTGCAGGTCGCCCTTGAGGGTGCGACCGTCCGCCGCGTCCACGTTCCAGGTGACCTTCATCTGGTGTGCGGGCTGCATGCCCTCGACCCGCAGGAACACCGTGCGGCGGTCCGGCGACAACACGGCCGCAGCCACGCGCAACGGGTCACGGTTCGGCTTGCCCGATTCGACCTTGCGCTCGGGGTGCAGGATCGACAACTCCGGCGAACCGTAGTTCGGCGAGTAGAGGTAGTTCCAGATCTCCACACCGAAGCTGCCGGGATCCCCCGCGGTCTCGGGATCGAGCGACTCGGCGAACGTCAGGTAGACGCCCGCGGTGCAGGTGCGCAGCGCCACCGGCAGACCGAGCGGAGCTCCGGTGCGGCGCACGCGGTGGAAACCACCCTCCTTGGCAGCGCTGGTCTGCCAGCCCTGCAGGCCGATCACATAGAGCTGCCCGTCCGGGCCGAACCGGCCGCGCATGCAGCTCGAAGTGAAATTGGCCGGCAGACGCACCACGCCGCCCTGGATGCGGCCGTCGACCACTTCGGTGAGCACCAGGTACGTCGAGCAAGTGCCGTACGAGAGGTGCAGCAGGCGCCCGGCCAGGTCCGGCCAACCAGCCCCCGTGACCCACACCTGGCCACCGCTGCTGTTGTCGACCTCCATCGGCATCCAGCACAACGGCAGGTCGGGCAGATCCGGCACCGGCGAACGGTGGGCCAGGTCCTTGACGCCGGCGTAGTAGCCCGGCGCCTCGATCCAGTTGAGGCGGCAGCGCGGCATGAAGGTGCCTTCGTTGTCGCCCGAAGTGAGCACGCCGGTCGGCGACACGCCGATGCCGTTCGGCGCGCGCAGGCCGCTGGCGACCACTTCCAGACGGCTGCCGTCCTTGGCGATCTTCAGGATCGTGCCGTGGTGCGGTGCGATGCGCATGAAGCCGCGGCCGCCCGGATTCACCGGCCCACCCTTGCTGCAGTAGAAGTTGCCTTCGGCATCGGTCTGCAGGTCGAAAGCGAACTCGTGGAACGCGTGCGTCACGCACACGTCGTTGTTGAAGCACTCGTAGAAGTCGGCTTCGCCGTCGCGGTCGGTGTCGTGCAGCCTGGTGATGCCATCGCGGCCGTGCACGTGGACCACGTCGTCGACGATGCGCAGACCCAGCGGGTCGAACAGGCCGGTGGCGAACCGCTGCCACTCCAGGCGCTCGAGCGACGCGTCGATGCCGCGCACCAGCCACACGTCACCGTTCCACGTCGACACCGCCGCCGTGCCGTCGCGGAAGAAGTCGAACGCCCCGGTGCGCATGCGCGAGCCGAAGCGGTTGTCGAGCGGCACGGTGATGGTGTCGACCGCGAACGGCCCGGCATCGGCAGAGCGCTCGCCCTTGGTCACCAGCGGCGCACCCCAGCGATGCTGCGACGGGCCTTCGGCCAGCGCCGGCACAGCGGCCTCGCTCCACAGCTCTTTGGCCGCCGCGTCGATCGCCGCGTCGGGGCCCTGGGCCATCGCCAAGCACACGCGCACGCTGGCGGCGTGCGGCGGCACCCGCAGCAGCAACCGTTCGCCGCGCGCTTCGAGGCGCGGACCTTGGTCGCCGCGCAGCCCCACCGCGAGGTTCTGCCGCGGCATGCCCAGCGTCTCCAGATCGGCGCGCTGCTGGTCGGCGAACACGTCGATCTCGCACAGCCTGGTCCCGCCGTTGCGCATCACGAACAAGAGCCGCTGGAAGCGGCCGAGGCCATTGCCGTCGGCGATCGAAGCGCCGTGCTGGTCGCCCTCACCGAGCGGCGCCGTGTCGACACTGGCGATCCTCTGCCAACCGGCCGTGGCCGGATCCTGGGCGGCTGCGTCGGCCGCGGCATCGGCGCTGCCGAACACCTCGTACTGCTGGATGCTGCGACCGCCCGAGTGCCAACTGAAGGTGGCGATGCGCGTCACTTCCGCCGGTTTCTGCAGGTCGACCAGGTAGCGTCCGGCGTCGCTCTCCTGCCCACCCCTGCGGGAGCGCTCGAACCACACCGAACCCGCGGTGTCGTTCTCGGTGGCCGCCGCGGCGCCGTCGTGCAGCACCGGCAGCAACCGCGCCGTCGCGTCGGCGGCACTCTCGGCTTGGCCTTCGGCCGGCGCTGGGACCCCACGCGGCCGGGCGAACCCGGGCACGAACGCCACCGTGGCGCCGTTGCCACGCTCTGGATCGAGCGAGTCGCTGCGCGACGGCCCGCCCATCGGCAAGGTCGCGAACCCCGCCGTGGTCGCCGCGATCTGCACCCGTTCGGCGGCCGGCTGCCAAGCGAGCCGCGCGCCGCGCCCGGGCGTCCCCTTCGCCAAGGAGGCGCCCTCGGGCGCGTCCGCGACCACCATCCACTGCTCCACGGCGCTCGGGCCGAACTCCAAGGTGCGCAGCAGCACGCGCCCTGCCGCGGCGCTGCCGTACTGTTCGCGCACCGCCATGTCGGAGACCGTGTAGCCGATCACCACCTGGTCACCGGCCAGCCACAGGCCGCGGTAACGGCCCTGCGCCCGCGGCAACGGCCCGAACGGCTGCGGCCGTGGGTCGCCGAAATCGCCGTCCTTGGCCCACCCTGGGCCACTCGCCACCTCGGCGACCTTGCGGCCGCGCAGGCGCACCATCGGCCCGTGCGCGCCGTCGTACGCAGTGCCCTTGAGGCGCAGCCAGCCATCGGTCCACGCCGCCGACAGACGCAGCAGTTCGGTGTCGAACGCCACCGCACCGTCGCCGACCTTCACCACCACGCCCTTGTAGGTGTCACCGCTCCGCCCCCCACCCTCGAAGGTGGTCATCAAGTACGGGCCGTAGTCCATCGAGTACGGCCAGTCGCGGGTCTGGGCCGGCAGAGCGGCGAGGGCAAACAAGGGGACAACCTGGGCAAGAGCGTTCCGCATGGGAGCGCCGCATCTTACGCAACCGGCCGACGGCACCAGCAGTTCCCGGTCCTTTCTGGTGGCCGCGCGCACTGCCTCAGCCCACGGAGCATGCCCCACAGGCCTGCTGCGTGGCCACGACCACGCTCAACCGAAAACCCGGTGCGCAAGGCCCTGGCACCAGCCGGGGACCATGGCACGCACCTTCCGCGCCGCCTTGCCCGCCCCCAAGCTCAGGGTATCCTCTCCTGTCGAAAGCCCGAGTCGGTGCCATCCCGCCATCGGCGCACGGAGCCGACTCGGCTCGCCAATCACCAGAGACCATGACCACCTTGTCCATGCGACACCTCGCAATCCCACTGTTTCTGCTCGCCGCTTCGGCGACCGCGCAGACCCTCGTCGTCCCGTCCGTGGCAGCGGCAGCCGACGGCAACAGCTCGACGACTTGGCCGTTCGACGTCGCCGCCGGGCGCTTCCTCTACACCTACGACTCCAGCCACTTCACCAGCAATGGCGTCACCTTCCCGATCTTGATCACCGGGATCCGCTGGCGCGCGAACGCCAGCACGGCGACCTGGACCGGCGCGTCGTTCCCGGTGACCCTCGACTTGTCGACGGCGCCCGGGGACTACACCGCCATGGTGACCACGTTCGACAGCAACCACGGGCCCGACCGGACCCAGGTGTTCAACGGCACCATGACGGTGGCGCCAGGCTCGTCGACGACCGGCACCCCAGGCCCGTTCTACACCGGCCTCACGTTCCCGGCGTTCCTGTACGACCCGACCCAGGGTGACCTGGTGATCGACACGGTGCACTCGGGCGGCGTTCCCGCGAACACGCCGACCCCGGACGCGGTCTCCACGGCGGGGCTCGCCTTGGCGCGCCGGGTCACGACCACCACCAACCCGCCGCCGGCCACGGGCACGCTCGGCACCACCGACTTCGCCAACGTGCTGGAGTTCACCTACACGCCGGCCAGTGGCCTCTACGCCGGCTTCTCGGCGAACGTCACCACCGGGCCCTCGCCGCTGTCGGTGACCTTCACCGACCAGACCTTCACCAGCGCCCCCGGCGGCATCACCGGTTGGAGCTGGGACTTCGACGGCGACAACGTGCCCGACAGCTCGGTGCAGAACCCCACGTTCGTCTACACGTCCTGCGGCACCTACAACGTGTCCTTGACCGTCACGGACGGTGTGCACGCGCCCAGCACGTTGGTGCGCACGGCGTACGTCACGACGGACAACATCGCGGCGGGCTTCACCGCTACCGTGATCGGGCCGTTGACGGTGCAGTTCACCGACACCTCGAACATGGCCGCGACCAGCTGGGCCTGGGATCTCGACGGGGACAACATCACGGACAGCACCGCGCAGAACCCGGTCTGGGTCTACCCCAACGCCAACCCGGTCAACGTCCGACTGACCGTGACGCGCCTCTGCTCGGCTCCGTCGACCCTCACCCGTTCGATCGTGCCGCTGCAGTCGATCAGCCAGAACACCACCGCAGGCAACGGTCTGTCTTCGGGCGCCACGGTGTTCTACGACCTCGGCATCACCAACCCGGCCGGCGTGAGCATCAACTCGTTCGACGTCATCGCCAGCGTCGCCAACACGGCGTTCACGATCGACATCTTCGTCACGCCCGGCACCTACCTGGGAGT
>JAEUHP010000276.1 GCA_016795295.1 Planctomycetota bacterium | reverse complement strand
TGGGGGGGCGCCGCCCCCCCCCCGCCCGCCGCGGGGGGGGGGGGGTGGTGGGGGGTGGGGGTGGTGGGGGGGGGCCCCCCCCCCCCGCCCCCCCCCCACCACTCAGTGCGCCCAGTGCGCGGCCGGATCCGGTCGCACCGCCTCGTCCACGGTCAGCGGCTCGAAGCCGAAGAACGGCTGCTGCCGCACCGAGCAACCTTCGACGTCGCACCGCCGGCAGTGGCTGCGTTCGCACGGATCGGTGTGGAAGGTGATGTCGCCCTCGCCGCCGAGGTCGCGCAGCACCGCGGCGGCCAAGCTCTCGGCCGTGTCGTGGGCGCGTTCGACCGTCCAGAATTCGGGCACCACCAGATGGGCGCTGATGTGGTGGAAGCGGCCCGCGCGGATGGCACGCAGGTGGTGCACCCGGATCACGCCCCCGGACTGCCGCGGCCCGAGCAGGCCGACGATCTGCTGCAACAGGGCCGGATCCTCTTCGTCGAGCAACCCGCCAAACGCACGCCGCAGCAAGCGCCCGCCGGTCCACAGCAGCCAAACCGCCATGCCCATCGCCACCGCGGGATCGAGCCAGGTAAGCCCGGTCACCCGCACGGCACCGAGGCCGACCAGGATGCCGGCACTGGTCCAGAAATCGGTCAGCACATGGTGCCCGTCGGCCTCGAGCGCGGCAGAGCGGTGCCGGCGGCCATAGCGGACCAAGAACCAGCCCAACGCGCCGTTCGCCAAGCCGGCCACCGCGGTCAGCAGCAGGCCGAAATCGAGCTCCCGCAAGTCGGCGCCGACCCAAAGGGCCACGGCGGCCTGCCAGGCGATCAGCAGCGCGGCGAAGAAGATCAGCCCACCTTCGAACGCCGCCGAAAAGAACTCGACCTTGCCGTGGCCGTACGGGTGGTCGCGATCGGCCGGGCGGCCGGCATAGGCCAGCACCAGAAACGCGAAGGCCGCAGCGACGATGTTGACGATCGACTCGAGGGCGTCGCTGAGCACCGCCTGCGAACCGGTCAGCAGGTAGGCCCAGCTCTTGATCCCGAAACCAAGGACCGCGACAGCCAGCGACACGGCGGCCACCGCGGTGTGCCGGCCGGCAGCAGGGGCTGGAGGAGACGCGGTCATGGCAGCGCCATCCTAGTCGCAACGGCTAGATGAAACTGCCACACGCAGCCAGGCTGCAACTCGGCGCAACCCCAGCAGGAGCGAGCGGATCAGACCGGGCCAGCGGCCGTGCGGCCGAGGCGGCAGGCGCGGCGCAACCACATCATCGCGCGCTCGACCTCACGGGGGCCGGTGACCGGAATCTCGACGAACTCGCGAGCGTGCGGATCGCCGTCATCGGGCATGCGCTTGGCCCCGATGATCTTGAGGGCCTCGGTGACTTGCGGCGGCGCCAACTTGACGACCACGCCCTTCTTGCCGAGGTAGGCGAACACCTGCCCGCGCACCAGGAAGCAGTCCTTGCTGCCCTGCTTCTCGCGGGCGACGTCCTTCCAGGCGCACAGCCGTTCGACGATGGTGGCGAGTGGATCCATAGGGGGCGAGCAGTATACCGAAACGGTAGCCGTTCCGCCATGGCTTCGGCGAAATGCGCTCCGGAGCACGTTCCAGGCGACCGCCCGAGCCATCGTGCAGGGGGCCGTCCGGGCAGCCGTTTCAGCGCCGCAGCAGCAGGTTCTTGGTCACCAGCCAGACCATCGCTGGATACTCGTCGAGCCGCCGCCGCAGGTACTGGATCGCCATCGCCCAGCCGACCGCGAAGGGCACGTAGAGCCGGGCCCGGATGCCCTTGCTGCGCAGATCGGCCAGGAAACGCTCCCGGGGCACGCCGTAGAGCATCTGCACTTCGAAACGGTCCGGCCCGACCCCGACCTTGGGCACCACCTCACCCAGGAACCGGCGCACGTAGGCGTCGTCGTGGCTGGCGAATTCGACGTAATGCCCGCGCCGCAGCAGGACTTCGGCGAACTGCAGCATGCGCTCCTTCATCGCCGGTTTGTCGACCAGGGCAATCTCGGCAGGTTCGCGGTAGATGCCGATCACCAGGCGCACCCGCATGCCAGCTGGGAGCTGATCCAAGTCCTTTTCCGTGCGGTGCAGACGGGTCTGCAGCACGCAGCCGATGTCCCGGTGGCCAGCTTCATGGAGGGAACGCAGGGCCGACAGCGTGAAATCGGTCCAGTGCCGCCCTTCCATGTCCACCGTGAGGCGGACCCCGCGTTCGCGGGCGCGCTCGGCGATCGCCGTCATCGCCGCCAGCGAACCCGCGGCATCGCCGCCATGCTGCAGCGGCGCAATCGTGTAGGAGGACGGTTTGAGCGACAGGGTCGGCCGCTCCGCCGGCGCCAGCGGCGAGGCCGCCACCGCGTCGACCATCTGCAGGTAGGTGTCGAGGTTGGCCTGCGCCTGTTCAGGCGTGCGAATGTCCTCGGCGAGCAGGTCGAGCGTCGCCAGCAGGCCACGTTCGCGGTGCAGGCGATGGACCACGGCCATCGCCGCGGCGAGCGAGTCGCCAGCGACGTAGGGTCGGGCGAAGAACCGCACCAAGGGGGCTGGGATGAGGCGGATCAGCGGGTTCACGGCGGGGCGGGCATCATGCCGTCTCGAGCCGCCGAAAGCGAACGCCCACCGCCCCGGCCACGCACCCGGCGACGGTCACAGCCAGCCGCGCCGGCGGAACCAGAACAACATGCCCGCCGCGATCCCGGCCATCACCAGAAGGCAAGCCGGATACCCCCACCAGGCGTGGAGCTCCGGCATGTGCTCGAAGTTCATGCCGTAGACGCCGACCACGAACGTCAGCGGCATGAAGATCGTGCTGAAGATGGTCAGGAACTTCATCACCTCGTTGAGCCGATGGTTGACGGTCGACAGGTGCAGCTCCATCAGGCTGGCACTCATCTCGCGGTAGTTCTCCAGCAGATCCAGCAGTTGCACGACGTGGTCGTGCACGTCGCGCAGGAACGGCTGTAGGTCGGCGCCGAAATGCGGAGCTTCGCCGCGCGCCAAGGCTGCCGTCGCTTCGCGCAATGGCCACAAGGCCCGCCGCAGCGCCAGCAGCTGCCGGCGCAGGGAGTGCAGTTCGGGCACCACCGGCTCGCCGTGGCGCGCTTCGAGCACCGCCACCTCCACGCGCTCGAGCCGATCGTCGATCGCCTCGACCACCGGAAAGAACGCGTCGACCACGAGGTCGAGCAGCGCGTAGGCCAGGTAATCGCTGCCACGCGTGCGCAGCCGACCCTGCGGGTCCGCGAGCCGGCGGCGGATCGGCTCGAAGCAGTCCCCGGGCCGCTCCTGGCAGGTCACCACGAACCCGGGCCCGACGAACAGCGCGAGCTGCTCGGTGGCCGTCGGCGCTTCGTGGTCGACCATGCGCAGCACCAGGAAGCCGTGCTCTCCATAGTCCTCGAACTTGGCGCGTTGCTGCAGGTTCACCGCGTCTTCGAGGGCCAGGCGGTGCAGACCGAACAGTTCACCGATGCGGCGCAGCAGTTCGAGATCGGCGAACCCGGTGACGTCGAGCCAGACCACGGCGTGGCGGCGGCGCAACTCGGGAAGTTCGGCCAGCGTGACCGCCCGCCACGTGCCAACCCCGTCGGGGCCATAACCCACGGCGTGCAACAGGGTGGGACGCGCCGCCGGGTCGCTGGACAGAGTACCAGGCGAAGCGCCGACCGGGGCGCGGCGGCGCCGCCGCGACGGAACGTCGCCCGCCGCCCCAGGAGCCGTGGGGCGCGTCATGGCAAGTGTGCCAGCACCGCCGAAGCCAGCGGCGCCGCCGCCCGCTCGACCTTGGCGGGCGCCGTGGCGAGCGGCACGAACGGCACGAACTCCGGCACCAGCAGGTCGCGGCGCACCTCGAGGCACAGGGTGCGCCCGGGGTACTGTTCGGCGAAGGCGTGGGCCAGGGTCACGGGATGCAGCGAATAGGCACCGTTGCTCACCACGTCGAAGCCCACGGCTGCGAACTCGCGCGCCGCGGTGCGCGCCAGCGGTGCACAGGCCAGTTCGCGGCCGTCTGGGTCGTGGGTGATCAAGTCCACCGCGGCGCGCAGAGGCCAAGTGCCGACGCGGTCGGCGGCGTAGGCCGAACGCAGGTGGCGGACCACCTCGGCATCGACCGGGACGTCGACGCTGCGCGGCGCATAGGTGTGCACGCACAGCGCCAAGCCACGCGGGCACACCTGGGCGAACGCCGCCGTGACCACCTCGCGGTACGCTTGGTAGCGCTGCAGCAGCAACCGCCGGTCGCGTTCGTCCTGCACCCACGGCGGCAGGCCCGGCGTCATCGCCCCTGGCGCGCTGGCCGCCGGTTGCGTCGCCGCGTCGATGCGGCGATTGCAATCGACGAACGTGCGCGGCAGCAGACACTGGACCACCAGCGCACTGCGCCGCGGCTGCGCCGCCACCACCCGCGCGGCCACGGCCCGGGCGAGCTCCGGCGCGCCGACGTCGGTGTTGACGAAGAAGAACTCCCGCAGCGAATCGTCGTAGCTGCCGACCAGTTGCGCGCGCAGCGCGTCGTAGTGCGCCGCGCCGGTGGCGCCGTGTGCCACTTCGAGCAGCAGATCGGGCGGCGCGGACGCGGCCGCCGCGGCACCGCGCAGCAGCTCGACCGCACAGACGCCCGGCACGGAGCGGATCGCATCGACCATGGCACCGGGATAGCGAACGGCGGCGATTGTGCAAGCACCGCAGTTCGGCCCGGCCGGAGCCCAGGCACAGCCTGCCGATCCCAGGCCGCGGCGGCCCCGCCGCCGACTATCGTGACGGCATGGACGACAGCCTCCGCCTCCATCGCCAGAACCACGCCGGGGTGACCCCGGCCGGCCACTACTCCCACGCCGCCTCTGCCGGCGGCTTCGTCTTCGTCTCGGGCCAGCTGCCGATCCCGCCGGACGGCACACGCGCCCCGGGCCTGCCCTTCGCCCAGCAGGTGCGGATCGCCCTGCAGAACGTCGAACTGGCCCTGGCCGCCGCCCACGCCTCCTTGCGCGACGTGGTCAAGGTCACCGCCTACCTGACCAGCGAAGAGCACTGGGCCGAGTTCAACGCCGTCTACGCCGAGGTGTTCGGCGAGCACCGCCCAGCGCGGGCCGCGGTGCCGGTGGGGCCACTGCACTACGGCTTCCTGGTCGAACTCGACGCGATCGCCTACGTCGGCAACCGGCCAGCCGGCTGACCGGCGCCGTGCGGGTCAGACACCGAGCCGGCGCGACAAGTCGGTCTGCAAGAGGCGCTCCGGGTCCCAGCGTGCCTTCAGGGCGCGGAACCGGTCCACCGCTGCGCCACCGTGCACGCGCTGGAACGACGACGCCAGCAGCACGGCGTCCTTGGCGTAGTAGAACCGTCCGCCGGCGTCGAGCACCACGTCGGCGAGCTCCTGGCACAGCCGCCACAGTTCGGCGCGGCGGCGCGGGTGCCGGCTGACGGCGAAGTCCATCGCCAGGGAGAAGCCGTCCAGGCCATGCGTCATCAGGAACGGATCCGGCCGGTGCCGCTTCAGCACGCCGAGATACGGCACGAAGCCGGTGGCCTGGCAACGTTCGATCAGCGTGCGCAGCACCCGCGACGTCGATCCCACCGGCACGAACGGCTGGAACTGGATCAGCCCACCGGGCTTGGTCATCCACTGCCAGCGCGGCACGTAGTCGAGCAGAAAGTGGAACGCGCCGTGGGTTTGCAGGTACGGCGAATGCTTGGCTTCGCGATACCCGGCCTGGAACTTCAGCCAGTTGACCAGCAACACCTGCTGGGCGTGCACCGCGGCCCACATGCCCGGCCACAGCCAGCCCTTCGGCACCAGACCGAACAGGTTCGGCGGCACGTCCTGCAGCCCGGCCTCGAAGCGGCAGGGCCCCTCCGGGTCCTCGCCGGGCGCCAGTTGGTCGGCGCGGTGCAGCAGCCCGCGGCCGAGCGCCACACCGCTGCCGTGCAGGTCGAGCCACGACACCAAGTAGTCGGCCTGCCCACGCAGCGACTCGATGAGTTCGAGGTTGTGGTCGAGGTCGCGCGCGACGATGCCCCACACCC
Source organism: Planctomycetota bacterium (assembly GCA_016795295.1). Taxonomy (GTDB): domain Bacteria; phylum Planctomycetota; class UBA1135; order UBA1135; family UBA2386; genus JAEUHP01. The sequence continues at coordinate 13,489 of JAEUHP010000276.1, read as the reverse complement.
GCAGCCGGCCGCTGTGCACCCGCTTGGTGGCGACCGCCAGCTTGGTGATGCAGCCGAGCATGCCGAAGCCCGCGAGCGCGGCGTGGAACAGTTCCGGCTGGGTCTCGCGACTGCAGCGCAACAACTCGCCGCCGGCGGTCAGCAACTCGAACCATGGCACGTGCTCGCCGAAGGTGCCGACCCGATACGCGTTCTTGCCGTGGATGTTCATCGCCGCGGCACCGCCCATCGACACCGCCATGGTGCCGCTGACCACGTTCGGCCAGAAGCCATGGCCGATCGAACGCCGCCACAGATCGCGCACCGTGACCCCGGGCTCGACCACCGCGACCCCGGTCGCCGGATCGAACTCCAAGAGTCGGTTCATGCGCGACAGGTCCAGCACGTAGCCGTCGCGGTTGGTCGCTGCATCGCCGTAGCTGCAGCCAGCCCCCCGCAGCGCCAGGTTGCCGCCGGCGCGGCGCACCGCGGCGAACGCGTCGGCGACCTGCTCGGCCGTGGTCGGCCGCAGGACCCGGGCGGGCCCGCCCACGGCCATGCCGAAGCCGCGCACGTCTTCGTCGCGCCAGTCCAGGGGATTCTCGGTCACGGGTCCCTCAGATCGACAAACGGCGGAACACGAACGAAGGGATGTTGCGGATCACGAACATGACCAGCCGCCACTTGCCCGGCACGTAGGCCACCGCCGCACCCCGGTCGCGGGCGCGCAGGATCAGTTCGGCCGCGCGATCGGCCGGGATCGCACCGCGCAGCTGCAGGCCCGCTGTCATCGGCGTCTCGACGAAACCGGGGCGGATGGTGGTGACCTGCACCCCGTGCCGCCACAGGCGGTTGCGCAGCGCCTCCAGGTAGGTGTCCTGGCCTGCCTTGCTGGCGTTGTAGACGGGCCGGCCGACGCGGCCGCGATCCTGGGCCACCGAGCTGATGCCCACGATGCAGCCGCGCCGGGCCGGCAGGAACCGGCGCGCGGCGGCGTTGGCGAAGGCGATGCAGCCGAGCATGTTCACCTGCACCTGGTCGCGGTCCTTCTGCAGATCGAACTCGTCCGGCGCAACCGCCGGCATGATGCCCGCCGCGTAGTGCAGTTCGTCGACCGGGCCGAGTTCCTGTTCGATGCGCGCGAACAGCGGTTCGGCGGCGTCCAGGTCCCCGGCGTCGTGCACGTAGGCGAACGCCTGCGCGCGCCCGAGGGCGTCGTTGATCGTCGCCACGGCGGCGCAGAGTTCGGCCCGGCGCCGAGCCACCATCGCCACCTTGCGGCCGGCGGTCGCGAGGCGCCGCGCCAGGGCGAGGCCGATGCCCGAACTGGCGCCGACGACGATGCAGGTACCACTGCGCGAACTCATGGCCAGAGCAGACTTGCCCCGGCTGCGGAATGCAACGCTTCGGCCGCCCCCTGCGCCGAGGGGCGGTCGTGCCAGGCCACGACGGGGACTCGGCACTTGTGCATCGGGCCCACAGCACCGATCCTACCGGACATGCGTTGGTTCGCTGTTCTGCTGGTCACGTGCTGCTCCCTGCCGGCCCAGGACAGCCCGGGCCGGCTGCTGCAGGTCGACCGGGTGGTGGCCACGGTCAACGACTCGGCGATCCTGCTCAGCGACCTGCGCCGGCTCGCAGCCGGTCAGATCGCCGCGACCGAACAGCGACTCGGCCGCCCGCTGGCTCCTGCGGAGAGCAACGCGATCCTGGCGCGCGTGCTCGCACCGCTGATCGAGAAGCACGCCCTCGCCCAGGCCGCGAAGAACTTCGACTACATGCCGGCCAGTCAGGTCGAAGCGCTGTTCCAGAGCGAGATGAGCCGCGAGGCGAACGAGCAGATCCGGGACCTCGGCACCGAACAGGCGTTCGCCGCCGAGTTGGCCAATTCGGGCCACACCTGGCAGTCCTACACGCGGGAACGCCGCGTCGACAAGATGCAGGACATGGCCCTGCAGCTGGCGATGAACGCGCGGTTCGCCCAGCACCACAACCTGCTGGTCACGCCCCGCATGATGAAGGAGCAGTTGGCGGCGCAACGCCATCTGTTCGAGCATGGCCCACGCGCCGAATTGGCGTGGGTCACCTTCCAAGGCCCCAACGCCCGGGAAGAAGCCGGCCGGGCCGCCGAACTGTGGCGCGCCGAGAACTTGACGGCGCAACAGGTCGCCGATCGCTTCCAGGCCGCGAAGGCGACCGCCCAGGTGGGCCTGCGCGTCACCGACGAAACCAAGCAGCGGCTGGACGAACTGTTGGTGCAGTTCGCCCTGGGCAATCCCGCGGGCACCGTGTCGCCGCCACTGCGCCTCGGCGGCGATTGGCGCGTCCTGCGCATCCTCGAGACGCAGGCCGCACGCACGGCGGACTTCGCCGATCCAGAGCTGCAAGCCACGCTGCGCAACCTGTGCATGCGCGCCGTGCTCGACGACTACAAGCAGCAGGCCACGGCCCGGGCGATGCGCCGCACCGAGTCCTGGTCGATCCTGGGGCGCTGACCGGGTCGCGCCCCGGCGCCGGGAACGGCTCCGGCCCAGCAGCACGCGGCGGCAATCCTGGAACGCTGCTGCCAGAGCGTGGCCACCGCCGGTGCCAAGGCCCGCTCGGGCATGCCGGTCGGCCGCTAGGCCACTGGCGCGGTCCCTGCCACGCCCGAGCCGTTCTGGCGCTGTGGCCCCATGGCCGCCACACGCCGTCGTCTCGCCCTGCTCGCGGCGCTGCTGCTCACGGTCCCGAGCCCGAGCTGCACGCTGTGCAAGCCCGTGGTGGGTGCGGTGGTCGGACCGGTGGTGTTCCTCGCCCATGGCAGCGGCCACGGCCTGGGCTGCCATGGGGATGCTCGCGGCTTGCTGGTGGCCTACGGCATCCTGGCAGCGGCCGGTGCAGTCTGCGGACTGGTGACCGGCGCCATCACCGACGTGCGGATCGTGTGCGGCTACCAGCCCGATCCACTCTGCAACTGGTGGGATCCGTTCGCCGTGGGTGAGTGCCGTCTCGGCCGGTGAACACCGCCAGAGGCGCACCCCATCACACCGCAGGGGTGCTCGGGCCGGCGACGCCCACGGCCGCCCGCACCGCTGCCAGCAGCCGTTCGCGTTCGCGCTGGGGCTGCGCGAACCAGTCCACCGACCAGATGCGGTGGATGCGCCAGCCGAGCCGCACCAGGATCTCCTGGCGCAGCCGGTCGCGATCGCGTGCACTCTGCGCCGAGTGGTACATGCGCCCATCGCACTCGATGCCGAGCGCGAACTCACCGGGCCGCTCCGGATGGCGCACGGCGAGGTCGATGCGATAGCCGGCCACCCCGACCTGGGGCACGGCCACGAATCCAGCTTCGGCGAGCACGGCCCCGACCGCCGCTTCGAACGGACTCTCCGGGGCACGACCGGTGGGCACCGCCGCGGTGGACCAGCCATCGCGCGCGAACTCGAGGTACCCACGCAGCGCCTGCACGCCCTCGGACGACTGCTCGGTCACCACCACGTCCGTGGGCTGCATGCTGGAGAACACCACCACCTGGTACTTGGCGCGGGTGAACAGCACGTTCAGCCGGCGGTGGCCACCCTGCCCGTTGATCGGGCCGAAGCGCTGGTGCATCACGCCCTTGCCGTCCTTGCCGTAGACGGTCGAGATGTAGATCACATCGCGCTCGTCGCCCTGCACGTTCTCGAGGTTCTTGACGAAGAACGGCTCCAGCGTGGTCTCACGGTGCCTGCGCCAGGCCTCGAAGACCGGATCCTCGGCGGCGATGCGGTCGAGTTCGAGCGCCAGCAGATTGGCCTGGGCGGCGTTGAGCGCGACGACGCCGAGGCTGCGGTCCGGATGTTCCACGGCGAACCGCCGCGCCGCCTCGGCCACCTGCCGCGCCTCCGGCACGTTGAGACTCTGGCCATAGACGCCGTCGGCCACGTGCACGTAGCGCACGCCGAACGCCGCGTGGCGGTCGTAGGGCGCGGGAAACGCCACCAGCTGGCTGTCGTAGAAGTGCTGGTTGCTGAACTCGATCAGCGACGGGTGGCGCGAGCGGTAGTGCCACGTGAGCCGACGCTTCTGCAACACCGCGGCCGCCGCGTCCAAGATCGACTCCTCCGGCTGGTCGACCTCGGCATCTTCGTCGTCACCGGCATCGAGCGTGCCGCCGGTGAAGAACGGCGTCGGCGGCAACTGCTTCGGGTCGCCGACCACCACCACCTGCTTGCCGCGCGCAATGCCACCCAGCGCATCTTGCGGACGCAGCTGTGAGGCTTCGTCCATCACCACCAGATCGAACTCCAGCCCTTGCTGGGGCAGGAACTGCGCGATCGACAGCGGGCTCATCAAGAAGCACGGCATCAGTTGCTGCAGTGCGGAGCCCGCGCGCGCCACCAGATCGCGCACTGCGACGAACCGTTTCTCCTTCGCCGCCTCGTTGCGCAGCAAGGCGCCGTCGGTCCACGTCGACTTGGGCCCCTGGGCGCGGCCGGCCGGTGCCACCCGCCGCGACAGGGTGGCACAGAGCTGCTTCTGCAGCAGTTCCGCGAATTTGCGATCCAACTGGGCGAACTGGGCGCGGCGGTCGTCGTGCCGCGCACCGGCGAAGCCAGCGAGGCACGGCGCGGTCGCCAGCACCTGCCGCACCACCGACTGGTAGACGATGCGCCGCGCCAGGGTGCCGAGCTCTTGCAGCGCCGGCGCGGCCGTGGCGAGCTCCACGAGGCCGGCGAGGCCGTGCGCGCGCAGTTCGGCCTGCCGCTGCAGCAGTTCGACGAGCTGCGCCAGAGACTCCGGCGCCGCAGTGGCGCGGGTGGCCGCCTGGTGCAGGTCGGCGAGCGTCGCCGAGCGCGGGTCGGTGGTGTGCAACCACTCCGGCCAGCGGATCGGGCGGATCGCCGCCAACCGGTCGAGGACCGCGGTGAGCTGCTTCGCGGCGGCGTCGACCGCGGCGGCGAACTGCTGCAAGCGCACCAGCGCGCTCGCGTCCGCCGCCTGCAGCAGCCACTGGCGCACCGCCGGCGGCAGTCCCGCGGCCTGGACGGCATCGACGTAGGCCAGGGCCGCACCCAAGTGGCGCAGATCGGTGCGACTGCCGGCGAAGGCGCTGCCGAGCGCTGCCGCCGCGGCTTCGCAGGCATCGGCACGCTGGCGCCGCTCTTGCCGCTGGGCGAGCTGCGCGGCGAGCTCGGCCAGGGACGCACACGGCGTGCCGGGCGCCAGCTCCAGTTGCTGGACCAGGGTTTGGGCCCGGGCACAGCCGCGCGCCACCTGCTCACTGCGCTGCTGTTGCGCCGCGAGGCTGCCGTGGTCGGTCGCCAACGCCGCGCCGAGGCTCGCGGCATCGGCACTCGCGGCCAGACGGGCCACTTCGAGCAACCGCGGCGTCGGTGCCCCGAGCACCGCAGCGGCCAGAGCTTCGTCGAGAACCGCGGCCCGCACGCCATCGGCCCACCGCGCCACGGCCAGCGCCGCCGGCAGATCCCCGTCCAGTCCGGCGGCCGCGGGCCCGGCCACGCGCTGCAGTTCGGCGTCCGCAGCCAAGGCGCGCACACCTTCGGCGAACGCCGCCAGCGATTCGAGGCGCGCGGCGGCCGCGTAGCGATCGAGCTGCAGCGGCCGCAGCGCCAAGCGGCCCAGCGTGGCCCAGGCAGCGCGCCAACTGGCCCGCAGCCAGCGCAACGCGGGCGGCTGGCGCAAGGTGGCGGCGTGCTCGCGCAGTGCCGCAGGCTCCGGCAGCGCCGACAGCACGAACTCGGCGCCCAGCGCCGTGCGCTGTTCGCGCAGCGCCTGCCAGGTCTGGTGGGCGCGCTCCAGCACCGCCGCAGCACCCGTGGCCCACAGCTCGGCACGCCGGCGTTCGCACAGCTCGCGCGACAGTCCCGCGCCGGCCTGCAGGGCCGCGTGCAGGTTGCGTTCAGCCCGGCGCCCAGCCGGGACCGCCACGCTCAGTTGGCCGGCAGCGGCGACCAGGACTTCGGCGGCGCGGGTGAGCTGTCCGGCGGTGGCCTGGGCCGCCGCACCGATGCCGACCAGTTCGGTCGGCGTCACAGCGGTCGCGGCCACGTCGGCCACCAGCGCGGCCAATTCGGCGCACATTCTGGGAGCCGCACTGTCCACCGCTTCCGGACGGAGGAAACTCGCCGCCAGCTTCTGGCCGAGCTCGCGCACCTGCTGCACGTCCTCGGCGAACTGCCGCAGCAGACCCAACTGCAGTGGCGCGGCGAGCGCGGGCACCAGCGCGAACCCGGCCGCCGGCATGCCGGCGTCGAGCGTGCGCGCGGCCAGGATCTGCTCGAGTTCCGCCCAGGTGGCGAGGTTCGCGCGGGTCGCAGCCGACACCGACCGGGCCAGCTGTTCGGCTGCCCCGGCAGCCGCCACCAGGTCCTGCATGGCCCGCACCAGATCCTGGACCTGGAGGACCCCGAGCTCCTGGTGGGCGATGCCGCGCCAAGGGTGGCGCGCCAGATCGCCACAGCGCACCACCAGCTCGCGCTGCAGTTGCTCCAGGCGCGCCGCCACCTGTTCGACCTGATCCACCTCGAGCTCGGTCATGGCACTGGCCCGCTCGGCACCGAGCCCGTCGACCGCCGCCGGAGCCTCGGCGGTGGCACGCCGCAGGTTGGCAGTGCGCCACAGCAGATCGTGCACGGACATGCCGAGCTGTCCGGCGGGGGCCGCGAGTGCGGCCACGGTGTCGGTGAGCGACTGTTCGAGCGCTGCGAGCTCACGCGCCGTGGCCTGCAACAGGCTTTCGGCGAAGTCCGAGGCCGGCAGATCCAGTCGGCTGCGCACCTGCCGCACGACGTCCTCGCGCCCCACCCGAGTCGAGTGCAGTTCGAGGCAGAACGGCGCGAGCCCCAGCTGCTGCAGCCGGTTCTGCACGACTGCCAGGGCCGCCATCTTCTCGGCCAGGAACAACACCGTCTGGCCCTTCGCCAGCGCCGCGGCGATCAGGTTGGTGATGGTCTGCGACTTGCCGGTCCCAGGCGGGCCTTCGATCACCAGGCTGCGACCCGCCAACACTTCGGCGATCGCCGCGCGCTGCGAAGAATCGGCGTCGGCGACCAGCGGCAGGGCCTCGGGTCGCTGCACGGGCGCTGGGGCCGCACCGGCCGCCAGGTGTTCGACGCCCGCGCTGGAGCCGCCGCTCGGACCGGCACCGCCCAAGAGCCGCTGCAATTGCGGATGCTCCTGCAAAGCCGCACCCTCGCGCCAGTGCTCTGGCGCCAGATCGTTGTACATGGCGATCTTGGCGAAACTGAGCAAGGCGATGGTGATGCACCGACGCACTCGCCAGCCCGCCTGGCCCAACACCACCGCCTGCACTGCGGCGAAATGGCGTTCGGGCGGCGTCTCGTCGTCGAACTCGGGCAACTCGATGCCGAATTCGGCACGCAACCGGGCCCGCAGCGCCACGTTCGTCTGCATGCCTTCCCCAGCAGAATGCACTTCGTACTGGTAGCGCCCCTGCCGCAACTCGCGCGTCATCGCCAAGGGGTAGAGCAACAGCGGCGCGCTGTGCAGCTTCTGCGGGTCCTTCTGCTCGTACCACTCCAGGAAGCCGAACACCGCGAACAGCGGGTTGATGCCGCTCTCGCTCAGCGACAGTTGCACGCGACCGCGCAGGTTGGTGAGCGTGGCCTGCAGTTGCTCCTCGAACAGCAGCGTCTGCAGATACTGGTCGTGATGCCGCCGTTCGCCGGAGGCGGCCATCGGCAAGTCGTAGCCGGGATCGAGCCCCTGCTCACGCGCCACCGCCGCCGGATCGGGAATCGCCTGGTCCGGCCGCGGCGGCATGCCGAGGCGGGCGCGCAGGCGCACCCGCAACTGCTGCTCGATCGCCGCCTGCGCCTTGCTGCCGGCGTCGTCGGCCAGGCTGCGCATCGCCGTCAGGTACTCTTCGTCCTGCAGCTTGGCGGCGTCGAGCGCGCGGCGGAAGCCGAGTTCGCGTTCGTCGGCGGGCTCGCGGCTGGCCGGACCGAGCGAGCGGCACCGCAGGCTGCTGCCGTTCTCCCACCGTTCGTGCAGGAGGTCCGGCACTTCGTCGATCACGCGCAGGAACCGTCCCGAGCGGGCCTGATGGCGGAACGACAACAGAGGATTGCGCGCCGTCAGGTCCAGCAACTTGCCGCGCAACGCCGCCAACTTGTTGCCGACCACTGCTTCGGGTTCCGCGCTCATGGGGTGGCCATCGGACGGATCGCCAATCGCGTCGTCAATACGCAGGTGCCGGGGCCGGCCACGCCCCAGGACCGACGCGCCCCTCGCCGCGCAGCGCGCTACTGTTGCCGGGGCATGCATCCAGCCGCCGCCGTGCTCAGTACGCTCACCAGCTGGCTCGCCCACCCCCAGGACCCGGCCCCTGGCATCGACCGCAGCCTCGCAACCGCGCGCGCCGCACTGCTGCGCTCGGTGCAGTACGACTTGACCTTCCGCATCGAGCCTCGGGCACGCGAAGTGCGCGGCTCCGTCTGGATCCGGTTCGCGTTCGCCGACGACCGCCCGCCTCGCGAACCGCTGGTGCTCGACTTCGCCGGCGAAGGACTCGCCGACGTGCGCGTCAACGACCGGCCCGCCACCCTGCGCGCAGTCGCCAACCACCTGCTGGTGCCTCCCGACCTGCTCGGCCGCGGCCAGAACGGCATCACCGCGACGTTCCGTTCGCCGATCGCCGCCTCTGGCACGCCCCTCACCGTCTACCGCGATCCCGCGGACGGTCGCGAGTACTACTACACGCTGGTGGTGCCTGCCGACGCGCACCGTCTCTATCCGTGCTTCGACCAGCCGGACCTGCGTGCGGCGTTCACACTGGTCCTCGACCTGCCCACCGATTGGACGGCGGTCGCCAACACCCTGCCCACGCCCCCCGAGCCCACCCCTCGCGAACTGCTCGACGCCGGCCTGCGCCGCTGGACGTTCGCGCCGACCCAGCCGCTGCCGACCTACCTGATGGCGTTCGCCGCCGGCCCGTTCGATCGCATCGATGCGCCGCCGCCACCCGCCCCCGGCATCGACCCGAACAGCCAACTGCGCATCTTCCTGCGGGCGAGCCAGCGCCGCCACCTGGACACCGACGCAGTGGTGGACCTGCATCGCTCCGGCCTTGCCTGGCTGGCCCAGGACTTCGGCGTGCCCTACCCGTTCGGCAAACTCGACACGGTGTTGCTGCCGGGTTTCCCGTACGGCGGCATGGAGCACGCCGGCGCGATCTTCTACCGCGAGTCGGCGCTGGTGTTCGACCACCCACCCACCACCGCCGAACGGGTGCGCCGCAGCACGCTCGTCTACCACGAACTCGCACACCAGTGGTTCGGCAACCTGGTGACCATGAAGTGGTTCGACGATCTGTGGCTGAAGGAAGGCTTCGCCACGTTCGCCGCACACCGCTGCCTCGAAGCCCTCGAGCCCGGCCAGCAGTCGTGGTTGCGCTTCCTGCAGCGCGTCAAACCACGCGCCTACGAAGTCGACGGCACGCCGGGCACCACGCCGGTGTTCCAGTCCTTGCAGAACCTGGCCGACGCCAAGAGCGCCTACGGCCCGATCGTGTACAACAAGGCCCCGGCGGTGCTGCGCGAACTGCATGCGCGGCTCGGCGACGGGCCGTTCCGCAAGGGCCTGCGCGACTACCTGCAGCGGCACGCGTTCGGCGCCGCCGAGTGGCGCGATCTCGCGGCCGCCCTCGAACGCAGCACGCTGCGCGATCTCGGCCCATGGTCGCAGCGCTGGCTGCTCGGTGCTTCGTTGCCGCAGGTCCGGGTGCACTGGCAGAGCGACGCCGGGGGCGTGGTCACCACCGCCGTGGTCCAGCAGCGCGCCACGCTGGGCGAGGGCACCTGGCCGCTCGACCTGGAACTGCTGGTGTTCGAAGCGGACGGCACGCGGCGCACCGTGCGTGTGGTCGGCGCCGACGCGGAGCTGCCGATCCCGCCGTTGGTGGGCCAACCCGCGCCGCGCGCGATCCTGGCCAATCCCCGCGACGTCGCGTACGGCCAGTTCGTGCCCGATGCGGCGACGCGGGCGTTCCTGCTGCAGCACTTGCCCGACGAAGCCGACCCACTGCTGCGCGCGGTTGGCACCGGAGCCCTGTTCGAAGCGGTGCGCGAGGCCGAACTCGACCCAGCGCAGTTCGCGGCGTTGGCCCTCACCCTGCTCGCGCGCGAACGCGACCCGGACAGCCACGGCGCGCTGCTGGATGCGTTCGCCACCTGCACGAACCGCTACCTCACGCCGGAACGGAGCGCCGCTCTGCGCCAGAGCGGCACGGCGCTGCTGCTGCGGCAGCTGCGTGAAGAGAGCGGTTCGGGCCGCGAACTCACCACCTTCCGCCATCTGGTGCGGCTCGGCAGCGACGCCGCGGTGCTCGACCTGTGCCGCAGTGTCTGCCGCGGCGACGAGCTGCCCAAAGGCCTGCAGCCCGGCAAGCAGGACTGCTTCCTGGCCGCCGCGGCACTGCTCGCTGCGGGAGCCGCGGACGAACGGGCCGCGCTGCGCGCGCGCTTCGCCACGGACGACCTCGGCAAGGAGCTGTTCCTGGCCGGCGCTGCGGTGCCCACGGCCGAAGCCAAACAGCACTACTGGCAGCAGTATCTGGCTCCCGAGCCGCCCGAGCAGTGGACCATCGACAGCCTGGGTTGGTTCCACTGGCCGGGCCAGGAAGCGCTGACGCTGCCGTACCTGCAGCAAGCCCTCGAACGCGCGATGTGGGCCAAGCAGAACCGGCGCATCTTCTTCCTGCCGGCTTGGTTCGAGGGCTTCGTGCAGGCGCACAGCGACGCCGCGGCCCTGGCCGTGGTCGACGCCTGCCTCGGCACCGCCGAACTCGACGCAGACGTGCGCCGCAAACTGCAGCAGAGCCGCGACGGGCTGTGGCGCGCGGTGCGCTGCCGGGCGACGTTCTCGAAACGGGACGATTGAGTCGGCCGCGCGCGCATGCCCGCACCCACTGCAAGCCCCGCGCCGACACGACCTTGCCACGGGACACACACCGCCGCCACTGCGGCGCATTGCGCTGCGGCGCACGCGGGCCAGCTACGGATTGCCAAGTTGTGGATGCAGCCCACCCCAACCGTTGCCATGATGGTCGCCCCCGGATCCTGGCGGCTGCGCATTCCGCGCCCCGCTCGGGTCGATCCCAGCCGTTCCGCATCATGAACTCCACCACCCAGTCCTTCGCTCTCGCGACGGCCGTGCTCGGCCTGTCGTTGTCCGCCACCGCCCAATTCACCCCCGGCAACCTCGTCGTGCTGCGCGTCGGCACTGGCACCGGGGCTCTGTCGGGCGTCGCCACGGCGACGTTCCTCGACGAATACACGCCGAGTGGCACTCTGGTGCAGAGTGTGGCGATGCCCACGGCCGTGAACGGCGCCAACCGCGCGTGCACGAACTCGGGCTCTGCGACCTCGGAAGGCCTGCTCACGCAATCGGCGGACGGCCGTTACCTGATGGTGGCCGGCTACGATGCAGCTCCAGGCACCACCGGCGTGGCCAGCACGGCCAGCGCCACCGTGAACCGCGTGATCGCCCGCATCGCACTCGACGGCACCATCGACACCAGCACCGCCATCCCCGACGCGCTCTCGGGCAACAACATCCGCGCTGCCGCGAGCGAAGACGGCTCGATCCACTGGGCCACGGGTGGCAACGGCGGAGTCGTGCTGGCGTTCCACGGCGGTAACAGCGGCACGTCGCTGAACACCAGCCTGCCGACCAACCTGCGCGGCATCGGCATCTACGGTGGCCAGCTGTTCATTTCGACCGGCTCGGGCACGGCCCGCGGCATCTACGCCGTCGGCAGTGGCCTGCCGACCACGGCTGGGCAGACGCTCGGCGTGCTGACCGGGCTGAGCTCCTCGGTGGGCTCCCCCTACGACTTCTTCTTCGCCGATGCCAGCACCTGCTACGTCGCCGACGACCGCACCAGCGGCTCGCTCGGTGGCATCCAGAAGTGGACCGAAAGCGGCGGCACCTGGACGCTGCAGTACACCCTCAGCACCGGCGCCACGTTCGGCGCGCGCGGCCTGTCGGGCATCGTGAACGGCGGCGTCGCCACGCTCTACGCGACGATGACCAACAACCAGCTGGTCACCGTCACCGACACCGGGCCGGCCTCGGCCTTCACCCTGCTGACCCCGGCCGCCGCCAACACCGCGTTCCGCGGCGTGCGTTTCGTGCGCCAGCCGTTCGGCCTCGAAGTCGCCGGCTGGGCGTCGCCGACCACGGTCGGTGACCCGACGCTCTCCACTTCGGGCGGCCGTCCGGTGGTCGGCAACAGCAACTTCGAGTTCACGATCGGCAACCTGATCCCGAACGGCTTCGGCTTCCTGCTGATCGGCATCGGCGGCTTCGCGCCGGCTACCGTGGTGCCCGGCGCGCCGATCAGCGTGGAGATCTATGTGAACCCGCTGGCGACCCCGCTGGTGCTCGCCGACCCGGTGGGCGCGGCCAGCCACCCGCTGCCGATCCCCGCGGCGAACAGCCTCGCTGGTCTGCCCCTGCCGACGCAGTTGTTGGCGTTCGACCCGGCACTGAACTTCCCGGCCCCGATCGGCTCTTCGACCGGGCTCAAGGTCACGATCGGCCAGGCTGGGCAGTGAATCAGGGCTCGACGGTGAGCCGCGGCTGGACGGTTCCTACGGGCGCAGCCAGAACCTCGGTGCGGCCAGCCGCGCCCGGCCACCGCGCCTGATGGTCGAACTGGGGCGAGCGGGCTGCCTCCTGGTGCACGCCGCCCCGGGCGAAGCGCCCCCGGCCGCCTGCGGGCCCACCCACACCCTCGGCGTGGGCAAAGTCGCTGCTGCCGTGCGCCTGCACCGGCTGCTGGCCGAGCACGGCGCCGCGGTGCGTTTCGTCTTGCTCTGCGGCGTGGCCGGGGCCTACCCCGAACGGCATCGCAGCAGCCCGCCCCGCGTGGCCCCCGGCAACGTCTGCGTGGTCGGCCAGGACGGCTTCGGCGACGAGGGGGTGCTGACGGAGTCCGGGTTCTGGGACTTCGGTCGCGCGGGGCCCCAGGGTCCGGCGTTTCTCGATGCTGGGCCGTTCGCCTTGGATGCCGAACTCGCCGCCGCCGCCGCCGCACGGCTCGGTGTGCCAATCGTGGCGGGAACGACGGTGAGCACGTGCAGTGGCGCCGAGTCGCTGTCGGCCGCCGTGTGCACCCGCCTTGGCGCGGACGTGGAGACGATGGAAGGGGCCGCCGCAGCGTTCGTGTGCCGGGAGTTCGGTGTGCCGCTGCTGCAGGTGCGGGCGATCAGCAACTGGACCGGGGACCGCGCGCGCGGAGCGTGGGATTTCGCCGGGGCAATGCGTGCCCTGCACGCGGCCTTGGTTCGGCTGGTTGGGTAGGGCGCGGGCTGCCTGCGCAGCGCGGCGGGCTTGGCGCAGCGCGCGTGGCAATGTCCCCGCTCACGCCGTCGCCGGCAGATCGAACACCGAGAGCAGTCCGCGCCGGCGCCAGCCGATCGCCAGGAGCCAACTGCGCGGCGCCACCACCGGCGGCTCCAGGGCCCCGAGACCGCGCACCGTGAACGATTCCACAAACCCG
>JAEUHP010000237.1 GCA_016795295.1 Planctomycetota bacterium | reverse complement strand
ACCCCCGAACATGTAGATCATCTGGGTGCCGAGGTGGGTCACCATCGTGTGCCTGGATCGTGCCGAGGGCGCGGGAGCGCTGACCGGGTCACCCCATGCAGATCCATCGTAGCGCCACGTGGTGTTGGTTGGAGTGCCGCCATTGTTGAGGCCGCCAAAGACTACATACCTTGGTTGGCCCGAAACCACGGCAGCCGTCATGGCATGCTCCGTGCGTGGCTCAATACCGTCCTGTTCTGCGGACCAGGAGGGCTGGCTGCCGGCAAGCTTCACAGTGTCGCGGAGGGCTTCTCCGCTGGTCATGGACTGGCCGCCGAACATCACCACCGCGCCGTTCGGACCAAGCGCCATCGCATGGCCGCGGCGATCCGCGAACGATGTCCACGTGGTGTGCTGGGCTGCCAAGGAGACTGCCAAGAGAGGCAGCAACGAGACGCGCAGGGTTTTGCGCATGAGCATGATGTCGGTTGCGAGTTCGGGCTCGTCATGCCCGCGGCCGGCCTGTGCCCGGAATATGTTCCGGAGAAACTTCAGAGTTTGGGCAAGGAACGCCATTTCGGACGAGACGGGCAAAGGAGACGGAGATGCCTGATTGTAAGTTGGGTGCTGTTCCATGTAAAGTCTGCCCTACATGGCTAGCAGGCGCTAGCCGGCAAGCACTCACCAACTCCCTGCATACACGCCCCAGCGAAAACCAAGTGGACCCGCAGTCAGAGCCCCTACACATCGGCCCGTTCCACATCCTGCAGCCCCTAGGCGAGGGGGGAATGGGATCCGTCTACTTGGCTGAGCAGCGCCAGCCGGTACGCCGTCGCGTCGCCCTGAAGGTGATCAAGAAGGGCATGGACAGCAAGGCCTTCCTGACCCGCTTCGAGGCAGAGCGGCAGGCTCTGGCGATGATGGAACACTCCTGCATCGCCAAAATCTTCGACGCCGGCACGACGGAGTCGGGCCAGCCGTGGCTGGCGATGGAATACGTCAAGGGCGTACCGATCACCGACTACTGCGACCAGAACAGCCTGTCCCTCGAGGGCCGGCTGGCGCTGTTTCGCGAGGTGTGCGCGGGCATCCAACATGCCCACCAGAAGGGCGTAATGCACCGGGACCTCAAGCCGTCCAACGTGCTGGTGACCGTCCAGGAAGGCAAGCCGATGCCGAAGATCATCGACTTCGGCTTGGCCAAGGCCGTCGACCATCGGCTGGTCGAGTCCACCTTGTTCACCGAGGCCGGCGTGATGCTCGGCACGCCAGAGTACATGTCGCCCGAACAAGCGCGCATCGGCGGCCTCGACGTCGACACGCGCACCGACGTGTATTCTCTTGGGGTGATGCTCTACCAGCTGCTGACCGGCTCCTTGCCGGTTTCGAAGAGCGAGCTGCTGCGCTACGGCTGGAGCGAGATGCAGCGCGTCATCCGAGAAGAAGAGCCCAAGAAGCCAAGTACGCGCATCACCACGCTCGGCGCGGCCGCCGAGGCCAGCGCCAAGGCGCGACGGATACCCCTGCGCGACTTGCAGCGTCGTCTGGAAGGCGAACTCGACTGGATCGTGATGAAGTCCCTCGAGAAGGACCGCAGCCGGCGCTACCAAACCGCCCAGGAGTTGGCGGCGGACCTGCAGCGGCACCTGAACAACGAGCCGGTCACGGCGGGGCCGCCGACCGCTGGCTACCTGCTGCACAAGGTGTTCCTGCGCTACCGGGTGGCGGCGCTGACCGGCGCCGCAGTCGTGGCGGCGTTGGGGGTCGGGTTGGCCGTGGCTTTGGTACAGTGGCAGACAGCGAGGCTCGCTGAGGAGCGAGCGGAAGCGAATGCGGCTGAGGCACGCAAGGAGCGAGATACTGCGCAGGAGCTGTTGGCACGCTTCGAGCGTCTTCGGAATAGCGTCAAAGCGCGACAAGAATGGCAGCGCCTGCAGAGTTCACCACCCCCCGAGCTTGTCGCCAATCTTCCCGAGTATGAAGCCAGGATGGCGCTTGCTGAACAGCTCTTGCCGCGCAGAAATGAAGTCGAAGTACAACGAGACGCCCTGCGCCAGCGCGGCTCTGCACAGGGAGCCTCTTGGTCGTTTCCAGATCTGAGCGAGCAACTCCACCACGATTCGCTCTGCGACTTCCTCGCTTCTTGCAGCGACTTTTCGCGCCCGGAAGGTGGCATGGCCCAGATCCGCCGAGCCGTGGAGTACCTGCGCAAGGAACTCCCAGGCGCCAATTCTGACCGCAGCGCCGCATGGGCAGTGGCAGCCCGGGAACTGGCCGAGGACCCTCGTTTTCGGGGACTGCGGCTCACTCCTCAGGAGGGCTTGGTGCCACTGGGCCGCGACGCAAATTCGGGCCTGCAGGAGTTTTGGGCAGTTCGCTCCGGAGACCGGCCCGTGAGCCAATCAGGGCGGTGGTGCATGACCGAGACCAGTGGCATGGTGCTGGTGCTGCTCCCAGGAGGATCGTCGCAGATCGGGAGTGACGCAAAAGATGCGGTGGGCATTGAGCGCCCTGTGCACGAGGTGCTCCTGGAGCCCTTCTTCTTGTCGAAGTACGAGCTGACCCAAGGGCAGTGGCTCCGGTTGACCACCGAGAAGAATCCAAGCCGATACAAACCGGCCCCAGACGCACCTTTCAACTTGTCCCACCCCGTCGAAGGCGTCAGATGGGCAGAAGCACAGCGGCTGGTGACGCACTTCGGCTGGTCGCTGCCGACCGAAGCCCAGTGGGAGCATGCCTGCCGTGCTGGCACTCCCACCCGTTGGTATCTCGGCGATCGGCGCGAAGACCTGGCTCTGCCGGATGGAAAGATATTCCGTGGCAAGTTCAATGCGGCCGATGGCTTCTTGTCCCGAGCCGATGGCAGGCAGTTCGTAGAGGACGCCCGCCACTGGCCGGAACTGGACGACGGCTCCGTCGTGCATGCCCCCGTCGGCCAGTTCCTCTACCCCAACGGCTTCGGCCTCTACGACATGCACGGCAACGTTGCTGAGTGGACGCGAGGCACCTTCGGCCCGTACTCGGAATGCACCCACCAAGCAGGGGACGGCGAGCTCTTGGGAGGCGATGAGACCAAAGCAGCTCACCGCGGCGGCAGCTTCTACAAGTCGGTGGAGGAAGCGAGCTCTTCGATGCGCAAGGCAGTCGCCAAGGACAGCCGGTACGACAACATCGGGATCCGGGTCGCCCGCGCGCTCCAGTGAGCGGCGCGCAATCCGGCATCAGCTTCTGCTCGTCACCGCGCCGCGAACCGCCACCCCCCCAATTCCTTGCCCGGCAGCGCCTCCCCCAGCGCCGCCCGCAGCGCCGCGATCGGGATCGAGTTCTGCTGCAGCACTGCGTCGTGGAACCGCTTCTCGGTCCACGCCGAACCCGGCCGCACCAATTCGCGATGCAGCGCCCGCAGCTGCAACCCCCCCAGCATG
>JAEUHP010000232.1 GCA_016795295.1 Planctomycetota bacterium | reverse complement strand
GACGGCTTCGAAGCGAGCCGAGGGGCTGCGCACCACGGCTCGCTCTACCAGGACATCCTGCAGGCGGTTGCGGCGGTTCCTCTGGCCGCGGCACCGGCGGGGCCCGGCGCGGCGGCGCCGGTGCCCTGGGCGGCATCGCCGGTGCCATGGGCCGTACGGTGGCGCTGGCTCTGGTCCGGTGTGCTGCTCGGCGCGGCGGCGCTCTGGCTGGGTGGGCTTCTCGGCTGGCCTGCTCCGCACGCGGCTGGCCCTGGCCGGTCCTTGGCCCGCGCGCCGCTCGCGGCCACGGCCGGTTTCGAATCGGCCTTCCAGCCCGAGCTGGGCCCGGGTGGCTGGCCCATGGGCCTCGAACTGCTCGGCCACGAGGTGTCGGACGAGCCCCGCGGGCTGCGTCTGGCCCCTTTGGTCGAAGAGTGGGAGCGTGGTGTTGCGCCGAACGCGGCGGGTGCTGGGGTGGACGGCAGCGCTGCTGCCGAGCGCGGTCCGGCGGTTTGGCGCAAGCGACCGCCGGCGAAGTGAGCCGGTCGGGCCGGCGCAGCCGAGCGGGAGTCTTCCGCAGGTTCTGGCCGTTGTGTGCCCACCCGGCGGCTCTCGGTGCCGCCTCCTGGTGAGGTTGCCATGACATCGAAGTTCTCGTTCTCCCTTGCTCCCTGGCTTTGCGCCGCGGCCTTGGCCGTGCCGGCGCTGGCCCAAGATCCAAGTTCGCAAGCGCCGCAGGCGAAGGATCCGAGCGCCCAGGAGCCCAGTCCGCCGGCGGCGCCGGCACCCGCTCAGCCCGAAGCCGCCAAGCCGAACCCGCGCTCGGTTGCGCAGTGGCTGCAGGACCTCGGCAGCGACAGTTTCCGCGTGCGCCTCGATGCCGAACGGGCGCTGCGTGGCCTCGGCCAAGCGGCGCTGCCCGAACTGCAGAAGGCCGCCGAATCCAGCAAGGACGCGGAAGTACAGTGGCGCGCGCGCCGCCTGATCCGCCAGATCGAAGGCGGTGGCGACGCCGGGCTGCAGCAGCGCGGGGAGGCTCGCGACGACGCGCCGGCCCGCCCCATGCTGCGGCGTGCGCCCTGGGCTCCGGAGCCAGACGACCTGCAGGATCGTTTCGAGGCGATGTTCCGCCGCATGGAGCAGGACTTCGGGCTCGACATCCCGCGGGGCCGCTTCTTCCACGACGACTTCTTCCGCGGCCTGGAGCAGCAGTTCCAGGAGCAGTTGGACGCTGCCCGGTCGGGTGGGCGCGGCCAGAGCCTGTCGATGCAGATCGGTCCGGACGGCAAAGTGCGCGTCGAGGTGCAGAAGACCGACGACCAGGGCGCGGCCGACAAGCAGGTGTACGAGGCGCCGGATCTCGAGACGTTCCAGCAGCAGTATCCGGGTGTGCTGCCGCAGGGTGGGCTCGGTGGTGGGGGCATGCGCTGGTTCTTCCAGGGTGGTCCGGGCCTACAGCCGGGTTGGCAAGTCGGCCCGCTCGGTGGCCGGCTACCGCGTCTGTGGTCGGGCGATGGGCGCGAACCCGTCGCTCCGCAGCCGGCCCCCGGCGCTCCGCCCGAAGGGCGACGGCTCGGCGTGTTCGTGCGCGACGAGATTCCCGAAGCGCTGCGCGACCACCTCGGCCTCGAAGCCGGTCAGGGGCTGATGGTCGAATCGGTGCAAGAGGGCTCGCTGGCGGTGGCGCTCGGGCTGCAGAAGGGCGACATCGTGCTGGAGGTCGCTGGCCAGCCGATCGGCAGCAGTGAAGACGTGCACCGCGCGCTGGCTGCGTTGCGCGACGGTGGGGAAGTGGCGGTCACCGTGCTGCGCAAGGGACAGCGCGCAACCAAGCAGGCCAAACTGCCGCCGGACGCAGCCGTTCCGGCACCGGCACCGGCGGACGACGCGGCTCCGGCACCTACCCGGGCCCAGCGGCGCCTCGAGCGACGGGAAGGCCGCGGCGAGCCGCAGAAGGGCGGCGGACGCTGAGGTCTCGCGCCGGCAGTGCGCGCTGCCGCGGCGCGTTCTCGGATCAGAAGGTGTTGCCGTAGCCGATCGTGAAGTTGCTGCCTTCGGTGCCCCAGCCGACGTCGATGCGGAACACCGCCTCGCGCGCGAAACCGATGCGCAGGCCGACGCCGTAGCTGTGGTGCCAACGCGCCCGGCTCAGCGCATCCACGCTCCCGGCCACGGTGCCGAGATCGTAGAACAGCGCCGCGCTGATCCGTTCGATGCGGATCGTGTCGCTGAACGCATAACCGCGCGGCACGATGCCCGCCCGGTATTCGACGGTGCCGTGCGCGGCCGCGCGGTCGGTGAAGCGGTTTTCGATGTAGCTGCGCAGGGTGCTGCCGCCGCCGAGCGACGGCAGGCTGTAGAACGGCAACGAACCGACGGTTTCCTGCACGTAGCCACCGATCGCCAGGCTGTCGGTCGGCGGGTGCTCCTCGCGGCCGTTGCCGCCCTGGTGGAACAAGGGGGGCAGCGTCCACACTTGTTGCGCATCGAAGCCGAGCACGCCGCCGCTGCGGCCTTCGGACTGCTGTGCCAGATTCGCCGACACGCCGACGCGGTGCCCTGAGTAGGGCTGGTGCAGGCTGTCGCGCGTGTCGTGGGCCAGGCTGAGCAAGAGCCAGGCCTGCGTGACACCGTCGCCGCGCGCGTAGTCGGCGGCGTACGCCTCGACATTGCTGGTGCTCGGCACGCCCTGCACCCGGCCGCCCGACAGACCGTGCTGTTCGGCGTGCAGGTCGGCGCGCCACAGCCAATCGCCGCCCTGGCCGTCCAGGGTGTCGCGGATGCCGAAGCCGAGTGCCGACAGTTCTTCCGTGTAGCTCGATTCGTCCTCGGGCCGGCTGCGGCTGCCGCGGCCGAAGTAGCGGCGGGTCAGGGTCTTCTCGTAGCCGCCGCGTGCGAACAGGCGGCCGCGTTCTTCGCGCACGATGCCGCCGTCCGGCAAGTCGCGGTAGTGCAGCCAGCGCGACCAGTTCATGCGGTAGGCCTGCTGCCCTTCTTCGCTGTAGGTCAGCACGATGTTGGCGAATTCGCGGTAACGCTCGTTGCGAAAGTCGATGTCGGTGAGCGCCACGCCGCCGCCGAAGCCGACGTCGGCGTTGCGGAACAGGATCGGGCTGGCGAACGAAGTGACCAGGAACCGTTCCAGGATCGAACCCGGTTTGATGCGGCCCGGCGGCGTGTAGCGCCAGCGGTCGGGGTGCTCCAGGTCGGCCGGGAACTCGGGCTTGGGGATGCGGCCGTCGGCGTCCATGCCGGCGCGCGGGTCGTACAGCGGCGGACCGAGGGGCGGGTCGCCGGGCTCCTGCGGCACTTGCGCCCACAGCGGTGCCGCGAGCAAGACGAGCAGGGTGCCGTGGCAGAGCCAGCGGCTGGGACGTTCGGGGCAGGGCAGCATGGGGGAGTGTTGGGGATGTGGCGCCGGTGCGTCAGCGCGCCGCGAAGCGCGCTTCGAGTGCTGGCAGCAACGCACCGGCACCGTGGCGGACCGCCAGCGCGCGCGCTTCGGCGGCGGTGGCACCTTCGCGGTGGAAGGCATAACACGCGAGCACCGCGGCAGCGCGTTCGCGCTGGGTGGCACAGAACAGCACGCCGCCGTAGTGCGGCTGGCCGATCACGGCTGCGAGCCGTTCGAGCGCCGCGTCGTCGGGCAGCAGGCGGTCGTAGCGCAGCGGGCAGTAGTCCTTGCCTTGCTCGCGGCATGCCGCGGCCAGATCCTGGTCGCGGTCGGGGTCGAGATCCACCACGCACCGCGGGGCGAGCATCGCGGCGAGTGGCGCATCCACCCCGCTGGGGCGGCGGCAGGAAGCGAAGCGGCCGCCGGCTTCGGGCAGCACCACGTCCTCGGCCAAGAACCGCCGCGCCGCCCCGGTGGCGCGCTGTTCGTTCGGGTCGGGCGGCTCGGGCAGGCCGAGCTTGGCGCGGGCCGTCGCGCGCTGCGCCGCGGGCATCTGCAGGGCTGCCAGCCAGGCGTCGGTCAGCACCATGGCGCGCGCCTCTGCGAACAGCGCGCGCAGTTTGGGCGCTGGGTTGGCGCCGAACATCGACAGGGCGGCGGCCTGCCAGCCGGGCACGCCGTGGGCCTTGCGTGCCGCCTCGACCATGCGGTCGACGTTCTCGCGCAGCAAGCGCTCGCTCGGCAGCACCACCACGAAGGCTGCCTCGGCCAACAGGTCCGCGGGCAGTGCCAGGTCGTTCGCGTCCTTGGGCACGCCGCCCGCGGTCAGCGGGGCCAGCAGTTCGATCGGCGGGGCGGCCGGGTCGGCATCCGGCGGTGGCGGTTCGGGCGCGCCGGTGGCCTGCGCGTGCCAGCGCTGCACCTGGGCCACGTGCTGCAAGGGGTCGGCGGCGAACAGCGGGTCGCCGGGGCCGATGGCCAGCACCAAGCCGCGCGCTGCGGGCAGGCCCGTGGCCTCGGCGATGGCCGCGGCCGCGGCGCTGGCCAAGTGGTGCAGTTCCAAGGCCGCCTCTGGCTCCCTGGCCAGGACCATGGCGGCCGAACTCTCGAACACGCGGCAGTGGCGCCAGGTGGTGGCGCGGTTGGCGGTCGGTTCGAGCCAGGGGGTGCTGGCGCAGGCACCGAGGGTGCTCAGGGTGCCGAGCAGCAACCAGGGGGATCTCGGTGGTGGGGTCGGCATGCGCTGGCACAGGGTAGCGGGTGGGCTTCGCGTTCCCACGGTGCGGGTCTATGCTGAGGGGGCACGGTTCGGCACCGAGTGGTTCGGTGCCGGTGCCAGGGTGTTCTTCGGCTTGGTGTCCATGGCCAGGAAGTCGCGCGCGCCGCGTCCGAGTTTTGCCTGTCCG
The DNA here is from genome assembly GCA_016795295.1 of Planctomycetota bacterium. Lineage (GTDB taxonomy): Bacteria > Planctomycetota > UBA1135 > UBA1135 > UBA2386 > JAEUHP01. Next base: position 54,311 of record JAEUHP010000232.1, on the reverse strand, counting down.
CACTGCGGTGCGGACGTGGCCCAAGGGGCTGCTGCGTGCCGCGAATGCGGCAGCGACGCCAGTACGGGGTGGCAGGATCAGGACGAGATCGACTACCAGAGTCTGGATCTGCCGCAGGGGTATGCCGACGCGGGGCATCCGGGCGCCGAGTTGCCGAGCCGGCCGAGACTCTGGGTGGCGGTGGTGGCGATCGTTTTGGTGTTGGCGCTGCTGTGGCTCGCGGTGGTGCGCTGAGCGGCGGGCTGCCGCGGCGTCGCCCCAGGCGGCTGGCAGGCTGGCAACGGCACCCCGTGCCCGGGGGCCGGCGCAGTTGGCCTCGGGGGCCCGACCCTCAGCGCACCTGCAAGAACGCCACCTTCAGATAGCGCGTCTCCGGACACTCGAGCGCCACTGGATGGTCGGGCCCGGCCCCGGCGACCTGCAAGAGCCGCACATCGCGCCGCGCCGCGGCGGCCGCATCGCGCAGCATGCGCAGGAAGCGCTCTTCCGAGACACTGCCCGAACACGAACAGGTGACCAGGAGCCCCGAGCGCGCCACCTTCTCCAGCCCGAGCCGGTTGAGGTCGAAGTAACGCGCCAAGCCGGCTTCGACCTCGTCCTTGTGCTGCACCCACTTCGGCGGATCGAGCACGATCAGATCGTGGGCGCCGGCCTCGGCCGCGCGCAGCAGATCGAAGGCATCGCCGTGCACCGCCGTGAGCCGCAGCCGGTTGCGTTCGGCGTTGTGCTGCGTCGCTGCGACCATCGCCTCGTCGAGGTCTGCGGCCACCACCTTGGCCGCGCCGCCGGCCACGGCCGAGAGCGCGAAGCCGCCGCTGTTGCAGCACAGGTCGAGCACCGAACGTCCCTTGGCCAGTTGCCGCACCCGCAGCCGGTGGTCGCGCTGGTCGGCGAAGAACCCGGTTTTGTGCCCCTGGGCCGGGGCCACGTGGTAGCTGAGGCCGTGTTCGCGCACCGTGGTCGGCTGGAGGTTCGGCCGCGGCAGCTTGGGCATGCCTTCGCGTTCGCTCCACTCGCGGTCGGCGAGCAGGGCGAGCTGGCTGCCCGGGTAGGTGCGCAGCAGCCACTCGCCGAGCGGTTCGAGCTGCTGCAGCATGCCGAGCGAACTGACCTGGCCGACCAAGGCCGTGCCGAGGCGGTCGAGCACGAAGCCGGGGAAACCATCGCCCTCGGCGTGCACCAAGCGGTAGCCGTCGGTGACTTCGGGCAGGCGCAGCACTTGCTCGCGCAGGGCCACCGCGCGTTGCAGTTGCGCGAGCAGATGGCCCGGCACGTCGGGCACCGGCTCGTCGGCGAACATGCGCAGGGCCAGTTCGGCGCGTGGATTGTAGAAGCCGGTGCCGACCCAGGTGCCGTCGCGGTCGCGCACCGCCACCGGGGAACCGGCGGGCAGCGGCGTGTCGGGCTTCTGCACCATCTTGCGGTAGAACCACGGGTGGCGGCCGTTGACGCGGATCTTGAGGCGCAGGTTCGGCAGGGTGGTGGGAGCGGTGCGGGTGCGGGCCATGGCTTCGTGCGCACGGTAGCGGTGCGCCGGCGTCCGAACGAACCTGTCGCAGTGCAAATGCGTTGCCGCGCAAGTGCGTTGGCATGGTCGGTGCCGGGCAGAAGTAGGCGGTGGGTCTTCCCCAACGCTCGGTGTGCGTTAGGCTTCCAGAGTCCCGTTGCGTCTGATTTCCGGAGGATCCAGCCTCCGGCGCATCCTGCCTGCCCCGCTCGTTCCACCATGAAACGAATCTCCGCCCTCTCGTTCCTCCCAATCCTGCTCGGCGCGTTGCCGGCGCAGGCGAACACCGTGGCCGGCCTCGACGGCCGCCTCGACGTCGTCGACAACTTCACCTACCAGGGGCGCCGCGGTGCGGCCCACCCGAATGGCGAGGTTGGCTTCGCCATGCTCAACACCATGTGCAACCCGGGTTCGGTGGTGATCCCGTGGCAGGCCGCGATGCAACCGAACCACCCGAAGTTCGGCTTCATCGCCGTGCGGGAATCGGGTGGCCGCATGGTGCAGATCAGCGATCGCAGCTACTGCAAGCACGCCTTCACCTCGACCAACTTCAGCGGCGCCTGCGGTACTTGTCTCAATCCTGGCACCGGCTCGCTGATGGGCCTGCGCTGCTCGGACACCTACGGGGTCGGCAACAACGCTGACCGCAACTGGCTTGGGCCGGCACCCGAGATCGACCCGTGGCTCGGCACCTGGAACCCGGTCGGCAGTTACTTCGACCAGGGTGATCCCAACGTCGGCCCGCCCGGGAACAACGACGGCGCTCGCAGCACGGTCAACACCAACGGCGACGAGGTGAAGAACCGGGTGACGATCCGGGAGAGCGAACTCCTGGTCGCCAACGCGCGCTTCTTCTACGGCATCCACCTGATCCACCAGGGCGAGTCGGTGGCCAACCGCGGCGACAACCTCGCTTCGCGCGGTTTCAATCCAACCTGGAACGGCAGCTCCTGGAACACGCCGAACAACTCGGTGGGCCAAGTGTGGGGCTCCGTGCTGCAGCACTGGCAGGGTGCGACCCTGACCTCCGCCAGCAACGGCAACGACGACGGCCGGTTCTTCGTCGCGGTCAAGACCTCGACGCTCGGCGGTGGTCAGTACCGCTACGAGTACGCGGTGCACAACGTCGACAACAGCCGCGGCGGGGCCACGTTCCGCGTGCCGCTCGGCAACGGGGCGGTCACCGGCAACTACTTCTTCCGCGACATCGACACCAACGCGCTGAACGACTGGACCGTGGCCCAAGTGGGTGGCGAACTGGTGTTCACCGCGCCGGCGGGCAACTCGCTGGACTGGAACTCGATCTACAACTTCGGCTTCGACTGCAACATCGCGCCCGGCCAGGGTGCGGTGTTCCTCGACGAAGCGCGCATCGGCGCTGGGGCCCTGACCGTGACGGTGGTCTCCACCATTCCGGGCGGCATGCCAGTGGCCTCGGTCGAGACCGTCGGCACCGGTTGCGGCGGCACCCAGTGCACGGCCAACGTCTTCTACGAGTCGTTCGGCAGCGCGGCGGCCTTCGATCTGGCCAACAGCGGGCTCACCATGAGCCTCTCGGGCAACACCTACCAGGTCGGCAACGGCACGGGCACGTTCGTGCCGGTGTCCGGCAGCAGCGTCAACCTCGGCCTCGGTGACGACACCCGGGCCTCGGTCGCCCTGCCGTTCGCCTTGCCGATCCTCGGTGGCACCACCAACACCCTGTGGGTGTGCAGCAACGGCTTCGTCTCGACCACCGACAACGGCACCTCGTTCACGCCGGCACTCAGTGGCGTGACGGGCGGGGCGTACTGTTGGTACGGCGCTTGGTTCGACCTGAACCCGGCGGCCAGTGGCGGTGGCCGAGTCTACGTCGACAGCTCGCCGGCCATGGTGCGCATCACCTGGGACGGTGTCTATCGCTACAACACCACCCTGCCGAACACGTTCCAGTTGCAGTTCCTGCCGAACGGCACGGTGCACGTGATCTGGCAGACCATGAACACCGGCGGCGCCGCGATGGTCGCTTGGACGGTTGGGGCGGGCGCGGTGGATCCGGGTCCGCGCGACATCTCGGCGACGCGTGCCGCTGGCTGGTCCTTGTGCAACGGTGGCATCCCGAACCTGGCGCTCGCCGCAGCACCGCGGCCGGTGCTGGGCAGCACGGTGGTGCTGACCACCAGCAACATCCCCGCGGGCACGCTGTTCGGCTCGGTGCTGCTGTCGTTCCAGCAGGCGGTGCCGCCGCAGGACCTGACGGTCTACGGCATGCCCGGTTGCGTCGGCCACGTGGTCAACGGGGTCTCCCACCTGTTCGTGCCGGGCGCCAACCCGACCAGCCAGATGAACCTCGGCATCCCGAGCTCGACGTCGTTCACGGGCCTGCCGATCGTCGGGCAGTCGTTCTCGTATGGCCCGCTGCTGACGCCGATCGGGGTGATCGCTTCGAACGGCGTGGTGCTGGTGATCGGACAGGTCTGAGCGCGCGGCAGCCGAGCTGCGGCTGACCCACTGCCGTGGCTTGCGCACCCCGGGCATGCTGCCCGGGGTGCCCCCGCAGCCGCCCGCAGGCGTTAGAGTCGCAGCACCGTGGCCGCCGGTTCGGTGGCCACGGTGCTGTACACCATGACGCCACGCTGCTCCCTGTTCGTGCTCCCGCTGCTCGCTGCGGGGCTCTCCGCCCAGGCCAATGTCGTGCCGGGGCTCGATGGCCGCCTGACGGTGGTCGACGACCTGACCTACTACGGGCGCCGCGGCGCCGCCTTCCCGAACGGGGAAGTCGGCATGGCCATGCTGAACGAGATGTGCAACCCGGGATCCGTCGTGATCCCGTGGCAGGCCGCGATGCAGCCGAACCATCCGAAGTTCGGCTTCCTGATCGTGCGCGAGGCCCATGGGCGCATGGAGCAGATCAGCGACGGGTCGTTCTGCAAGCATGCCTTCGTCTCGACCAACTACTCGGGGCCGTGCGGTGCCTGCGTGGATCCCGGCACCGGTTCGGTGATGGGGCTGAACTGCGCCGACACCTACGGGGCGGGCAACAACGCCGACCGCTTCTGGCTCGGGCCGCCCAGCGAGATCGACCCGTGGCTCGGCACCTGGAACCCGGTCGGCAGCTATTTCGACCAGGGTGATCCGAACGTGGGGCCGCCCGCCAACAACGACGGCGTGCGCAGCCCAGGTTATTCGGGCAGCGACCCGGTGCGGCACCGCGTGACCGTGCGGGAGAGCGACCTGCTGGTGCCCGGCGCGCGCTACTTCTACGGCATCCACCTGATCCACCAGGGTGAGTCGGTGGCCAACCGCGGCGACAACCTGGCCTCCCGTGGCTTCACGCCGACGGGTAGCCCTTCCGGCTGGTCGTTCGCCAACAACGCGGTGGGGCAGGTGTGGGGTTCGATCCTGCAGCACTGGAACGGCGCCACCCTGAATTCCGGCGGCAACGGCAACGACGACGGCCGGTTCTTCGTCGCGGTCGTGGTCACGCCGCTGGGCGGCGGCCAATACCACTACGAGTATGCGGTGCACAACGTCGACAACAGCCGCGGCGGTGCCACGTTCCGCGTGCCGGTGGCGAGCACCGCCACGGTCGCCAACTTCACCTTCCGCGACATCGACGGCAACCCGCTCAACGACTGGCTGGCGAGCCGCTCCGCCAACGAAGTGGTGTGGACGGCGCCCGGCACCAACCCGCTGAACTGGAACACCATCTACAACTTCGGTTTCGACTGCAACGTGGCGCCTGGCGGCGGCGCCGTGGTGCTCGACGCAGCGCGGCTCGGCGCCGGTGCTCCTTCGGTCGCGGTGCTGAGCAACGTGCCCGGCGGGGTGCCGGTCGCCCAGACAACCTCGATCGGTGCGCCGTGTGCGACCTGTGCCAGTTCGTTCCACGAGTACTTCAGCGCCCCGGCCTTCGATCTGCATGGGCGGTCGATGACGCTCACCCTGCAGAACGGCAGCTACCAGGTGGGGGCCGGCACCGCGAGCTATGTGGCGCCGACCGGGGTCGGCCTGCCCATGAGCGACGACGTCGAGGTCAGCGTCAACCTGCCGTTCAGCCTGCCCTATCCCGGCGGCGTGACCAACGTGCTGCGGGTGTGCTCGAACGGCTTCCTGTCGCCCGGAGCCAGCAACGGTATTGAGTACGAACCCAGTGTCGCCGCACTGCTCGCCGGGGCACCGCGCTGGGCCGCGCTCTGGCACGATCTGGTGCCGGACAACTTCACGGCGCGCGTGTATTACGACAGCTCGCCGGTGCGCGCGATGGTCACCTGGCTCAACGTGCCCAACTTCGGCGGCGGTGGCTTGAACACCTTCCAGGTGCAGTTCTTGCCGAACGGCACCGTGCACATCCTGTGGCAGAACGTGCCGGCTGCGGGCAACCCGTTCCTGGTCGGCTGGAGCCGCGGCGGCAACGCCCGCGACCCGGGCCCCACCGACCTGTCGGTGGCGCTGGCCAGCGGCTTCGGCCTGTGCGCGACGGATTTCGGCGGGCTTCGGCTGCAGGCTTCGGCGCGCCCGGTGCTCGGCGGCACCGTGGACTTGACCACCAGCAACATCCCGAGCGGTTCGCCGTTCCTGGCCACGGTGCTGTCGTCGGTGCAGTTGGTGCCCCCGGTGGACCTCGCCGGCATCGGCAGCCCGGGGTGTCTGCGGCACGTGCAGTTCGATGCGGTGCATCTGCGGCTCGGACCGGGCAGCTCGGCTGTGCAGCCGTTCGCGGTGCCGAACAGCACGGCGCTGAACGGCACCTACGTCACCGCGCAGTCGTTCAGCTACAGCCCGCCGTTGACCCCCGGGGGCTTGATCGCCGCCAATGCCGTGGGGCTGCTGGTCGGTCAGATCTGACCCGCCAGGGCCGCGCTGGTCGTCGGTCTTCGGCGCAGGGTCGCCCCGGTGCCCGCGGTTGGTCGCAGGGCGCGGAGCTGCCGGATCGGCTGCCCCGCAGGATCAGCCCCGGGCCTTCAGCACGGCGGCGCCCACCAGCGCCGCCGTCTCGCTGCGCAGCACGTGCGGGCCGAGTCCGGCGCCGTGAAACCCGGCGCTGCGCACCTGGTCCAGTTCCGCGGCCGTGAAGCCGCCTTCGGGCCCCACCAGCAGGAGGGCCGCCGGTGCGGCGGGGGCGGTCACCAGCGGTGGGGCGCCGGGTTCGAGCAGCCAGCGCTGCGACGGCAGGTCGGGCGCGGCCAGCAGTTCGGCCAGGGACACGGGTGGCAGCACGGTGGGCAACCAGGCCCGGTCGCACTGGCCGGCGGCAGCCTGGGTGATGCGCAGCCAGCGGTCCAGCCGTTCGCCGAGCGGGCGGGTGCGGGCCGTGGCCACCGGACGAAACACGTCGATGCCAACCTCCGTGCCGTGTTCGAGCAGCCACTCGGCGCGCTGCCACTTCGGCGGAGCAAAAGCCACCTGCACGCTCGGCGCTGCGGGCGGGGCGGTGGTGCGTGCTTGGATCGCCACGCGGGCGCCGCGCTTGCCGATCGCCAGCAGGCGGCCCATGGCCAGCCCACCGCGGCCGTCGCCGAGGGGTACTTCCGCTCCGGCGCGCGCCCGCAGCACCACACCCAGGTGGTGGGCGACCGCTTCGGGCAGGTCCAGCTCGCCGGACGGCGGCAGTTCGGGGAGAAAATAGCGGTGGGCCATGCGCAAGACGGGAGCTGGCACAGTAGAGGACGAAACACTTGCCAGCAAAAGTGGTAGAGCTAGTGTATGCCGGTCCGTGCAGCCGCCGCTCGCCCCTCGCGTCGGTTGCCACTTGTGCGCCAGCTCTCGTTCCCAGCGAAAGCGGCGTGCGGTACCCTACGCCAGAACCATCATGGTCCAGTACGTGCTCGAGATCCTCGACGGGGATCGCGCTGGTGAAGTTGTGAGCTTGACCGACCAACCGCTGCGGATCGGTCGCAAGCCGGGTAACGACTTGGTGTTGGCCGACGAGAAGACCTCGGGGGTCCACGCCGAAGTGGTGCTCGAAGGTGGTCGGCACGTGCTGCGCGATCTGGGTTCGACGAACGGCACCCACATGGATGGCCGGCGGGTCACCGAGATCGTGCTCTCGCCGGGCGACGTGGTGGCGATCGGCCGGTTGCGGGTTTGTTACCGCGACCAGGCTGCGGCTGGCAGCGGCGCTGCTGGGGTCGGCTCGGCGCACGGCGAGGGCCAGCCCGCGGGCGACGGCGGCTTTGGTGAAGTGCGCCGCCTCGACACCGCGCGTGTGTCGGGCCGCAGTGGTGGCTTGCTGGGCCTCGCTGGCTTGGCCTTGGTCGGGTTGGCCGCCGGTGGCTACCTGTGGTGGAGCGGCAGCGCCGAAGAGTTGCGCGAGGCGCGTGGCCAGCGCCAGGTGGAGCCCCAGGTGGTGCCGGGCAACAAACTGGCCAAAGAGCTCGCCAGTTGTGAAGCCGTGGAGGGTTGGCGACTCCAGGCGGCTGGCACGGGCTTCGATCTCGGGGGCACCGGCCACACCGGCCGCAGTTGCTTGGAGGCGGTGCGCGGCGAGGGGGTGGCGCTCGACTACGGGATCGCCACGCTCACCGAGCCGCTGGCCGTGCTCAGCAATCGCTCCATCCAACTGTCCGCCCGCTTCCGCACCGATGGAGGTGGGGAAGGGGCGATTCGAGCGGTGTTCTTCGCCCAGAACGAGCAGATGCCGTTCCGCTATCGGTCTGGGTCGCCGCTGGCCAGCTACGCTGGCTGGACCGAGGTTGCGGTCGCCTTGGCCGTGCCACCCGGCTGCGACCGCATGCAGCTCGAACTGGTGGCCGTGCTGCCGCAGGCCGGCGCCACCGTGTCCTGCGACGACCTCGTGGTCCTGGAGCAGGGCGACACCAAGCCGGTCGAACTGCGCATCGAGCAGTCCAAGCAGACCGTGCTCGGCACTGGGGCGGCTCTGGCGGTTCGCTCCACGGACGCCGACAACCAAGTGGTGCTGCACGAGGTGCTGCCGGCTCGGGTTCGCCCCGCCCTGGCGAGCCTGCAGAAGGATGGTTGGTTGGCGCTCTCGGACATCGGCGCCAAGCTGGCCTGCACCGCCTCCGAGCGCAGCCTGCAACTCGTTGTGGAGGGGGCGGCGGACCGGCCCGGGGACAAGCCTGAAGCGCTGCTCCTGATGGTCCCTGCGGAAGCGGCTTCAGGTATGCGCCTGCAGAACGGTTCGGCGCCGTTCCAGCCCTTGGCGCCGGTGTCGATGGCCGCTGGAGCCGGCTCTTCTGGATCTGGCTCTTCTGGAGCCGGCGCCTCTGGATCTGGCGCCTCTGGATCTGGCGGGGCGGCGGCGGTCGAAGCCACGGCGGTGTTGTTCGGCGATCGCGCCACCCGCGCCATGGTTGTGCTGCCGAATGCCGCGCCCGTGCAAGCGCAGGTGGCCAGTGGCCTCCTGCGCCTCGAGGTCGGCGCCCATGCCATGGAATTGGTGTTGGGTTTCGCCGCCGAACGGGAGCGGGCCGGCGCTGCGTTGCGGCGGGCCAACCAGGAAGTGGCGGCTGGCCGGTGGGGCGAGGCGCTCGATGCGCTGCAGGCGGTGCTCGGGGACGCGCCGCACGATTCGGAGATCCTGGCCCAGGCCCAGGTGCTGCGCGACCAGGTGCTGGCCGGGCAAGCAGACGAGATTCGGCGCCTGCAGGCGGCCCTCGCCGACGCCAGCTTCTACAAGACGCGCGGTGGCTTCGAACGGGTTCTGGCCGGCATCGCCGCTTTGCAGCAGGCTTACGGCCAGCGCAATCCCGCGGCCAACGAAGCGTGTGCCGCCCTGGCCGAGCAGGCCGAGCGGCAACTGAAGGAGCTGCTGCAAGAATCCCTCGAGCAGCACGAGCGGCGCCTGGAGCGCCTCGCCAAAGCCCTGCAGACCACCCAGCCGGGGCTGGCCGAGCTGGTGTCTGCGTACCTGGAGCGGCAACGCGCCACTCCGTCCACCGGTAAGTGAACCTCGCCCATCCCATGGCCAAGAAAGCGATCGCCGTCGACCTGGGTAGCCACAGCGCCAAGCTCCTGCTCGCCGAGGTCGGCAAACAGGGTGTACGGGTGCTGCGGTTTGCTGGCGTGCCGCGCAGCGACGGCGGCGGCCGGGCGCCGCTCGGTGCGGCCGGCCTGCCGTTGCGCGGCGCCGTGTGCGGGCTGACCGGGCGCGACATGACCCTGCGCTACAGCCAGGTGCCTCCGACCCCGGACTGGCAGTTGCGCAACCTGATGGACCTCGAGATCCAGGACCTGGCGCAACAGTCGGGCGGGGCTCTGTCCGCCGACTACAATCTGCTGCCGGCTCAGGACGCCAACAGCGGTGTGGACACCGTGTTGCTGGCGTTGGCCAAGGACGAAGCCCTGGAGCGCTTGCAGGGCGAACTGGCGGAGGCCGGCGGTTCCGCAGTGGCCTTCGTGCCGAATTGCACGGCGCTCTACAACGCCTTCCTGAAGTGCGGCCCGGTCGATCCGGACAGTGTGGTGTGCTTGGCGAACATCGGCCATGAGACCATCGACGTGGCGCTGGTCAAGGGCACCGACCTGCTGTTCGCCCGCAACCTGAGCGGCGGCACCAAGGTGGTGGACGAAGCCATCGCCTCGGCCTTCAACGTGGCGCCGCGCAAGGCCGAGAGCCTGAAGAAGGATCTGCTGGATCTCGATCCACAGAGCCGTGGTCGTTACGCGAGCAGCCAGGCGGAGAAGGTGACGCTGGCTGCCGGTCCGGCGGCCGGCGCCATCGCGGCGGCGATCCAGAGCTCGCTGTCCTTCTGCAAAGCGCAGACCAAGATCGCCGACTTGCGACTGGATCGGGTGCTGCTGGCCGGCGGTGGGGCGCGGCTGCGCGGTCTGCGCGGCATGCTGCGCGAGTCCCTGCGCTGCCCAGTGGAGCTGTTCGATCCGTTCGCCAACGCCGACCTCTCGGCGCTGCCGCCCGAAGACCAGGAACAGCTCGTGGCCATGCGCCACGAAGCCGTGGTCGCCCTGGGCCTCGCGGTGGGGCGGCTCGACGACTCGCTCTACTCGCTCGAGATCCTGCCGGAGTCGGTCAAGCGGCGTTTGCGCTTCCAGCAGCGCACCGTGTGGAATGTCGTGGCGGGGCTGTTGGCCGCGGCCATGCTGGTGTTGCTCGCCATCGACGCGCGACGCGAGGCCGAGGCCACCGAATCCGGGGTGGCGGCCTTGCGGCGCAAGCTCAACGCCACCCAAGCCGTGCACCAGGCCGCGGCGCAGGAGATCGAAGAGAACAAGAAACAACGCGCGCTGGTCGACCATCTCGCCGGCCAGGCGATGCCCGGCACGGTGCTGTTGCGCACGCTGCGCGCGGTGGCCGAGCGGTTGCCTTCCCAGCTCTGGGCGACGCGCGTCGAGGTGCTGCCGGCCCAGACCACGGGTACGGGCAGCAACCAGAAGCGGCGCACCACGTTGGTGTTCGAGGGGGCCGGCAAGGAGATCGACGGGGTCGATGCCAACGCCGTCTACGACACCTTCGTCAAGCAGGTGCGCGCCGATCTGGAGAAGGCCGGCCTGGGGCTGGCCATGGTTCCGTCGGGCTCGACCGACGGTTCGATCCGTTTCAAGATCACCGTCACGGAGGGTGGCTGATGGACGTCGGTGCATTCGTTCAGGAGAACCGCCGCTGGTTGCTCGGCGTGGCCGCCGGTGGCGTGCTGGTGCTGGTCGGCGCCATCGTGGTTCGTTCGACTCTGGCCGCTGACGCGGCGGGTCTGAGTGGCCTGACCAAGTCGGCCCGCGGCATGGAGGCGTATCCCCAGGCGGCCCTGGACGCCGCGCGTGCCGAGGGCGAGCAATTGGCCGCCGAGCGGACGCGGCTGCGCACGGAGCTCGAATTCGCGCCGACGGAGAAGTACCGTATCGAGGGCAAGGGTGCCCCGGACGAGTATGTGTTCCAGGTCGGCCGGAAGTTGCGTCAGGGCATCCTGACCGCAGCCAACGAGCGCGAAGTGCAGGCCGCCGAGAAGGACATCGGCTGGCCGTCCGGCACCGACGACTTCCGCGGCACGCTGTTCGGGCTCGAACTGCTCGACGAGGCGGCCCAACGCCTGTTCGCTTGCCACGACGAGATCCGCAAGGGCAACGCCGAGGCGCCTGGTCTGCGCGCGATCCTGCAGTTGCGCGTCGACGAGCGCAAGAACCAGCGATCCGGCCTGCGCCCGGCGCGCACCGGCGAAGTCGATCTGCGCGACCTGCTCGGGCAGGAGCGCATTCAGGTGCATTTCCAGGCCGACGCGGCGACCGCCATGGCCTTCCTCGAATCCTGCCGCAAGCCAGGGCGTACTTTGGTCATCGAATCCGTACAGATGTTGCCACCGCAGAGATTAGGCGATCCCGTGACGGTCAAGGCGGTCCTCCAAGGCATCGTGTTCCGGGAGCGGTGACATGGCACTGCGCAAGGAACAAGTGTTGGCGTTGGTGGCCCTGCTGGTGCTGGCCTGGGTGTGGTTCGGCACCGGCGGCGAAGTGGCGCGCGTGCGCGTGGCGGAGCCGAAGTGGCTGGAGCACCAGGCTCCGACCACCCGGTCGGTGCCGCTGTTGGTCGGTGCCCTGGGCAAGCTGGGGCGCCCGGAGTGGTTCACCGAGCCGCGGGAGACCCGGCCCTTGCCGCCTCGCGAACTGCAGTTCCCGCCGATGGCGCCGTGGGCGCTTTGCGCACCACCGCTCGAGCCAGGGCTGGATCTGGCGTTCGCCGCGCGGTTGCTGGGGCCCGGTACGGTCGTCGAGGGCGTGACGCTGCAGACGGCGGTCGAGTCCGCTGCGGCCAGCGGCGAGGCCAGTCCCGCGGTGGCGGCCCAGGGTGGTCCTTCCGGCCCAGGCGATGCGGCTGCTCGGCGGGCCCAGATGGAGCGCACCTACGACCAAGTCTACGTCGGGGCCTTGACCAACCCGCTGTTCGGTTGGGTGAAGGTCGAAGGCGTGGAGCCCTGGCGGATCGAATCGATCACCAACTTCGACGATCTGGTGGTGGAGCTGCACGAATACAACGCCAGCAAGAACAAGCTCGATCGCAAGTACGTCTTCGACCGCAACAACCCGGAGAAGGTCCGTTCGGTGCGGCGGGCGCGCACCTTGAAGAACGAAGTCGAACGCGAGGTGCATCGCATCCCCGACGATGCGTCAAGGCTCGACGAGCGCGGCAAGCTGGTCGCGTGGTTGCTGGGCAAAGCCCGTGAGGACGCGTCGCTCTACGACACGGCGATGGAGCAGGCGCGGCTCTACGCGCAACTGAGCGGTGGCGATCTCGAGGGGCTGCGCTGGCAGATGCGGGTGCTGCAGGCCCGCGGCGACCTGGCCGGCGAACACGCCTTGCTCCAGGGCGTCACCGGGCCCAACCGCGAGACGGCTTGTCGCTACGAAGGCCTTGGTCGCGTCAAGTGGGCACTCGGCTTGTATCGCGACGCCGAGGCCGATTTGCGGCGCGCCCTCGAGATCGGGCGCAACGATCCGCGGCCCGCGGCGGCGCTGGTCGAGTTCCTGATCGAACGCGGTCGGGCTCGGGAGTGCCGGCCGTTGGTGCAACACTGTGAACAGCACGCCAACCTGGTGCTCGACGCAGGCGACCGGGTGCGGTTGGTCCGTGCCTTGGTCGCTGGCAGGCTGGCCCTCGGTGATCCCGACGGGGCGCGCAGTGGCTTGGCGCTGTTGCCGCCGGATCGGCCGCAGCCGTATCTGGCCGGTTGCATCGCTTATGCCGCGGGCAACCTGCCGCTCGCCCTGGATTCCTTCCGGCTGGCGGTCGGCGGCCAGGACTCGGCCGAGGCGCAGTTGGGTCAGGCTGCGACGCTGGCGCGGCAGGCGCAGTGGCAGGCTGCCTACGATTTGTTCTCCAGCGTGGGCGATCAGTTCCCCATGCTCCGGCATCGCGCGCTGGCCGGCCAGGCGTTCGTGTTCTTGCGGCTTGGGCAGTTCGACAGCGCGGTGGCCTACGCCGACCGCGCGCTGGAGGCGAACCCGCTCGACCCGTACGGGCACTACCTGCGCGCGCGGGGTCTGCGGTTGCAGGGGCAGCTCGCTGCTGCCGCCGAGGCCCTCACGGCGGCGTTGCGCTTGCGCGACGACTTCGTGCCCGCGGTGGCGGAGATGTCGGCGCTGCAGAGCCAGCGCTCCAACCTGGGCAACGCGGACGACCTGGCGGCGGCGTTGGTCGCAGCGCGGCGCTACTGCGACCGCGCGGTGGCCCTGGTCGACCAGCCGCCGTTCGAGCTGGTCCTGCAGCAGGGGCTCGCCGCGTTCGCGGCGGGTTATCCCGAAGAAGCCGGAAGTGTGTTCGCCAAGGCCCGCGACTTGGCCACGGCCGAAGGGGATCGGCAGATCGCCCGTGGTGCCATGGCCGTGGTCGACTACAAGCGCGGCCTGATCGACGAGTCTCTGGCGACGCTGCAGCGCTTCACCGAGCTGCCCAAGGACCACGCGATGCGACACTGGGCGGAGACCACGATCGCGGCGATCGAAGACCACGCCGAGAAGGAAGTGCTCGAGGATCGCTTCGAACGCGGTGAGCTCGGTGGCATCTGGTTGGCCGAGCGCGACGGTGCCTGCGGGCCGGTGCTCGAATCGGGGCGGCTGTTCCTGCGCGGCAAGCTGACGCGCACCGGCGAGGTCTCCGTCGAGCGCAAGGATGCGATCAAGAAGGCGAAGAACTTCCTGGCGGTCGGCATCGACCTGCAGCTCGGCGCCGGCCACGTGCGCGGGGTCGGTTTCACCGGGCTGCGCATCGAGAGTGCGCGCGGCAGCAGCGGCCAAGCCGACACCCAGGTGGTGCTCGGCATCCGCGAGGACAAGCCGCACCTGCGCATCGTCGACAACCGCGAAGAGGCGCGGCTCGTCGATCTGGCGCTTCCGGGTTTCGACCCGCGGGCCCGCCACAGCCTCGAGATCCGGTTGGTGCCGCGCGGCGACGCACAATCGCGCCTGTTCGCCCTGCAAGTGTCTTGGGGCGGGGCCATGGTGCACGAACAGGAGCTGAAGGGCCTGTCGGGCAGCAGCGGCGGAGAGCTGAAGATCGTGCTGTTCGCCAGCGGCAACCGGGGCTCCGATCTGGATGCCGCCTTCGACGATTTCCGACTCGAACGCCGCAAGGAGCGCTGAGTACATGCTCGTTTCGACCCAACCGCGTGCCGAAAGTCTGGTGCCTCGTGAGTCCCTGACGCGGCCCAGGCGCTGTGCGGGCGGCTTCACCCTCATCGAGTTGTTGATCGTCATCTCCATCCTGGGCCTGCTCGCCGCGGTGTTGCTGCCGAACATCCTGGGCATGAACCAAGCGGCCAAGGAAGATGCCACTTCGGCGTTGTTCGTGCGGCTCGACGTGGCGGTGAACCACTTCGTGCAGAAGCGTGGTTACTACCCGCCCGACAACTTCCAGGCCCCCGAGGAGAAGGAGCGCAAGGCGGCCTGGAAACCCGACAACGGCGTCAACACCGGCGTCGAGTCGCTGGTGTGCTTCTTGTCGCAATCGGGCGGTGAGGGCACCGACCTCGGCGACCTGGACAAGGCCCTGGTCAACACCGACAAGGACGACCACGGGGCCCTGCTGCCCCGGCTCAACACCAAGGAGCGGGTGGAGATCGCCGATTCGTTCCGCACGCCGATCGTCTACTTCGGCAAGTTCGGTTTCGACAAGCAGCAGAACGTCGGCAGTGCCGAAGGGGACACCCAGTACGCCCGCGCCAAGCGCCGCACCGATGGCCGTCCGATCGGGGACGGCAAGTTCCAGTTGCTGAGTGCTGGCAAGGACTTGGTGTTCGGCACCGACGACGATCTGGTGTGGCCCAAGAACTGAAACGCCCATGGCCAGCCGCAGCGTGCCTCTTCTCCGAGCCTCCCCAGCGGGTGTCGCGGGCTTCAGCCTGATCGAGCTCTTGGTGGTGATGGGAGTGCTGGGGGTGTTGTTCGGCATCGCGGTCGGGTTCCTCGGCCGCACCGACCCGCAGCAGGTGGGCGAGAGCATCCTGCGCGGGGAACTGCGCGCCGCCCAACTGACCGCGCGCGCCGAGGGGTTGCCGACCGAAGTGCTGGTGGTGCCGGGCCGGGACGGCGACTCCGCCACGGTGCAGTCGCGTTTGCTGCAGCCGGTGGTGGTGTTCCACTGCGAACCGGACGAGCGGGTGCTCGACGAGCAGCTCCGCGGCCTCTATGGCGGCGAGGACGAGCCGTTCGGCCGGTTCGGCCACGCCCGCAGGCCGAAGGCCGGCAACCAGGCGCCGCTGGTGCGCTGGCCGGTGCCGCAGCCGTTGGTCGACCTCGGCGAGGGTTTTGCCCTGCGGCTCGATCTGCGCCTCGACGAGCGCCAAGGCGGGGTGGTGGCGCGGCTCGGCGCGGGCCTCGAGCTGCTGCTCGATGGCGACGGCCGACCGCATGCGCGGTTGCGCTTCAGCGGCGGGGATGCGGGCGGTGCGACCCTGGTCGCGCTGCGCAGCGCTTTGCAGTTGCCGCTGCAGCGGTGGCTCACCCTCGAGCTCGGTTGCGACGGGCAGAGTGCTTGGTTGGCCATGGATGGGCGCGAACTCGACCGCGCCGCGGCGGAGGGGCGGCCACAGCTGCCTCCTGACAGTGTGTTCGACGTCGCACCGGGGGACGCCGCGGTGCCGGCCGTGGTCGACGAAGTGCGGCTCTACAGCTACGCGCTCGCTCCGGCCCAGACGCTGCCGAACGTGCTGCAACCGGATCGTTCCTACCGGCTGCGTTTCGATGCCCGGGGCGAGCCCCTGGGCAACCACGCAGTTCGGCTCCTGATGCCTGAGGGTCGCCCATGATCCAGCTCTGCGCGCGGGGTGCGGCGTTCGTGCGTACCGATGGTTTCGGTGGGACCGTTGGTCTCGGTGGGAATGGTCCCGGTGGCACGGGTCCTGGTGGCCATGCTGGCGGCGGGCAGGACTCGTCGGCCAGCAACCGCGGCGTGGCCCTGCTGGCCGTGCTGTTCGCGCTGACGCTGTTGGCGGTGCTCGCGTTGCCGTTCTCGGTCTCGATGCGGGTCGGCGCCGAACAATCGGTTCGCTCTGTGGAGCGGGTGCAGGCCGAACAAGCCTCGGCGAGTGTGCGCGACCTGCTCCTTGCGCAAGCAGCGATGTCGCATCCGGCGCTGGACCCGACGCCGCTGAGCGATGGGCGCGGGGAGTATGCGGAGGGCGTCGCTTTGCCCGCTGCGTTCGACGCCCTGCGCGAGCCGGTCGAGGGCGACGGCGACAGCAGCCAGCGGCCCGGTCGGGTGTTGCTGGGCGGGGCGGTCTGGGATCTGCAGCGTTTTCTGGCCCTCGACGGCATCTCACCGTTGGTGCTCGGCAACCTGCTCGGCAGCACCACCCGGTTGGCGCAGGACCTCGGTCCGGACGCCACCACGGTGGTGCTCGAAGACGCGGCGCGGTTGCCCGACCAGGGGTTCGTGTGGATCAGCCACGAGGTCATTCGCTACGAGCAGAAGCAAGGCAACGTGCTGTCCGGACTGACTCGGGCCGTGGGTTTGGAGCTGGGTTTCCAGAGGCCGGAGCAGCCGGTTCCTGAGGGCCTGTTGGTCTTGGACTACCGGTGTGTGCTCGCTGCCGCATGGCCCTTCTTCGGCCGGGGCGACGGCCAGCGCAGCGCGCGCCGGCCGTTCGGTGCGGTGGGCGAACTCGCCGAGATCGTGAGTGCGGGGGCGGGCGGCTTCACGGCCGAGGAACTCGACGTGTTGACTGCGTCGGTGTCGACCGCCACTCGCAGCCAGCGCAGTGCCACGTGGGGTCGCCCTGAGCGCGTGTTCGATGCCCTGCAGCCTGGCGACCGGGTGCTGCGCGTGAAGTCGGCACTGCACGTCGGGGCCGGGAGCACCGTACGGCTGCGCAGCCGGGTCGACGGCCACGTCGAGTACAACCTGGTGATGGCTGCCGGCAACGAGCTGGCGGTCCGCGACCTGCAGCTGCCGTCGATCTTCCGGCTCGAGCTGCTGCTGCCGGTGACCACACCGTTCCCGGCCATGGACACCGAAGTCGAACCGTTGGTGCCGGCCCCGGTCAACGTCAACACCGCGGCAGCGCCGGTCCTCGCGGCACTGTTCGCCGAAGTGCGCCGTTCGCCGGACGTGCGCGTGGTCGACGCGGACAATCGGCAGCGGCAGAAGGCGATCCGCGGCATTTCCCCTGCCGAGGCCCAGTCGCTGGCCGAGGACATCGTCGCACGCCGCCAAGGCGGGGATGCGGCAGCGCGTGGCGAATCGGGGGGGAGTGGCGATCAGGCGGTCGGCCCAGTCCAGGGCTGGCAGGATTTCTGCGAGCGGTGGCTCCGGCCGCGTCTGGAGGCGGCGTCCAACAGCGATGCCAAGTTGGCTTGGTTGCAGTTGTATCGCAATGCCCAGACCGGGCGCGACGCCAGCACCGAGATGGGCACGGGCCCGATCTGCTTCGAATCGGGACCTTGGGTGGGGTACCGGGCTGCGGCCAGCCGTTCGCGCAGCGTCGTGGCTCCCGGCGTGGCCGCCCGCCATGAACGCACCGGCGTGGCCCTGGCCGTGCCCGGAGTCGGCCTGGAGCTCGCGTGGCCGACCCAGGTGCACCTCGAAGAGGCGTTCGTGCTCGACCGCCGGGCGCCGTTCTACGCCACCACGCCGATCAACCTGGCGGCGCTGCCGGTCACGCAGAACGGCGGTGGCGACCTCGGCAACGATCCGGCCTCGCGGTACTTCCCGCACCTGGCCGCGATCGCCTTCCCCGGGATGAACTTCGGCGCGCCGCGGTTTCCCTCGCCGGACACCACGGACGCCGCGATCACCGCGGCGAACTCGGTCAGCGTGCCGCGCCCGTGGGCGAACGGCTGGATCCTGCGCCACGACTCGTTCGGGCTGTCGATCGACCCCCGCGGCCACGACGTGGCCCAGCAGGGACCGTACCAGATCACCAACGTCGGGCCGCAGGCCAGCGGTGGCGTGGGCAACCCCCAGGCCGGCCGGCACGACCGCATCAGCTTCCCGTTCAGCAACCAGTTCGGCTTCGTGCACGGTTTCGCCGGCAGCTGCTGGCTCGAACCGCAGACGCTCCAGAACACGGTGCTGTTCGACCACGCCGGCAGCAACTTGCCCGAGCGCAACCGACTCAGTGTCCTGGGCCGGGACGGCAACTTGATGCTCGAATTGCTGGACGAGGCCGGGCTCGATCCGGACCCGAGTCAGTCGCCGGCAGGCGTGCCGCGCACGGCGGCCCAGTGGTTCCTGCCGCTCGCGGACTTGGCTCTGCCGGCCAACACGCCGCTGCACGTGGCGTGGTCGGCCCAAGGTGGCCGACCGACCGAGCTCGGTCTGGAAGTCGACGGGTTGCCGCGTGGGCGCGCCAGGTTCACCAGCTACCTGACCGCCGAGATCCCGGCGTTCGACCCCATGCAGACCAGCCAGGCCTGGCCGCCCACCTCGGGCAACCAGCGGTTCCTGGACATCTCGGTCGAGCGGGGCGACGACTTCCCGCCGGTGGGCGTGGTGCGCGTCGGCACCGAGTTGTTCGAATACACCAGCCGGGTCGGCAACACGCTGCGCTGCCAATGGAACGACTCGTTCGGTGGGCGGGCGGCGCGGCAGGAGGCGGGCGAGATCCACCCCGACGTGCCCTTCGCGCAGTACACCACGAACTACAGCGCAGTGCAGCAGAACCGCCCGCAGAACCCGGTGCTGCCGCGCCACCCGGTTGGTTCGCTGGTGGAGCTGTACGGGTATTCGGCGCCGCTGGCCGAAGACACGCCGATGATGGTCGGGGCGACCGCGTTGAACGGATCGCTGGGCGGCTTCTCGGTGGCGCGCGGCTTCGTCCAGAGTCCGCGGCCGATCCAGATCACCGTGCAGAGTCTGGCGGGTCCGATCCAGATCGTCGTGGGGCAGGGCCTCGACGCCACTTGGTCCGGCGACCTCGAACTGGCCGACCCGCTGCCGACCCGCAACTACCCGCCCAACGCGGCGTCGACCAACATCGCCAACGGCTTCCCGAGCGCGGGCGGCTATGCGTTGCTGATGCAGAGCAACACTTCGGACGACGCCACCTTCGGCGGCGTCGAAGTGATCCGTTACAGCTCGCGCAACGGCTCCCGGCTGGTGGGCGTGCAGCGCGGTCAGCGCTTGCCCGGCACCGACAACCTGCCGACCAACGTCTACGATCCCAACACCCCGATCCGCAAGTTCGTGACCAACTGGATCGTGCCGATCAACGGTGGGCGCGGTGGCCAGACCATGAACGACGTGCCGGTGGCCATCCTGTGGGTGGTGCCGATCTCGATCGCCGTGGGCAACACGAACTACCTGAAGAACCCGCAGAACCTGGGCCAGACCGAGTGGCTGCAGATCTACGACGGTCCCGGCAGTGCCGTGGACCTCGAATGGGTGCGCTACGACACCCTCCTGGACAACCAGCACGTGGTGCGCGCGCATCGCCCGGCGTGGTTCGGCACCTACTTCCAGCTCACCACCAACCAGAGCTTCACGGTCAACGCACAGAACCCGGCCTTGCCGAGCGTGAACCTGCCGGTGACTGCCGCGCCGTGGCCGGCGGTGACCGCCACTTCGGGCTACATCGGCTACGTGCCACAGCTCGAACAGGACTTTCCGCAGGTCGCCGCGGCGCGGCGCGCGCTGCAGTTCCGCGGGGATCCGTTCACGCGCACCTCGTCGCACGCCCACGGCACCGGGACCGTGACCCAGGTGCATCGTGTGCAGATGCCGTGGGGCACGTTCGGGGCGATGTCCGGACGCGTCGGTCGCCACGACCGCGTGGCGTTGGTCGCCGGGTCGTCGGCGACCGGCACCAGCCGGCCGAACGTGGAATGGCACACCGTGACCTGGAGCTGCCGACGGTTCGACGGTGACCACCCCGACCTGCGGCCGCAGGGGGCGCCGAATCCCAGCGAGTTCCTGAATCTCTGGCCGTGCCAATTCGTGGCGTTCGCGGCCGGGGTGCGCAACCAGTACCTCGGCCCGCCGGCGCGAACGCCGATCCTCGATCCGCGCCAAGTGGACCGGGTGGTGAAGTTCCCCAGCGGCGAACTGCCGGCGGCTTACTGCGACAATCCGACTGCGGGTGGCCCGGTTGGCAGCGCCGGAGGCACCAACCTGGCTGGCTTCGTCGACGAACTCGACTTGGTGCAGCACCACGCCACCAATCTGATCTTGGACGAAGCGATCACCGAGGGTGGCAACACCTTGCGCGTGAGCCGAGGCACCTACACGCCCGCGGGCCTGATCGACCTCGGCAACGACTTCAGTGCGCAGTTCCCGGAACTCGGTGGCCTGCTGTGGGTCGATGGTGAGGTGATCGCCTACCAGCGCCGCAGCAACCTGGTGTTCTCGGTCGCGAACAACGGCCGCGGCCTGCTCGGCACCCAGCCGCGCGGCCACGATCGCGGTGCGCGGATCCATTTCATGACGCACCGCCCGGCCGCGATCCTGTCGAGTGGTGTGGGCGCGCGCGACCACGTGCTGTCGGTGCAGTCGTTGGCCGCGCTGCCGCGCAGTGGCACCGTGCGGCTCGGCCAAGAGTTGCTGCACTACACCTGGACGCGCCAGGTCGGCAACGCCGGCACGCTGGAGATGCCGCGCTGGCATCCGCCGGGCACCGAGGCGGCGAATCCGCAGGCGCGCGGCCTGTTCCGCGGCCGCTACGGCACCGCCAACCAGGCGGCCAGCACGGGCGAAGCCGTGGTGGCGTGGCCGTTCCGCTACTGGGACCGTTTCGCGCTGCAGTCCGACGATCCCGAATTGGCCTACTTCCAGGTGACCAGCACGGAAGCACCGGCCTACTTCCGTTCGGTGCAGTGGCGTGAGCAGAAGCAGGATGCGCGCCTGCAGATCGTCTGCCAGGTGCGCGCCGACGGGCTCGCCGACTGGGCCGCCGTGCCGCAACAGACCCCCGGCTTGTGGCAGTTCGAGGCCAAGGACGGGGACCAGCGGCCCATGCCACTCGGGGTGCAGGCCTCGCGCCTCGAAGTCCGGTTCGGCATGATCTACCGCCCTGGCTCGGTCGATCTGGTGTTGGGCACCAACCATGCCTGGAAGACCACGGCGCGCATCGATCGGGTGCGCGTCGCATACGAAGGCCAGGGCCGCATTCTCGACGAACAGGTGTCCGCCCGATGACGCTCGTGCACGATTCCCCGCGTGGGGCTGCCGCGGTTGCTCCGGCAACGGCCGGCTTCACTCTGCTCGAGCTCACCGTGGTGATGGGCATCCTGTCCGGCTTCCTCGTGATGCTGGTGCAACTGGTCGATGCCGGTCTCACGCTGTTTGGCGAAGGCGAAGCCAGCCAGGCGTTGGCCGATCGCGCTGCCCGGGCCGAGCAGGTGCTGGGCCGGGAGCTGCAGGCCCTGCGCGGCGGCTGCGCCGAGGACGTGGTCGACGACCGTCTGCTGGTGCAGTACCTCCCGATCGGCCTGCCGGCGCGCCCCGAGCCACAAGCCACCTTCGTGCAGGTGCTCCGCGGCGCGGTCCATCTGACTGCCGATCGCGAGCTGCCCTTGCGCGAGCTGCAGCTGCGGCTGCGCCTGCAGCAGGAGTCGCCCAACCTGACGCCCGAGGACCTCGACCGCGAGGTGGCCAAGGCGATGCACACCGAACCGCTGGCCGGGCTCGGCACCGTGCTCTTGGTGCCCTGGCGCCAGGAGGGTGAGGACGAGGGGCTGCTGGAGCTGCGCGCGGCTTGGTTCCTGCCGCGGCAGACGGTGCCGGTCGGCGATCGCGACGTCGATCCGATGGCGGTGCCGGTGCCGGGCCAGGAGTTGCTGCCCGGCACTGCGGTCTACCAATACACCGCGCCGATCCTCCAGGATCTGTTGCACGTCGAGTTTCGCTTCTGGTCGCAGCGCACCCGCCAGTGGTCCGCCAGCGGCGCGGCCGGGCCCGAGATGGTGTGGGACAGCGCGCGCGGCGGCGTGCTGGTCGACGCGCAGAACGGCGGGGTCTTCGAGTTGGATCGGGGGGAAGCCAGCCTGCAGCAGGCCCACGACGACATCCA
The DNA here is from genome assembly GCA_016795295.1 of Planctomycetota bacterium. Classification (GTDB taxonomy): domain Bacteria; phylum Planctomycetota; class UBA1135; order UBA1135; family UBA2386; genus JAEUHP01. The sequence goes on along the minus strand of JAEUHP010000232.1, from coordinate 31,913 downwards.
CCCGCACGCGATCTTGGTGCGCTGCGTGGTCGCCGAGCCGGCCGGCCGGCCGGCCGAAGGCCTCTTGGCCGCGACCCTGGAGCGCGATGGTCAGTCGCTCACGCTGGTGCTGGGCGAGCGGTTTCCCGGTTCGACCGAGGGTGGCTGGGCCAAAGTCGGCCGGGAGTGGTTGCGCTACGAAGGTCGCTCTGGCGACACCTTGTTCGGCCTGCGCCGCGGTCTGCGGGGCACCCGTGCTCTGGAGCACGTGCCTGGGACGCGGGTGCACATCGGCCGCGAGGTGGAGTTCGTGATCCCGTTGGCGCACGCCAAGGACGACTGGCATGGCTGACTTCGGGACCTTCGGTGCCTGCCAGCGCCGCAGCGAAGCCGGCTTCACGCTCGCCGAGATGCTGGCCGCGCTGGGCATCCTGCTGTTCGGCATCACGGCTCTGCTCGGCGCACTGTCGGCCACTGCCGCCCAGCGGCGCACGGCGGATGCGCAGCAGGAGGCTGCCACCTTGTGCGAGCAGGTGGTACACCGTCTGCGCCACGAAGCCATCCGGCGGCGAGCCGATGCGGAGTCGGACTTCGATCTGGAGCTCGTGCCGTTGGCCGACCAGACCGCGCCGGGGTTCCCCGGCATGACCTGGAGTGCCACGCCGGTTCTCGACGACGAGCATCCCGAGGTCTGGCTGCTGCGCATCCAGGTGCGCTGGCTCGAACTTGGCGATACCGTGGAGCAGGAGTTCCTGCGCATCCTGCCGCGGGAGCTGCCGCTCGGCCGCCGGGTGCAACCCGCCGAGGACGAGGCCCAGCCTGCTGAGAGGCTGCCTGCCGAGAGACTGCCCGCTGCGAGCCAGCCCACTGAGAAACCTGCCAAGTGAGGAGCCCGATGAAGATGACCTACCTACGCTGTCTCTGTCTGTTCGCCGCCCTGTGGAGCGCGGGCCCGGCAGTGGCGCAGTCGCTGCAACTCGCCGATGGACGGGTGTTGTTGGTCGAGATCCCCGAGCCACCGACTGCGGAAGGGCTGCGGGTCCGCCGCCTCGACAACGGGGGGCTGCTCGATCTGCGCTGGGAGCACCTGTCGCAGACGTCTGCCACCGAGTTGAAGAAGCAGTACGACTTGGCCGGGGCTGGCTCGGACGAGTTGCTGGTCGAGGTGCGGGAGATCGAGTACCGGGTGCAGGGCGTGCGCCAGACGGTGGTCGGCAGGGTCACCGAGCGGACCGACAGCGAGTTCGTGGTGCAGCAGAAGGGCGTGACTCTGCGCGTGCCGCGGGCCGACGTGACGCGGGACGTGCCGATCCAGGTGCCGGCGAGCCAGGCCTACAGCAAGGACGAGTTCTACAAGGAGCGCTTCGTCGAACGCTTCAAGGACGCGCAGCCGGGGGGGGCGACCGACAAAGCCGACAAGCATGTGCTGCTGGCCGAGGACTTGATGAAGTTCCGCGACTACGATCGTGCGCAGGAGCACCTGCAGCGAGCCAAGGAGATCAACAACTCCCTCGATCCGGCCCGCATCGACAAGCTGCTGGCCAAGCTGGCGATCTACAAAGAGGCTGCCAAGGAAGCGGAGTTGATCGACCAGGTGGTCGCCGCCCGCAGCCGCGGCGGCCTGAACGACTACGAGAAGGGCCTCAAGTTCGTCGCGCAGTACGACAAGGAGTATCCCTCCGGCAAGCTGCGCAGTGAGTTCGAGACCGCCAAAGCTCGGTTTCTCGACGCCCGCACCGCCTACTTCCGGCAGCAGGTTGCGGACACGTTCCGGCGCCAGACCCACTACATCGCCGAGAAGAAGGTCGCCGAGGAGAACTGTGGCTTGCAGCAGGCACGGGATTACGCCGAGAACAAGATGTCCGAGGACGTGTTCTTGCGCGTGGCCAGTGTGCTCCGCCTCGAGCTGGCCGAGGTCAAGCAGTTCTGGACCGATCGCTCCAAGGTCGCCCTGGGCCGCCGGCCCGAGTCCTTCTCATACGGCATCGGCTCGTGGGTGCTCGGCGCGGACGCCGTGGTCAAAGGTTCGGAAGTCGCCAAAGCGCTGAAGCAGAACGAGGCCAAGGAGGACGTGAACGACCGCGAAGTGCAACGCAATGCCCGCGCGATGCGGCAGGCGGCAGAGCGGCAGCGCGCGGCGATGCGCAACCAGGCCAGCGACCAGAAGAAGGAGCAGACCGACCAGGAATGGTGGGCGGCCGCGGTGCGGGCCGAGCGCATCGGTTGGCTGCGCGCCTACTACGCCGAGTTCGGTGGGCAGATGGTGGTGACTTCTGCCACCAACCAGCCGTGCGCGGCCTGTTATGGCGAGGGCACGCTGCCCGAACCCGGTCCCGACGGCAAGATGACGCGGCGCAACTGTTCGATGTGCCATGCCACCAAGTGGCTGCGCACCATCAAGGCCTACTGAGTGGGTTGGCTCCGGCTCCGATGCGCCCCGCAGGCCTGCGGTCGGCGGTGTTGACCCGCTCCGACCTGCGGTCGGCACCCGCTGCGTGGTTGGCGTGGCTGGCCGCCGTGGCGGTTCCCGCGCTGTGGGGTTGCACGGCTCCGGTCGAAGTCCCAGCCGCTCCGTCGTTGCCCGTGCCGGTGCCCGACCTGCAGCAACCGGCCCCGCAGTTGCCCCAGTCTGGCGACTTCGGGCCGGTGGTGTTGTTGCCCGATCCGGCCGCCGGGGATCTGCCGGTCGCCCAGGTCGGCGGCTTGGTGCTGCGCCGGAGTGATGCGTTTGCGCGGCTGCTCCTGGCCGACCCCAAGCTGGCCCTCTCGGCAGTCGACCTGCTGGTCTTCGACGTGCTCGTGGCCCGGCACGCCGAGCAGTTCGGCATCCGGGTCGGCGCGGACCGGATCGCTGCTGCCGCACGCACGGAAGCCGAGGAGCTGCGGGCGCAGGTGGCTCGCGAGCTGGGGCGCGACTACGACTTCGCGACCTACGTCGAACGCATGTTCGGCATGACGCCCGAGCTCTGGCAGCAGAGCCTGGCTCTGCGCGCCGCGCAGCGCCTCTACCAGGGCTACGTGATTCGTTACCTGGCGCTGCGGGAAGAGCGGGTCCAGGCGCGGTTCGTGGTGCACCGCGACCCCAAGGTGGTGGCCGAAGTGGTCGAGAAGGTCCGCGCCGGAGCCGACTTCGCCACCTTGGCCGGTCGCTGGTCGGAGGATGCCACCCGCCGGGACGGCGGGCTGTTGCCGCCGTTCGGGCGCAGTTTCCCGCACCCCGTGGCGGCGCCGGCGTTCACCCTCGAACCGGGCCAGGTCTCGGCGCCGTTCCAGGCGAAGGTCGGTGACGAGGTGCGTTGGTTCTGCGTCTACCTGCTCGAACGGACCCTCGGCAGCGACGCGCCGTTCGCCGCGGTCCAGGAACAGATCGACCGCGACCTCGCCGTGCGGCCGCTCACCGCGATGGAAACTTCGGCTTACACGCTGCGCTGGCGAGCCGCCATCGAGCAGGCCGGGGCCGCAGCCCCCGAGCTGCCGGCAGACGCTCGACGCGCTCGGTGAGCGCGCGTTCGGTGGGCGCGCGATGCGGTGCAGCGAGATGGGGTGACAACACGCGCACGTTCGGTTAGAAGCACGTTGGCATGGACGAGATCTCGCGTGATCTTCCGATCGACACCACCACCCGTGACCATGTCGGGTTGCGGCGCACGGGTTCTGGCAAGGGCCCGGAGGAGTTGGTCGGTGCGGAGCGCGGCGTGGTCGATGGCGAACTGGTGGTGACCACGACGCCGGGAGGGGCACCGCAGGAGCTTCCGAGCGAGCGGTCCGCTCCGCGGTTCCAGTTGCCCGATGCAGGCTCTCCACCAGAAGCTGGCTCTCTACCAGAAGCTGGGTCTCTACCAGAAGCGGGCTCCCGCCAAGAAGAAGTGGTGGAGTCTGGGCTGGAGCCACAGTCAGGGCCAGAGTTTGCCGAGGTACTGGGCCTGTCCGAAGGCGATGTCCCCCCCGTGGGAGAGGATCCTGCCGGTGGTGATCCCCAAGCGGGTGGCGAGCCCCAATCGGGTGGTGAGCCCCAGACCGGCGGCGAGCCACCAACACCAGAATCGGCTACGCAGGAAGACGGGGAGCTGGAAGCTGCCGAGATCGAGGCTGCTGCCGAGATCGAGGCCGATGCGAGCCTGCCCCCAGTCCCCGAACTGGCCGATGTTGCAGCAGTGGCGCGCGTGGTCTTCGTGCTGATGTTGACCTCGCGCGAAGGTCTGTCCCTGCTGCGGCTGGCCCAGGCCTGCAACACCACCCAGAAGCTGGTCGAGCAGGCGTTGCAGCACCTGCAGACGAGCTTGCGCGACAGCGGGTTGCCGGTCGAACTGGCCCGCGCTGGCGACACCGTGAAGTGGGTGTCCGGCGCCGAGTCGTTCCCGTACCTGCAACGCCTGCGCGGCGTGAAGAAGCTCGAGAAACTGTCTCCGGCGGCACTCGAAACCTTGGCCGTGATCGCCTACCGCCAGCCAGTGATCCGCGGGCAGATCGAGGCGATCCGCGGCGTCAAGGCCGGACCGATGCTGCGCACTCTGCTGCAGCACAAATTGATCCAGTCGAAGGGCCGCGCCGACGTGCCCGGACGGCCGCTGCAGTACGGCACCACCCAGCAGTTCCTGGAGCGCTTCGGCATCGCTTCTCTGGACGAGCTGCCGAGCATCAAGGAATGGAAGAGTCTGGGCTGATGAAAGACTGGGCTGATGAAAGATCTGGGCTGATGAAAGATCTGGGCTGAGCGCCGCGGCGCGCCCCGGTGCGTGGTGGTCACCGCAGCCGAGCTGCTGAGATCGGTTGCATGGCCCCGGGCGTGGCGCCGTGCCGGTGGGGGCGGCATGATGGGGGCCCGACTTTGGTTCGTTCTGCATCCGGAGCAAACATGGCAACTGGTTTTGGCGACATGAGCAGCCTGCTCAAGCAGGCCCAGGAAATGCAGCGGCGCATGGCCGATGCGCAGCGCGCGCTGGGTGAGCGCATCCTCGAGGGTTCTGCTGGCGGCGGTGCGGTCAAGGCCTACGTCAACGGCAACCAGGAGCTGCAGGCGGTCAAGATCCAGAAGGCCGCGGTCGATCCCAACGACGTCGACACGCTGGAGGATCTCGTCACTGGCGCGGTCAAGCAGGCGTTGGCGGCGGCGCGCGAACTGCGCGAGCGGGAGATGGCCAAGGTCACCGGCGGCTTGAACCTGCCGGGAATGGGCTTCTGACCCCCTGGTTCTGTCTGTTCCCCTGGTTCTGATCGATGGGATCCTGAAAGCAGGTCGCCGCTGCCGCGCTCCGCGCGCGGCCTCGGTGCGCCGTTCGAGCCATGGCCAATCGTGATCGCAGCATCGAGGCCCTGATCGCCGCGCTCGAACGCCTGCCCGGTGTGGGGCCGAAAACCGCCGAACGGCTGGCGTTCCACCTGCTGCGCGTTCCGGCGGAGGAAGCGCTCGGCTTGGCGCGCGCCATCGACGCCGCCCGGGCGGCGGTGCGGACGTGTTCGGTGTGCTGCAATCTCGACGCCCGTGACCCGTGCGCCATTTGCGCCGATCCGGCGCGCGACCGCGCCCTGCTGCTGGTGGTCGAAGATCCACGCGAGATCGATCGTTTCGAAGCCACGGGCTTTCGCGGTCGCTACCACGTCCTGCAGGGCCGCCTTTCGGCGTTCGAGGGCGTGCGTCCCGAAGAGCTGACGTTCGGCCGGCTCCTGGACCGGGTGCGAACCGAGCGTCCGGCCGAAGTCTGCCTAGCCACCAATCCCGATCTCGAAGGTGAGGGCACGGCGCGGGTGCTGGCCGAACGGCTGCTACCGCTCGGGGCTGCGGTGACCAGGCTGGCGCGCGGGCTGCCGGCGGGCGCTTCGATCGCCCAGGTCAGCACCTCGATCCTCGCCGACGCCCTGGAAGGCCGGCGGCCCTGGTCGTGAGTCCTGCCCGCGAGCGGACGCCGCTGCCGATCGATGCCGCCCTGCCGGCGGTGCTGGCCAGCTTCCAGCGCGCGCCGGTGTTGCTGCTGATGGCGCCGCCCGGATCGGGCAAGACCACCCGTGTGCCGCCGGCGCTGTTGCAGCTGTTGCCGGATCCGCGCGCCGAGGTGGTGGTGCTGGAACCGCGCCGGCTGGCCGCCCGCGCCGCTGCGGCGCGCGTCGCCGAGGAACTGGGCAGTCGGATCGGCGAACAGGTCGGTTACCAGGTGCGCGGCGACCGCCGGGTCGGCAAGGGCACGCGCGTGCGCTTCGTCACCGAGGGCGTGCTGGTGCGGCAGTTGGTGCAGGATCCGTTCCTGGAAGGCGTCGCCGCGGTGGTCCTCGACGAATTCCACGAGCGCCACGTGGAGGGCGATCTGGCCTTGGCCATGCTCGCCGAAGCCCGCGCCACGGTGCGACCCGACCTGCTGTTGTGCGTGATGTCGGCGACGCTCGATCCGGCGCCGCTCTTGGCGTTCTTGCCGGGCGCCGAGGTGCTGACCGCCGACGGCCGGCTGCACCCGGTGCAGGTGGTGCATCAAGGACGCCACCCCGACCAGCCGCTCGAACTCGCCGTGCGCGACGCCGTGGTGCGCGCCCATGCCGAAACCGCCGGGGACGTGCTGGTGTTCTTGCCCGGCACCGGTGAGATCGCGCGCGCCGCCGCGGCCCTGGAACCGTTCGCGCGCACTGCCGGTGCGGCGCTGCTGCCGCTGCACGGACGGCTCGAGCCCGCGGCGCAGGATCGCGCGCTCGCGCCGCTCCCGCAGCGCAAGGTGGTGCTGTCGACCAACGTCGCCGAGAGTTCGTTGACCATCCCGGGGGTCACGGCCGTGGTCGATTCGGGGTTGGCGCGCGAACTGCGCTTCGAGCCGGGACGGGGCGTCGACGTGTTGGCGCTCGAACGCATTTCCCTGGCGTCCGCCACCCAGCGCGCCGGCCGCGCCGGCCGCACCGGGCCGGGCGTGTGTTATCGGCTGTGGTCGGCGCTGGACGAACGCGGTCTGCCCCGCGAACGCACGCCGGAAGTGCAGCGCATCGACCTCGCCGCCCCTGCCCTGCTGGTGCGCGCCTTCGCCGGCCGCGATCCGCGGGAGTTCGGCTGGTTCGAGCGCCCGCCGCTGCCACAGCTCGCCGCCGCCGACCGCCTGTTGCAGGACCTCGGTGCTCTCGACCTGCGCTCCGGCGGGCTCACCGCCATCGGCCGCGAACTGTTGGCGCTGCCGCTGCATCCGCGGCTCGGCATGGTGGTGCTGTGTGGCGCCGAACTCGGCGGCGCGCTCGCCGCCGCCACGGCCGCGACTCTGCTGGCCGAACTGGACCAGCTCGGCCGCGGCGAGGGCGAGGACCTGCTGCAGGCCACCGAGCTGTTTCTGGCCGCCGAAGCCCGAGGCTTTCCCGAGCACCTGTGCCGCGACTTGGCGGCCCCGAGCGGTCTGCTGCGCCAACTCGCCCACAGCCGCGACCGCCTGCTCGCGGCCCTGCCGGCGCGGCTCGCGCGGCGCGCCGAGCCGGTTGGGCAGGTGTTGGCGCGCGCGCTGTTGGCCGGGTTTCCCGATCGGGTGGCGCAACGCAGTCCCAGCGCCGCCCCGGGCGGCGAGGCGCGTGCGGCGACCATGGTCGGCGGCCGTGGCCTCGTCCTGCCCAAAGCCGCCGACGGAAGCGATCTGGTGGTGGCGCTGCGGCTGTTGGAGACCGGCCGCCAGCAGCGTTCGCGCGTGGTGCTGTCGGCGGCGATCGATCGCGCCGAGCTCGCGGCGTTCGCCGGTGGCGCTCTGCCGCTGGTGCCGGCCCCCCAGCTCGACGCCGAAGCGGGCCGCGTCGTGGCGGCGCGCGAACTGCGTTACCGCGACCTGGTGCTCGAACGGCACCGCGGCGGCGAATTGCCCGACGGTGCTGCCGCCGAGCTGCTGCAGCCGCTGCTCGCGGCCGACCCGTGGCGGTGGTTCGGTGCCGCCCCGGATCTGCGCCGTCTGCTGGCGCGGCTGCAGTGGCTCGCGGAGCGCAACCCCGACCTGGGGTTGCCGCAGTTCGACGCTGCCGCGCTGGCCGCTGCGGCCGTGCAGTTGCTGGGCAGCCGCAGCGACCTGCGCAGCCTGCCGGTCGAAGAACTGCCCCAATGCCTGCTCGGGCAGTGCACGCCCTTGCAGCAGCGCGCTCTGCGCGAACAGGCTCCAGACCGCATCGAGCTGCCGTCGGGTCGCGCCGCCGTGGTCGACTACGCCGCTCCGGCGGGGCCGACGATCCGCGCGCGTTTGCAGGAGTTCTTCGGGCTGCCGGCAGTGGGGCGACTGGCCGGTGGCCGGGTGCCAGTGGTGTTGGAGTTGCTGGCGCCGAACCACCAGCCGGTGCAGGTCACCAACGACCTCGCCAGTTTCTGGCACAACGTCTACCCGACCGTGCGTCGGGAGCTGTCGCGCCGCTACCCACGCCATGCGTGGCCCGAGGATCCGCTGGCCGCCAACCCCGAAGCGCGCCCGGCCCGGCGCAAGCCACGTTGAATTCCGGCGCACGCCGCGCGGCATCGGCGCACGCCGCGCGGCAGCCGGGCCACGCGGCCGGGGCTCAGCGCAACTGCTGCCAGAGGAACGTGTAGGCCAGCGCGGCCAGATAGGCCGCCTGCTTGTGGTCGGCGGCGCCGCCGTGGCCGCCTTCCAGGTTCTCGTAGTAGAGGGCGCGGTGGCCGAGCGCCTCGAGCTGCGCCATGGTCTTGCGGGCGTGGCCCGGGTGCACCCGGTCGTCGCGCGTCGAGGTGGTGAACAACACCGGTGGGTACTGCGCGGCGCGTTGCAGGTTGTGGTAGGGCGAATAACGACGCAGCCAGACCGCCGCCTCGGGCTGCTCGGGATCGCCGTACTCGCCGATCCACGACGCACCGGCCAGCAGGCGGTGGTAGCGCAGCATGTCGAGCAGCGGCACCTGGCAGACGATGGCGCCGAACTGGTTCGGGTAGCTGGTCAACATGTTGCCCATCAACAGCCCGCCGTTGCTGCCGCCCTGGCAGCCGAGGTGCCGGGGCGAAGTGATGCCGCGGCGCACCAGGTCCGCGGCCACCGCCGCGAAGTCTTCGTAGGCGCGGTGGCGGTGGGGGCCGAGGGCGGCCTGGTGCCACTTCGGCCCGAATTCGCCGCCGCCGCGGATGTTCGCCACTGCATAGACCCCGCCGGCTTCCAGCCAGGCGATGCCAGCACCGGCCGAGTAGGTGGGCGTGAGCGACACTTCGAAGCCGCCGTAGCCGTAGAGCAACGTCGGCTGGGCACCGTTGTGGGGCAGGTCGGCCTTCGCCACCAGGAAGTACGGCACCTCGGTGCCGTCGGCGGAACGCGCCGTGTGCTGTACCACCGTGAGGCCCGTGCTGTCGAAGCACGCCGGCAGACTCTTCAGCCGGCGCGGCGGCCCTTGGCCGACGGTGCCGTGCCACAAGCTGGTCGGCTGCAGGTAGTCCGTGCGCGTGAGCCAGTAGTCGTCGCCGGCTTCCTCGTCGACGGCCGCGACCGACACGGTGCCGAACTCCGGCAGGCCCGGCAGCGGCTCGCTCTGCCAAGCGCCTGCGCGGCGGGTGAGCACCAGGACTCGGCTCGCCACTTGGTCGAGCACCGTGAGCAGCAGGTGGTTGCGGGTCGGGGTGATGCCGGCCAGCGACGTGCGTTCGGTCGGCGTGAACAGCACCTCGAACCGCCGCGCCCCGGCCAGGAACGGTTCGAGTTCGGCCGCCAGCAGCGCACCTGCCGGGTAGGTCGTCGCGCCGACTTGCCAATCGTCGCGCAGCTCCAGCAGCAGCCATTCGCGGTGCAGATGGGCGGTGGCGCTGTCCGGCTTGTCGATCTTGACCGGCGTGCCAGAGCGCACCACGAACACCTCGTTGGTGTAGAAGGTGATCGCGCGCTGCACCAGGTCGCGTTCGAAGCCCTGCGTCGGGTCGTGGCTCGCCACCAAGAACACGTCGTCCGGTCGCGCGGCCATCCACTCGGTGGCGCTCGCCAGCGGCGTGCCGCGGCGCCAGAGCTTGGCCAGGCGCGGGTAGCCCGAACTGGTCAGGGTTCCGGGGCCGAAGTCGGTGCCGACCAGCAGTTCGTCGCGGTTGCGCCAGGCAACCTGGCTCTTGGCCTCGGGCAGGACGAAGCCGTCGGCGACGAACTGCTTCTGCACCAAGTCGAACTCGCGCACCACGGCTGCGTCGGCGCCGCCCCGCGACAGCGAGACGAGGGCGCGGTCGTGGCCCGGCCGCAGCACCTGGGCGCCGTGCCACACCCAGTTCTCGCCTTCGGCGCGGCCCAGGGCGTCGAGGTCGAGCACCGTTTCCCAGGCCGGCTGGTCCTTCTGGTACTCCGCGAACGAAGTGCGCCGCCACAGCCCGCGCGGGTGGGCCCCGTCCTGCCAGAAGTTGTAGAGGTGGGGCCCGTGGCTGGCGACGTAGGGGATCTTGGCTTCGCTGTCGAGCACCGCCAGGATGCGCTGGTAGATGCTCTGGAAGCGGGGGTCACCGGCCAGCGTGCGTTCGGCTGCTGCATTGTGCTCGCGCACCCAAGCCAGCGCACGTTCGCCGTGCACGTCTTCGAGCCAGAGGTGGGGATCGGCGGGGACAGTGGCTTCCGGCATGGTGGTGGTTGCGGTCGTACACGTGGCGGCGAGCAGGGCGGCGAGCAGGGCGCCGAACAGCGCGCCCTGGCTGGCTGGCCGGCGCGTGGTGGTGCGGGGTGAGGGTGCGGTGGAGCGGGGTCGCATCCGTGGCGATGCTAACAACTCGGCAGTCTGCGGCGAGCCGGGTCGCGATGGGGTGGACGAGGTCGCTGCCGCCGCAGGGGGACTCGGCCCGGTGGCAAGGGGGGTTGCGCCGGACGTCCCGAGCCCGGCGAATCGGCCCCACCTTCTGACCGCTTCTGGCGCAGCATGTGTTACCCTTCGCAGTAGTTGGTTCGCCCCCAAGTTTCTCCTGAGCGCATGACCCACCCCAGTCGTCATCTTCCGTGGCTCGCCGCCGTTGCCGTCCTCGCTGCCTGTGCGCGCCACGACACTGGCGCGGCCGGTGCCGGCCCCTTGGGCGTGCCGTTGTTCGAAACCCGTCTGGAGATTCCGACGGGCACCGGCGAACACGCCGACTTCCAAGTCGCCGACTTCGACGGCGATGGTTTCATGGACATGGTGGTCATCAGCCTGTCCGGGGAGATGCGGGTCCTGCACGGCAACAACACGGGCTTCGTCGTGGGCCAGAGCCTGAATCTGGGCGGTGGGCCGATCTGGTTGGCCAGCGGTGACTTCGACCGGGACGGGGCTCGCGATCTGGTGGTGGTGCGCAACACGGGCAACACCACGGATGTCTACCGCAACGACGGCCAGGGCACGTTCACGGTGATGGCGTCGCTGCCGGTGGGTCAGGACGCCCTGGCGGTGGCCGTCGGCGATGTGGACTTCGACGGCTCGTTGGACGTGCTGGTCGCGCGGCCAGAAGCGCCGGAGATCGTGGTCTATCTGGGCGACGGTCTCGGTGGCTTCACGGCCGCGACGCCGATCACCTTGCCCGGCGGCGGTGTGGCGTTCACCTTGACGCTCGCGGACGCGACCCGGGACGGCCTGCTCGACGTGATCGTCGCCGATCCGGTGCGTTCGCGTGTGCTGGTCTACGCCGGGACGATGCCGAACCAGACCTTCGGCAGCAACCTGCCGCTCGAGTTCTCGATTCCCGGTGCGCCGCGCGCCGTGTCGGTGGGCGACCTCACCGGCGACGGTCGCGGCGACATGGTCGTGTCCGCGTTCGAGAGCCAGCGGTTCGTGGTCGTGACCGACTTCACGGTGGCTCCGCCCCTCGGCGGTGGCGGCACGGTGCCGGTCGTCTACCAGTCGTTCGACGTCCCGGTGGCTTCGGCGCCCTCGCTCAGCATCATTGCCGATGCCACCTCGGACGGCCTGCCCGACCTGGTCGCCTGCCTCGGCAGTTACGCCAGCGTGGTGGTGGTGCCGCAGCTCCCGAATGGGACCCTCGGCGAGCAGATCCAGTACGATGCCACTGGGTTGCCCCTGCGGCCGTTCGTCGGCGATCTCGACCGCAACGGTCGCAACGACCTGTGCGTCTTGTCCGGGCTCGGCGACCGCGTCAATCTGTGGCTGGCACGGGACAACGGCGAGCTGTTCGGTGCGCGCAACTACGAGACTGGCCTGCCCAACGCGCCGTGGCTCGCGGGTGGTGACTTCGACCGGGACGGTCTGCCCGAGGTGGTGATGGCGTCCCTCGACAGCACTCTGGTGAAGTTCATGCAGCGGCGCGCCGATGGCACCCTCGGGGTGGTGCACACCGTCGACCTGGGCATGCAGGTGTTCCAGGTGCGCACTGCCGACCTCGATCGCGATGGGCGGCTGGACGTGGTGGCCAGTGTGATCGGCGGGCTGAAGTTCCTGCGCAACCGTTCGACGCGTGGCGAACTCGAGTTCGAGCTGGTGCCCGGCTTGGTCGGCACCATCGGGACCTTGACCGGGCCGTTCGGTTTCGCTGTGGCCGACCTCGATCGCGACGGGGACTTCGACCTGGCGATCGCCGACTTCGTGGGCAACGCGCTGCACGTGATTCCTGGCACTGCGAGGCCGTTCCAGTTCGGTGCACAGCGCACCCTGCCGATGTCCGGTGCGCCGATCGACGTGGTGGCGGCCGACTTCACCGGCGATGGTCGCCTCGACCTCGCGGTGTCGCGGGTGCAGGCCTCCGACATCACCGTGCTGCGCAACGCCGGCAGCCTCGAGTTCGAGGAGTTCCTCAGCATCCCGGTCGGCCAGGCACCGAACTACCTGATCACCGCCGACTTCGACGGCAACGGGCGCGCCGACCTGGTGGTCAGCAATGCCACCCCCGGCACGATCACGGTGTTGTTCGGCTCGCGCGCCGGCTTCACCACCCAGGTGTTCCCGGCCGGGGCCACGCCGACGGCGCTGCTGGCCCAGGATCTCACCGGGGACGGTCGCCTCGACGTTCTGGTGACCTCGCTGGTGAGTGGCGACTTCCGCGTGCTGGTCGGCGACGGCGAAGGTGGCTTCCCGAGTCTGGTGCGCTTCCCGGGCACCCGGGGCGCGACCAGTGCGGTGCTGCTCGACATGGATGTCGACGGCAAGCGCGATCTGCTGATCGCCAGCTTGCTGACCAGCCGGGTGTCCCTGGTGCGCAACATCCGCCCCGGCCGCTGACGATGGCCGTGGACTTGATGGGGGTGGTGCTGGCCGCGGGCAAGGGCACGCGCATGCGCCCGTTCTCGGAGCGCTGGCCGAAGCCGATCCTGCCGGTGCTCGACCAGCCGCTGATGGCGTTCCAGCTGCAGATGATGGCGGCGCTCGGCATCCGCTCGGTGGTGGTGGTGATCGGCCACCTCGGCCACGAAGTGGTGCGGGCGCTCGGCGACGGCAGCCAGTTCGGTGTGTCGATTCGCTACGTCGAACAGGAGGAGACGCTCGGCATCGCGCATGCGGTGTCGCGGCTCGAGCCGCACGTCGATCGACCGTTCTTCCTGTTCCTGGGCGACATCTACTTCGACACCGAGAACCTGGCGTCGATGGTCGACCGGTTCACTGCGGGCCCCGGGCTCGGCGGCGTGCTCGCTTGCAAACGGGAGCCCGATCGCGAGGCGATCAAACGCAACTTCGTGGTGTTGGCCGACGCCGCGGGCCGGGTGCAACGCGTGGTCGAGAAGCCGCGGCACCCGCGCACCGACTTGAAGGGCTGCGGCATCTACCTGTTCGACCTGTCGTTCTTCGACGCCGTGCGGCGCACGCCGCGCACGGCGATGCGCAACGAGTACGAGATCACCGACTCGATCCAGATCTTCATCGACGACGGCTACCGCGTCGACGCGGCGGAAGTGGTCCGAGCCGACATGAACGTCAGCTACCCAGCCGACCTGCTGGAGTTGAACCTGCGGCTGTTGGACAAGCGCGGCAGTGGCGCGTACGTGGCGCCGACGGCCCGGCTCGGCAGCGGCGCGGTGGTGGAGCGCAGCGTGGCGATGGCCGGGGCCACGGTGGGAGCGGGTGCCGAACTGCGCGAGTGCCTGCTGTTCCCGGGGGCGCGGGTGCCGGACGGCAAGCGGGCCTTGCGCACGATCTTCACGCCGGACACCGAGATCCGCTGCGACGGCACCGCCAGCTGACGTAGCATGGCGGCATGTTCGCCGCGGTCCTGCTGTCGCTGTGCTCGGTGCCTCAAGATCTGGTGCTGCGTGGTGCCACGGTGCACACGGGGACCGGCACGGCCTGGTCGGGCCCGCTGGTGGTCGCCGGTGGGCGCGTGGCCGCGCCTGGCACCGAGCCCAGTGCGGCTGCGGTGGTGGTCGAGCTCCCGCAGGCCTTCGTGGTGCCCGGGCTGCAGGATGCCCATGGCCACCTGCTCGGGCTCGGTGCACAGCTCGAGCAGGTGGATCTGGTCGGCTGCCGGTCCTACGAGGCGCTGGTGGAGAAGGTCGCGGCGGCGGCAGCCAAGCTGCCGAAGGGCCAATGGGTCTTGGGGCGCGGCTGGGACCAGAATCGCTGGCCCGATCCGGCCATGCCGCACCACGCCGAACTCTCCGCCGCGGTGCCGGACCATCCGGTGTGGCTCTGGCGGGTCGACGGCCACGCCGGGCTCGCCAACCTGCGGGCGCTGCGTCTCGCCGGGGTGGTCGCCACGAGCGAAGCGCCGCCGGGCGGTGAGATCCTGTTCGGCGACGACGGCGAACCGACCGGTGTGTTGGTCGACGCGGCCATGTCCAGTGTGCCGGTGCCCGAGCCGAACAACGAACAGATCCGGAGCCGCCTGCTGGCGGCCCAAGAACACTGCCTGCGGCTCGGCCTCACGTGCGTGCACGATGCTGGGGTGACCGAGCCGGTGCTGGAGGAGCTGCGGCTCTTGCACAAGAATCGGCAGTGGCACCTGCGGGTCCACGTGCTGCTCGCCGACCACGAACGCGAGCGCATCCGCCGCGGCCCGTGGCACAGCAAGGACGGTCTGCTGGTGGCACGCGCGGTCAAGACCTACGCCGACGGCGCGCTGGGCTCGCGCGGGGCGGCGTTGCTCGAAGAATACAGCGACCGACCCGGATGGCGCGGCAACGGCAATCGTCCGGTGGCCAAGGGGCCGCTGCGGGAGCTGGCGCAGTTGTGCGTGGAGTCCGGCATGCAGCTGTGTGTGCACGCGATCGGCGACGGTGGCAACCGTGCGGTGCTCGACGTGTTCGCCGAGCTCCAGGTCGACGGGGGACTCGCCGCCCGGCGGTTCCGCATCGAACACGCCCAGGTGGTGGCCAAACCAGACTTCGCGCGGTTCTTGGCGCTTGGCGTGCTGCCGTCGATGCAGCCGACCCACCTGACTTCGGACATGCCGTGGGCGCTGGCGCGCCTCGGGCCGGAACGGGTGCTCGGCGCCTACGCGTTCCGCACGTTCCTCGAACTCGGCGCGGTGGTGCCGTTCGGCAGCGACTTCCCGGTCGAGAGCGCCGATCCGCGGCACGGCTTGTTCGCCGCCGTGACCACGCGGCCGCAAGCCGGCGGCCCGGCCGCAGGCCTGCGGCCCGACCAGCAGCTGACCAGAGCCCAGGCGCTGCGCGGCTTCACCGCCCACGCTGCGTTCGCTTCGTTCGCGGAGGCGGATCTCGGCACCATCGAAGCCGGCAAACGCGCCGACTTCACGGTGTTCGACCGCGACCTGCTGGTCTGCAGCGACGACGAGATCCTGCAGGCCGTGGTGCTGCTCACGGTCGTCGACGGGCGGGTGGTCTACGACGGCCGGCGGCGGTAGAACACCGCCATGCTGCCCACTGCGGCCGACTCTGCCCACGCCGCCAAGTGCCAGCGGCTCCACGCGGCCCTGCAGGCCCTGCCCGGTGCCGTGGTGGCCTTCTCCGGAGGGGTGGATTCCACGGCCTTGCTGCACGCTTGCCGCGCCGTGCTCGGCGACCGCACGGTCGCCGTGACCGCCGATTCCCCGTCCCTGCCGCGCGCCGAACTGGCCGAAGCCCGGCAGTTGGCGGCGCAGATCGGGGTCCGCCACGTGGTGTTGCCGACGCACGAGCTGGAGCGGCCCGAGTACCGCGCCAACGCCGGCGACCGTTGCTACCACTGCAAACGCGAACTGTTCCTGACCGTCGCCGCCCAGCGCACGGCGATCGCCCCTGCCGAGTGGCCGGTGCTCTACGGGCTGATCCACGACGACCTTGCCGACCACCGTCCGGGCCAGCGCGCTGCGGCCGAGCACGGCGTGCTGGGGCCGCTCGCCGACGCCGGGTTCACCAAGGCCGACGTGCGACGCTATTGCCGCACCGCGGGACTGCCCAACGCCGACAAGCCGAGCCTCGCCTGCCTCGCTTCGCGGGTGCCGTTCGGCACCCCGGTCGACGCCGCCGTGCTGGCACGCATCGAAGCCGCCGAAGCGCGGCTGCAGGCCCTCGGCTTCCGCCAGTTCCGCGTGCGCCACCACGGCGACGTGGCCCGCTTGGAGATCGCGCCGGACGAGCTCGAGCGGGCGTTCGCCCTGCGCGAACAGCTCGGCCGCGAGCTGCGCAGCACCGGCTACGTGTTCGTCGCGCTCGACGTCTTCGGTTACCGCTCTGGCTCCCTGAACGAACTGCTGCACCGCCCATGATCCACGCAAGGTCCGTGTTCGTCGCTGCGCTCACCGCGACCGGAGGGCTCCTGGCCCAGGCTGCGACCATCACCGAAGCACGTCTGCGCGAGACCCTCACCTGGCTCGCGGCCGACGAGCGCGGTGGCCGAGACACTCCGAGTCCCGGTCTCGAGGCGGCAGCGGATTGGCTCGGGGCGCGGTTCGCCGGTGCGGGCCTGCAGCAAGTGGTGCCGGATTCGTGGTTCCACTCCTACTCCCTGCCCGGGCAACGCCTGTCGGCCCAAGGGCTGGTGGCGAAGCTGTCCCTGCTCGTGGGCGAGCAGAAGCAAGCGATCGCGCTCGAACCCGAACGCGACGTGCGGTTGTGGCGGGGTGCCGATGTGGCCACCGGAGACGAAGAGCCGTGCACGGTGGCGCGGGCCGGCGATCCGGCGCTGCAGCGGCTGTTGCAGACCGAGAGCGCCCGCCGGCCGGTCGTGATCGAGGTGCCGGAAGACCATCCGTACTGGCGGCTGTCGGCCGGCGAACGCACCCTGCTCGGCGGGCGTCGCGCTGCGGCCAAGCCGGTGCTGTTGGTGCGCGAGGGCTTGCTGCCCGCAGCCGAGGCCGGCAAGGTGCGTGACTTCACCCTGCAGTGGCAGGCCACACCTCCGGAGAGCGTCTCGGTGCCGTTGCGCAACGTGGTGGGGCTGCGGCCCGGCACCGACGCCAAGGACGAGTACGTGGTGGTGAGCGCCCACTACGACCACATCGGCATCGGCCATCCGGTCGAGGGCGACTCGATCCACAACGGGGCCGACGACGATGCTTCCGGCACCACAGCCGTAGTGCTGCTCGCCGAGGCGTTGGCCAAGGCCGGGCCGCTGCGGCGCAGCGTGTTGTTCGTCTGCTTCTCCGCCGAAGAGAAGGGCCTGCGCGGTTCGGCCGCGTTCGTCGCGGAACCGCCGGTGCCGAAGGACCGCATCGTGTTGAACGTCAATCTCGAGATGCTCGGTCGGCCCGAACCAGGGCGTGCCGGAAAAGCGTGGATCACGGGGGACGACCTCAGCGACTTCGCGACGCTGGCGACCGCAGCACTGCAGCGCGGCGGCGTCGAAGTGGTGCCGTTCGGCATGGCCGGGCAGTTGTTCGCGCAGAGCGACAACTGGTCCTTCGCCCGCGCCGGGATCGTCGGCCATTCGATCAGCGCCGGTTCGCTGCACAAGGACTACCACCGACCGAGCGACGAAGTGTCGCGCATCGACACCGAGCACATGACCCAGGTGGTGCGCGGTCTGTACGAAGTGGTGGTCGACTGCGCCAACCAGCGCGAGCGGCCGCAGTGGACCGAGAAGGGGCAGAAGCGCATCGGCCAGGGCAAGCGCTGAGCGGAGCCAGCATGCGCATCGCGATCCTCGACGCGTTCGCCGGCGTCGCCGGCGACATGTGGGTCGGCGCCCTGCTGGACGCCGGTGTGCCCTTGCAGCCGCTGCACGACGCGGTGCAGCGGTTGCGGTTGCCCGGGGTGTCGATCCGGGCCGAACGGGTGTTGCGCGCGGGGCTCAGCGGTACCCACTTCCAGGTGGCGACGAGTGGGTTGGCAGAGGGTCAGTTCGCGCCGCTGGCGACTGCCGCGGCACCCCGCCAGCCCGGCACCGAAAGCCACCGCCACCGCGGGCTCGCTGAGATCGAGCGCATCGTGGCGCAGGCCGAGCTGCCGGGACCGGTGTTGGAGCATTGCCTCGCCGTCTACCGCGCCATCGGTGCGGTCGAAGCGGCGGCCCACGGCGTCGACATCCAGCACGTGCACTTCCACGAGGTCGGTGCCGAAGACACCATCGTCGACGTGGTCTGTGCGTGCCTGGGTGCGCATCTGCTCGGCGTGGAGCGGTGGTACGCCAATGGCATCCAAGTGGGGGCCGGTACGGTGCGCGCTGCCCACGGCGTGTTGCCGGTGCCCGCACCGGCCACGGCGGCGCTGTTGCGTGGGATCCCAGTGCGCTCGGGGGCGCGCGGGGAGTGCACCACGCCGACCGGCGCGGCGCTGCTGCGCACGCTGGTGGCTGGATTCGACCAACCTCTGGCCTACACCGCCACCGCGGTTGGCTACGGAGCCGGCACGCGCGACAACCCCGACTTGCCGAATCTGCTGCGGCTCACCGTGGCCGAACTCACGACACCCGGTTCGGCCACCGAGTTGGTCGAGCTGCAATGCCAAGTGGACACCGCGACCGGCGAACAGATCGGCTGGTTGCTCGATGCGCTGTTGGCGCAGGGCGCCGTCGACGCCTTCGCCACCCCGGTGACCATGAAGAAGGGGCGGCCGGGCGTGTTGTTGACCGTGTTGGCCGATCCGGCCCGCCAGCAGGCGCTCACGGCCATGTTGCTCGAAGAGGGCAGCACCCTCGGTGTGCGCAGCCACCGGGTTCTGCGCACGGTGCTGGAGCGGTGGCAGGAGACCCGCGCCACGCCGTTCGGCCCGGTGCTCTACAAGGTGGCGCGCTTGCCGTCCGGTGCGGTCGTCGCGCGACCGGAAGACGCCGAGCTGCAGCGGCTCACGGCGGCGCACGGCCTCGGGCGCGCCGAGCTGTTGCGCCGGTTGCCAATGGCTTGAGCGGCGCCGCTGGCTCGAGCGCCGCCGCTGGCTTGCGCGGCGCAACGGATGGGGTCGGCGCACCGCGCAGCCGGTTCGTTCGCGGCGCTCACACGGGCAGGCGCTGGTGCGAGAAGCCGCCCTGGCCGTCGGCCACGGTGCGCACGAAGTGCGCGCCGCGGCCAAGTGGCGAGCGCTTCATGAGCGGCCGCAGTACTGCGAGCAGTGCTGCGGCATCCGGACCGCAGAAGAACAGCGTGCACAGGTGGTCGTCGAGCTCGTAGCCAACCCCCTCGCCGACGCCAGCCGCGTCGACCGCCTCGGCGAGCTCTTCGTCGAGTGCTTCGACGGCCACTTCGAAGTCCAGTCGTTCGCGGGGACGCGTCGGCAGGGGCAGCTCGAGCAGCAGGTCCTGTTCGTCGTCGGGAGGGTCCAGGTCGGCATCGTCGACGTCATCGCTCATGGCCTTGGTGGTAGCAGTTGCCAGGGGCGGCGCAAGAGGGAGGGCGTGCTGTGGTGGAGGATTCAATGGGCGGGGCGGGTGGGTTACCTTGCTCGCTGCATGGCCAAGCCCCCTCGCACGCGCGCCTCCCGTCTCGACCCGCCGATCGATTGCGAACCGCGGCCGTTCACGCTGCTGGGCCGCACGGCGCTCGTCACCGGCAGCAGCAAAGGTCTCGGCAAGGCGATTGCGTTCGCTTTGGCGCGGGCCGGCGCCAAGGTGGCCCTGAACTTCTGCCATGGCGAAGCGGCCGCGGCGGCGACCTTTGCGGAGCTCGAGGGGCGGGGCTTCGAAGGTGGCCTGTTCCGCGCCGATGCCACCGACGAACGGCAGACCAGCCGGTTGTGCCGCGAGGTCGAGAAGCAGCTCGGGCCGATCGACATCCTGGTGGTCAACGCCACGCCGGCCCAGCCGCAGCGGCCGATCGACCAGTACGACTGGGCGTTCCACCAGCAGATGCTCGACTTCTTCGTCAAGTCGCCGTTCCTGCTGACCCGTGCCGTGTTGCCCGGCATGAAGCAGCGGCGCTGCGGGCGCATCGTCAACATCGGCAGCGAAGTGTTCCGCCGCGGTGTGCCGAACTTCAGTGCCTACGTGGCGGCCAAGGGCGCCCAGACCGGCTGGACACGTTCCATGGCGCAGGAACTGGCGCCATGGCAGATCACGGTGAACATCGTGTCGCCCGGCTGGATCCCGGTGGAGCGCCACCGCGACGATCCGGAGAGCCAGAAGCAGGCGTACCTGGCGCAGGTACCGATGCAGCGCTGGGGAGTGCCCGCCGATGTCGGCGGGGCGGTGGCGTTCCTCGCCAGCGACGCTGCGGCGTTCGTCACCGGTCAGGACTTGGCGGTGAACGGCGGCGTGACCGTCGGCTGAGCGGGCCTGGCGCGCACCGCGCCGTGGTGCCTACCGCCGCGGCCGGGTAGCCTGCCGTGGCCCTTCGATCGCACCGCTTTGCCATGAGATCCCTTGCCCTGGTTCTGTTCTCTGCGCTGGCCGCCTGCAGTCGAGCAGGTGAGGCCGGGGCGCCCGCTGCCGGCCAGCGCCTGCAGTTGGCGTTCGTCACCAATTGCGTGGCCGAGTTCTGGACCGTGGCCGGGTTCGGCGTCGAAGCCGGCAAACGCGAGGCGGACGTCGACGTCAGCGTGCACCTGCCGCCGAACGGCACCGCCGAAGAGCAGAAGCGCATCCTCGAGGACCTGTTGGGCCGCGGGGTGCAGGGCATCGCCGTGTCGCCCAAGGACCCGGCGAACATGACGCCGCTCCTGGACAAGGTGGCGGCGCGCACGCTGCTGGTGACGCACGACAGCGACGCGCCCGCGAGCCAGCGCCTGTGTTACATCGGCATGGACAATTACGAGGCCGGGCGGCAGTGCGGCCAACTGCTCGCCGAAGCCTTGCCCAACGGTGGCCCGATCGTGCTCTTGGTCGGCACGCTCGACCAGGACAACGCGCGCCGCCGCCGCCAAGGACTGATCGACGAACTGCTCGGCCGCTCGCGCGATCCCGCGCGGTTCGACCCGCAGGACGCGGTGCTGAAGGGCGAGCGCTTCGAGATCCGCGCCACCTTCACCGACCAGTTCGATCGGCAGAAGGGCAAGTCGATCGCGCAGGACGCCCTGGCCCGCTGGAGCGACCTGGCCGGCATGGTGGGGTTGTTCGAGTACGAGCCGCCGCTGCTGCTCGAAGCCGTGAAGTCGGCGAACCGCCTCGGCTCGGTGGCGCTGGTGGCGTTCGACGAGAACGAAGCCACGTTGCAGGGCATCGTCGACGGGCATGTGTTCGGCACCGTGGTGCAGAACCCCTACGAGTACGGCCGGGCCTCGGTCACGCTGCTGGCCAAGCTGGCGCGGGCCGCCGATGCCAAGGCGCGGGCGGCGCTCTTGCCGCCCGGTGGCTACCTCGACATCCCCGCGCGGCGCATCCGCCGCGCCGAGGTGCAGGCGTTCTGGAACGACCTCAAGCAGAAGACCGGCCGGCAGTGAGCACCAGGGCGGCACCGCTGCTGGAAGTGCGTTCGGTGCGCAAGGCGTTCCCGGGCGTGCAGGCGCTCGCCGGGGTCGACTTCACGCTGCACCGCGGCGAAGTGGTGGCGCTGGTCGGGGAGAACGGCGCTGGCAAGAGCACGCTGATGAAGATCCTGGCCGGCGTGCACCAGCCAGACGCGGGCGAACTGCGGCTCGAGGGCGCCGTGCTGCACCTGCGCACGCCGGCCGCGGCGCGGCACGCTGGCATCGCCCTGATCCACCAGGAACTGAGCCTGTGCGACAACCTGTCGGTGGCGGGGGCGTTGTTCCTCGGCCAGGAACTGCGGCGTGGGCCCTGGCTCGCGGAGCGCAGGATGCAGCAGGCGGCGGCAGAGAGCCTGCGGCAGCTCGGCGCCGAGCTGGATCCGGCGCAGCCGGTGGCGTCCTTGAGTCCTGGGCAGAAGCAACTGCTCGAGATTGCGCGAGCGCTCCGTCAGGAAGCACGGGTCCTGATCATGGACGAGCCGACTTCGAGCCTGACGCCCGGCGAGGTGGCGCGGCTGTTCGCCGTGGTCCGCGACCTGCGCGCGCGCGGCGTCGGCATCGTCTACATCTCGCACCGGCTCGGCGAAGTCGCCGCCATCGCCGACCGCGTGGTCGGCCTGCGCGATGGCCGCAACAGCGGCGAACTGCCGGTGGCGGAAGCCAGCCACGAACGCATGGTGGCCTTGATGGTCGGCCGCTCGCTCACCGCCAGTGTGGCGCGCAGCCACGCACTGGGCCCGGAGGTGCTGCGCGTGGCCGGTCTGCGCACCGCCGCGTTTCCGCAGCACGCAGTGTCGTTCGCGGTGCGGCGCGGCGAAGTGGTGGGCATCGCCGGTCTGCTCGGGGCCGGCCGCACCGAACTGCTGCGCGCGCTGTTCGGCATCGATCCCCCGGTGGCCGGCGACCTGCAAGTCGATGGCGTAGCCCTGCGCGGCCACGACCCGGCCGGTGCCGCGGCGGCGGGCCTCGTGCTGGTGCCCGAGGATCGCAAGCTGCAGGGACTCGTGCTCGGCATGTCGGTGCGGCACAACCTGTCGCTGCCGACCCTGCACCGGCGCGGTGTGCTGGTCGACCGGCGCTACGAAGCCGCGCTCGCCGAACGCAGCATCGCAGAGCTGGGCATCGCCACCGCCGGCCCCGACCAGGCCGTGTCCGCCCTGTCGGGCGGCAACCAGCAGAAGGTGGTGCTCGGCAAATGGCTGGCGGCCGAGCCGAAGGTGCTGCTGCTCGACGAACCGACCCGGGGCGTCGACGTCGGTGCCCGCGCCGAGATCTACGCGCGCCTGGACCAGCTCGCCGCGGCGGGTCTCGGCGTCTTGTTCGTCAGTTCGGACCTCGAGGAGGTGCTGCAGCTCGCCGACCGCGTGTTGGTGTTGCATCAGGGAGCACTGGCCGGGGAACTGCCGCGCGCCGAAGCCACCGAACCGGCCGTGATGTGGCTGGCGACCGGCGGGGCACCGCGATGAACGACCCGCGCAAACTCGTCGGCATCGCGGTGCTGTTGCTGGCGGTGGTGCTGGTGACGGCGCTGCTGTCGCGCGACCCGGCGACGGGCGCCTACACGTTCGTCTCGGCTTACAACCTGGAGAACCTGCTGCAGCGCATCGGCATGTATGGCGTGCTGAGCCTCGCCGCGGCGTTCGTGATCGTCACGGGGGGCATCGATCTGTCACTCGGCTCGCTGGTCGCCGTCGCGGGGTGTCTGTTGCCGTGGTTGTGTCGTGATTGCGGCTGGTCGCCGTTGCTGGCGGTGCCGGTGGTGTTGGCCACCGGCGCGTTGGTGGGGCTGTGGCACGGCATTCTGGTGGTCGGTCTGCGCCTGCAGCCGTTCGTGGTGACGCTGTGCGGGCTGTTGCTGTACCGCGGCATCGTGCGTGCGGCCACCGGGGATCGCACCATGGGCTTCCAGGGGGCCGCGAACGGCCTGCGCGAACTGGTCGCGGCCCGGCTGCCGCTCGGGCCGGGCTTCGGCCTGCCGGTGCCGCTGCTGTTGCTGGCGGCGGTGGCGTTGGCCAGCGGGTGGCTGTGGAACCGCACGGTGTTCGGGCGGCATCTGTTCGCGCTGGGGCGCAACGAGGAGGCGGCACGCTTCGCCGGGGTGCGCACCGGGGCGCTGACCATTGCGGCCTATGTGGTGTGTTCTTCGTTGGCAGCGCTCGGCGGCTGTCTGTTCGTGCTCGACGTCGGTGCGGCGGAGCCGGCGAGTTTCGGCAGTTGGTACGAACTGTACGCGATCGCCGGTGCGGTGCTCGGTGGGGTCGCTTTGCGCGGCGGTGAAGGCCAGGTGCTGGCGGTGGTGTTCGGCGCTTCGCTGATGCTGGTGCTGCAGAACGCCATCAACCTGAACTTCCGCAGCAACCAGCTCGAACACGCCGTGGTCGGGGCGGTGATCCTGGGCGGCGCGGCCGCGGACGAACTGCTGCGGCGGTTGCGCCGTCGGCGTTAGTCGCCCGGCGGCCGTGCGGCCTGCAGTTCGGCCCAGCGCAGCGCGATCGCCGCGGGGTAGGCTTCGCACTCGGCGGTGAACACGCGCGCCGCGAGCTGTGCTGCGGTGTCGCCGGGCCGCACCGGCACTCGGGCCTGTAGCAGCACCCGGCCGTGGTCGTACTGTTCGTCGCACAGGTGCACGGTGCAGCCGCTCTCGGTTTCGCCAGCGGCCAGCACCGCGTGGTGCACGGCCTCGCCCAGCATGCCCTTGCCGCCGAACTTCGGCAGCAGGGACGGGTGGATGTTGAGCACACGCCCTTCGTATTCCGGCACGATCGGCAGGAGTCGCAGGTACCCGGCCAGGATCACCAGATCGACGTCGAGTTCCGCGAGCCAAGACCACAGCGTCGAAGTGTCGCGCAGGCACCGAGCATCGATGCCGTGGTCGATGGCGCGTTGCAGGCCGAACGCATCGGCGCGGTCGCTGGCCACGCCGGCCACCACCGCGTGCAGCCGGCCGTCGCTGCTGCGGTCGAGCAGGTTCTGCAGGGTGCGCCCGGTGCCGCTGAGCAGCACGGCGAGGCGGGGGCGGCGCGGTGTGAGGGGGGGCATGAAACTGGTTGGCAGGTTTTCAGCGGTCTGCGGCGGCGACGATGCCCACCAGCATGCTGGCCATGCGTGGTGCGGCCAAGTCGGCGGCGTCGATCATGGCTTCGATCGAAGTCTGCACCGGCCGGCCGGCGAGCAACTGCTGCGTGATGCCGACCAGCGCCAGCACTTCGAAGCCCGCGTGCACCGCGGCCACGGCCTCCGGCACCAGCGACATGCCGACCAGATCGGCACCCGCCTGGCGCAGGAAACGATATTCCGCGCGGGTCGGCAGGTGCGGGCCGGGAACCGCGGCGAACACCCCGGGCAGGCACGGCACCCCGGCGCGCAGGGCCACGTCGCGGGCGACGTCCTGCCAGCGGCGCGCATAGGGCTCGCTCATGTCGGGGAACCGCGGCCCATGGTCGTCGGGCGGACCGGCGAGCGGCCGCAGGCCGGAGAAATCCAGGTGGTCGTCGAGCACGGCGATGGTGCCCGGCTCGAGCTGTTGGCACAGGCTCGCCGCGCCCGCGGTCAGGATCAGCAGGTCGGTGCCGAGTGCACGCAGCACGCGCACCGGCAGCGCCAGCTCCTGCGCGGATTGCACTTCGTGGATCGACAGCGGCGCATCGGCGACCGCCACCGGCACGCCTTCGAGCAGGCCGATCAGCAGCGGCGATTGCAGTGGCGCACCGGGCAGGTCGTCGCCTTGGATCACCACCTTCTCCTTGAGCTGGTTGGTGATCGACGCATGGCCGGAGCCGAGCAGCATGGCGATGCGCGGCCGCAGAGGGGTGCGCTGCTGCACGAACTGGGCGATCTCGCGGGCGGACGGGCGATGTTGGCTCGAGGTTTCGGCCATCTGCGGATGCTAACGCAGCCACCGGGCGTGGCCATGGTCCGCCCGTCGAATCGAGCCGAGTTGCGCGGTCACTCGCTGGCGAGCAGTCGCTGCACCACCCAGGCTGCGGCGAGGCCGCGCACCGCGATGGTCTTGCGCGGCGAACTGGCCCCGCGCACCAGCGCCACTTGGTTCTGGGTCGTCCCGAGCGCCGCGGCCAGGAGCGCGAGCACGGCAGCATTGGCCTTGCCGTGTTCCGGCGGGGCCGCGACCTGGACCTTCAGCGCGTCGCCGTGCAGTCCCTGGATGCGCGTGCGGCTGGCACCCGGTACCACTTTCACCGCGAAGTGCACCGCGCCGGCGATCTCGCGCACGGCCAAGCTCACGGCAACAGCGCCACCACCAGGCTGTGCGGCGCGTCGGCGAACAGCTTGTCGAGGTGGGCCGCGGCTGCCAGGTTGCGGCGTTCGGACAGCGCGCGCAGCGCGGCCGCGAGCCGGGTGCCGGCCTGCAGTTCGCGGCGCAGGGCCAAGAGCCATGGTGCTTGGTCCTCGGGCAGGCGCCGCAGCAGGGCTTCGAGCAGCGTGGCGCCGAGCGGATAGCCGGCCGCTCCGGTGCCCGTGGCATCGTCCCCGGGCCGCACCCGGCTCAGGTAGTCGCGTGCTGCCTGGGCGTGGCCGCCCAGCGACAAGAAGCCGAGCCAGCTCTCGCGGCTGCCGGGCGCAGGCGGGGCCACCGACTCGGCCAGTGCCGCGAAGGTCTCGAGACCGATGCCTTCGAGGGCCAGCAACTGCTCCTTTTGCGGCTTCTTCGCCGGATCGGCGACCACCAGCTTCTGCGCCTTCCAGTCGAGGCGGAGCACGGCGAGCTGGCTGCCGTCGCCGGCCCGGTAGCTCACCTGGCCCGCGGCGATCGCCCGGTCGAGGGCTTCGCCGAACGCCTGCGCCTGCTGCAGGGCGGTGGCCAGCGCCGCAGCGTGCTCGCCGGCCGGTTCGCCGGGGTGGGCGGTGGCAAACTCCTGGGCCGCGGCACCGGCACCGGCGAAGTCGCCGCGCTGGGCACGCGCCATCAGCCCTTCGGCCTTTTGCACCGCGTCGCGGAACTGCAGCCAGACACTCTGGCGCGCATCGCGTTGCAGGCCACCCAGCGTCTCCCGTGCGGCCACCAGGAGTGCCTTCGGTTCTTCGAGTTGCGGGCGCAGGGCCGCGGGCCAGCGGGCTGGCTGCCGCAGGGCCGCGTCGAGCGCTTCGATCGCCGCGCCGAGCGCCGTCGCATCGCCGCTGGCGCGCGCGTGCCCGACCGCCTGGGTCAAGGCTTCGAGGCGGGTGCGCGCCTTGGCCTGCAGTTCGGTGCGCAGCTGCTGCAGGCCGGCTTTCAGTTCGGCATCGTCGCCGAGGCTCGCGGGCGGTGCGGCACCGAGGGCCTTCTCGGCTTCGCCGAAGTCCTCGCGGGCCAGCAGCGGGGCCTGAGCCTGCTGCAGGCTGGCCAGGAACTCGGCTGCTTGGCCCTTGCGTGCCGCCTGCTGGCGTTCGCGTTCCGCCAGCTGGTTGCGCAGCTCGGTGGCGCGCTGGGTGGCTTCGGCCGCCGCCGCCGTGCCGGCGTGGTCGCGGGCCACCGCGGCCAGGGCCGCCGCCTGTTCGGCATCGCCATTGCCGGAGAGCCGGGCCGTGAGCAGCGCGATGGTGGCTTGGGCCTCCTTCGCGTCCTTCTTCAGCCGCTTGATCTCGTCGGCGAACTGCTGCTTCTCGGGATCGTCGTAGCGCTTCTCGACCTCGACGATCTCCTTCGGCTTGGTGATCGCCCAGTAGATCGCGCCGCCGGCGACCACGGCCGCGGCCGCGGCGAGGCCGATCCACAGGCCCTTCTTCGCCGGCGGCTGCATCAACTGCTGCAGAGCTGCGAGCAGGTCGTTGGCGGTCTGGTAGCGCAGGGCCGGGTCCTTCGCCATCAGCTTGGCGATCACTCCCGACACTTCGGCAGGCACCTGCGGGTTGGCTTTGTGCGCCGGTTCGGCCTCGTCCTTGACCTGGGCGCGCAGGATGTCCTTGACCGTCTGGCCCTTGAACGGCGTTCGGCCGGTGACCAGCCGGTAGAACGTGCAGCCGAGCGCGTAGAGGTCGGTGCGGTGGTCGATCGCCTGCTTCAGCACCTGCTCGGGGGCCATGAAGTGTGGCGTGCCGATCGCCTGCTCGCTGGTCTGCTCCGCGGCCCCGGCGAGGCCGAGGTCGGCGATCTTGACCGTGCCGTGCTGGTCGAGCATCAAGTTGTCGGGCTTGATGTCGCGGTGCACGAGCCCGAGCGATTCGGCGTAGGCGAGGCCGGCGGCGGCGTCGGCGACCACGGCCATGGCGCGGTCCGCAGGCATGGCGCCGTGCTGCTTGAGCCACGACTCCAGCGACTCCTGCATCAGCTCCATCGCGTAGTAGTAGGTGCCGCCGTCGTGTTCGACGTCGTAGACCGCCACCACGTTGGCGTGCTGCAGCTTGGCCGCGGCGCGAGCTTCGGCCACGAACTTGGCGACGAACTGCGGATCCTGGGTCAGGTTCTGGCTCAGCACCTTGAGCGCCACCTGCCGGTGCAGGCTGGTCTGTTCGGCGCGGAACACCATGCCCATGCCGCCGCGGCCGAGTTCGCCGAGGATGCGGTAGCCGGCGATGGTCGGCAGGCCGCGCTTCTGCACCTGGCCGAAGGCGATCCGGGTGGTGCCCAGTTCGATGATGTCGCCGTCCTGCAGGGGTGCTGCCTCCACCTGGGCGCCGTTCAGGCGCACGCCCTGGCCCAGGGCCTTGAGGCCGAAGCCCTGGTCCTTCAGGGCCTTGACCACGGCGTGCTGCGGCAGGACCCCGGCTTCCTGCACGCGCAGGCCGCAGTCCGCGGCGCTGCCGAGCGTGGTCGGGTGCTCACGGTCCAGGGAAACGACGGTGCCGGCCATCGGGCCGGTTTCGACGGTCAATCGCACGGGGTGCTGCTTTTGCGGAACAGGGGGGCGCGCCCAGTATGGCAGAGGCCGCGCGGGGTAGCGAGGGGCGAATGGCCCGCGCCAGGCCCGCACCGCCACCGGCTCCGTCAGCCGCAGTGCACGCGCAGCTCGACGCAGGTGCGGGTGTTGAGTTGCAGCCGGGCCGGTTCTGCGACTTCGACGCCGGGCACCCACAGGATCCGGTCCTCGGCGTCGACCACCAAGGGCAGCCGGTCGCGGTCGAAGCGCGGCAAATGGCGGCTCTGCAAGTGGCGCCGCAGTTCGAGCGGTGCGGTGCTGCCGAGTGGATGGAAACGATCGCCGGGCCGGCGGGTGCGCAGACGCCACGGTTCGGGGCAGCGGCGCGGATCGAGCAGGGCACGGTAGCGCCCGGCCTCGGCCGGGGCGGGCACCAGGGGCGGCAGGGGGTGGGTGGTGGCTTCGAGCAGCCATTCGGTGGCGCCGAAGCGCTGGCGGCCGCCGTCCAGCGTGAGCCGCTGGCCGCCGTCCTGGGTGTTCGGCACCGGGCCCGCGCGTTCGGGGTCCAGCAGCAGGAGGCCATCGCGGGTGCGTTCGAGCAGCAGTCCGCCGCGGCCGGCCAGCCGTTTGCCGTCCGGCTTGTCGAGCAGCCCGAGTGCCCGCTCGAGCCAGTCGCCGAGCGGCGCCTCGCCGTGCGGGTGCAGGGCCACGTGCGCCTGGCGCAGCGCTTCGCCGACGAACGGCCGCGCAGCCCCGGCGAGGCCGCGCAGGTCGAGTTCGAGCCGCCACGCGGTGCGCTGGCGGGTGCGTTCGCACAGGATGCGCAGACCCTGGGCTTCGAGCAGTTCGGCCACCCCGCGCGCGGTGCTGGCCACCGTCATCAGCGCCACGTCGAGGCCGATGCCGAGCGAACGGCGCAGGGCTGGGATCGTCTCCAGGCGCAGCTGGTTGCGCGCGTAGCCGCGGTCCTGGTTGGTGCTGTCTTCGTGCGGTGCCAGGCCGCGCTGGCCGAGCACCGTCTCCAGCGTGCTGCGGCGGGTGCGCAGGAACGGCCGCACCAGCAGCAGGCGCTGCCCTGGGCGGCCGAGCCAGCGCGCTTCGGGGATGCCGGCGAGGCCGCGGGGGCCGGTGCCGCGCAGCATGCGGAACAACACCGTCTCCAAGTTGTCGTCGGCGTGGTGGGCGGTGACCAGCAGGCCCGCACCCAGCTCGGCCGCCACGCGCCCCAGGGTCTCGTAACGAGCCGCGCGCAGTTCCGCTTCGCTCGGCCGCGCCGCCGCGAACTGCAGCCGCCGCACCACCAGCGGCACTTCGAACTGTTCCGCCTGGGCCGCCACGTGGGCCGCAGTGTCCCGGCTGTCCGCCCGCACGCCGTGGTCGACGTGGCAGGCGTGCAGGGGCCCCGGCAACCGGCCCTGGTCGCGCAGGGCCGCCAAGGCGGCCAACAGCACGGTGCTGTCCACGCCGCCGGAAACCGCCGCCAGCACCGGGCGTTCCGCGGCGAGGTTCTCGTAGCGGCACAGGCACCGGGCCGTGGCCTCCAGCAGACGGGAGAAGCTGTCCATTGGCTCTGGGCGGCGGGTCGGTAGACTGCTGCGCCGTTTTTCGCAAGCAGCAGCCAACCAACACCAACAGGAGTCTACCCCGCCATGGCCATCCGGGTCGCCATCAACGGTTTCGGTCGCATCGGCCGCCTCGTCTTCCGCGCTCTCGTCGAACAGGGCCTGCTCGGCAAGGAGCTCGATGTCGTCGCGGTTGGCGACATCGTGCCGGCCGACAACCTCGCCTACTTGCTCAAGTACGATTCGGTCCAAGGCCGGTTCCAGGGCGAAGTCGGTTCCAAGAAGTCGTCCGCCGACAAGGCCGAAGACGACGTGCTGGTCGTGAACGGCGTGGAGATCCTGGTGGTCTCCGCCAAGACCCCGGCCGAACTGCCGTGGCAGAAGCTCGGGGTGCAGCTGGTGATCGAATCGACCGGCTTGTTCACCGACGCCGAGAAGGCCAAGGGCCACCTGACCGCGGGCGCCAAGAAGGTGCTGATCACCGCGCCGGCCAAGGGTGAGGACCTCACCGTGGTGCTCGGGGTCAACGACGACAAGCTCGATCTGGCCAAGCACCACATCGTCAGCAACGCCTCCTGCACGACCAACTGCCTCGCGCCGGTGGTGCACGTGCTGCTGAAGGAAGGGTTCGGCATCGCCGAAGGCCTGATGACCACGGTGCACGCCTACACCGCGACGCAGAAAACCGTCGACGGGCCGTCGAAGAAGGACTGGAAGGGTGGCCGCACCGCGGCGCAGAACATCATCCCGTCGACCACCGGCGCGGCGAAGGCGGTGGCGCTGGTGCTGCCCGAAGTGAAGGGCAAGCTGACCGGCATGGCGTTCCGCGTGCCGGTGCCGACGGTGTCGGTGGTGGACCTGACGGTCAAGACGGTCAAGGACACGTCGCTCGACGAGATCAAGCAGGCGATGCGCCGTGCGTCGCAGACCTACTTGAAGGGCATTCTCGAGTACACCGAAGACGAAGTGGTGTCGGCGGACTTCGTGCACTGCGCCGCGTCGTCGATCTTCGACGCCGGTTCGTCGATCGAGCTCAACAAGAACTTCTTCAAGCTGGTGAGCTGGTACGACAACGAGTGGGGCTACAGCAACCGCGTGGTCGAACTGGCGCGCAAGCTCGGCCAGAAGCTGTGAGCTGTCCCGCCCGCGGTTGCGGGCGGCACCGGCTGGCGTGTCGCGGGAGCCGCTGCAGCGCGGGGAACGGCTCCGGGCGAGACGGGCCTCCAGCCCGCTGCAGCGTCGCCGGCCTGTCCCGCCCGCGGTTGCGGGCGGCACCGGCTGGCGTGTCGCGGGAGCCGCTGCAACGCGGGGAACGGCTCCGGGCGAGACGGGCCTCCAGCCCGCTGCAGCGTCTCCTGACGATCTCACGGGAGCCGCTGCAACGTGCGCGACGGCTGGGGCTGCGGCGCCGATGTGTTGGGTGCGCACCAGATCGGGGCAAAGGCTCGGTGCCGCCGCGGGATACGGCCCGGCGCCATGGACCCTTTGCCGGGTCGAGAGGGTGTGGCGCACCCCCCCCCTTGTGGAATCTCGGATCTGCAGTAGGTTGCTGCCCCGTCGAAGTGGCCGCGTGGCTACTTGCGCGTTTCTCCAGTTCCCGTTCCCAAGTCCTGCACCCATGAAGAAGTCCTTGCTGGCTCTGATTGCGGCCGGCGCGGTGGTCGACACCGCTGCCGCCCAGCTGCTGACCAGTCCCGACACCCAGAACACCGCCAACTCCGGCACCTCGGGGGTGCCGTTCGCGGTGGGTCGCAAGCAATACATCTACGACACCTCGCACTTCACGGCTGCGGGTGTCACCGGGCCGATCACCATCAACCGGCTGCGGTTCCGCGGCGCGGACGGGGTGAAGAACCTCGGCGGCCACGTCTACACTGGCATCACCGCACAGCTCGGCACCGCGGCCGTCGACTACCTCGCGATGTCGACGACGTTCGCCACGAACCGTGGCGTGATGGGCACCGCGACGCCGGCCTTGACGGTCACCACGCAGCCGA
>JAEUHP010000187.1 GCA_016795295.1 Planctomycetota bacterium | reverse complement strand
TCAGGACGATAACCGGCGCGCGACAGCCCTTCGGCCAGAGCCCGCCGCCAGGGGCGCAGCCGCAGCCAGTGCAGGTCGGTGCAGCGCACGCCGCGGGCGGCGATGGCGCGCACCACTTCGAGTTCGACCAGTGGCACGCGGAAGCGGCGCGAGTCGACGACCACGTGTTCGCCCAGGTTGGCCAGGGTCTCGAACCAGCCCGTGTGCAGGCTCGGTTCCCCACACCAGAACAGGTGGGTGGGCAGGTCGGCCATCAGCAAGGGGCGGATCAGGCCGGGCACGTGGCCGAACCAGGCCGGCGGCACGTGCAGGGCGAGGTCTTCGTGCACGATGTCGCGCAGGGCACCGCTGCAGCGTGCGGTGACGCGCACTGCTGCGGTGGGGTCGGTGGCCGCTGGATCGACCACGACCACGAACGCGCGGCTCGGCGTGCGGCTCGGCAGCTGCGTGAGAGCCGCGCGCAGGGCGGGTTCGTCCGCGGCGGTGCAGAAGCCGAGGAAGTTGGCGACCAGGGCGCGGGCGACGTCGCCGCCATCGGCCTCGGGGCAGGCGGCCTGCCAGGCCCGGCGCAGGCCATCGCCGAGGCGTTGCGGCGGCGTGGCCTGCGGCGGCGTGGTGACCAGGGCCGCGGCCTGGCTCTGGCTCACGGCTTCCTCCAGCTCCGCCCGGCTTCGAGCAGTCGGGCGGCGGCGTCGGGGCCCCAGGTGCCCGCGGCGTAGCCGAGTGGCCGCTGTCCCGAACGCTGCCAGCCCTCCACGATCGAGTCGACGATGCGCCAAGCTTCGTCCACTTCGTCGCCGCGCGCGAACAGCGTGCCGTCGCCGAGCATCGCGTCGAGCAGCAGCCGTTCGTAGGCGTCGGCGGTCTCGCCGCCGAACGCGGTGCCGTAGCGGAAGTCCATGCGCACGTCGCGAATGCGCAGGTCGGGGCCGGGGACCTTCGCGCCGAAGCGCAGCGCCACGCCTTCGTCGGGCTGGATGCGCAGCAAGAGCACGTTCGGCTGCGGTTGCTTGCCGCCCTCGAACAGCAGGTGCGGCGGCTGCTTGAACTGGATCGCGACTTCGGTGGCGCGCCGCGCCAAGCGTTTGCCGGCGCGCAGGTAGAAGGGGGTGCCCGACCAGCGCCAGTTGTCGATCTGCAGGCGCACCGCGGCGTAGGTCTCGGTGGTGGAGTCGGGAGCCACGCCGGCTTCTTCGGTGTAGCCGGGCACGTCCTCGCCGCCGAACGAACCACGGGTGTACTGCGCGCGCACGGTGGCCGCCGCCACCTGTTCGGGGCGGAACGAGCGGATCGCCTTCAGCACCTTGACCTTCTCGTCGCGCACCGCTTCGGCCGACAGCGCCACCGGCGGCTCCATCGCCACCAGCGACAGCACCTGCATCAGGTGGTTCTGGATCATGTCGCGGACGATCCCGGACTCCTCGAAGTAGCCGCCGCGCGAGCCGACGCCGATCGACTCGGCGACCGTGATCTGCACGTGGTCGACGAATTTCTCGTTCCACAGCGGCTCGAAGATGCCGTTGGCGAAGCGCAGGGCGAGGATGTTCTGCACCGTTTCCTTGCCCAGGTAGTGGTCGATGCGGAACACCTGGCGCTCGCGGAAGCCTTCGCGCACCTGGTCGTTGAGCGCCTGCGCGGTGCTGCGGTCGCGGCCGAACGGCTTCTCGACGATCACCCGCGCAAAGCTCCCGTCCGCTTCGCGCGACAGCCCCGAAGCGGCCAGTTGCTGCAGGATGCTCGAGTAGGAGCTCGGCGGTGTCGCCAGGTAGAACAGCCGGTTGCCGGCGGTGCCACGCTTCTGGTCGAGCCGGTCGAGTTCCAAACGCAGCGAGTGGTACGCCGCAGGGTCGGCGAAGTCGCCCTGATGGAAGGTGAAGGCCTCCTGCAGCTGTTCGAACGCGGCCAGCGTGTCCGAGCGGCCGAACTGACGCACGCCGTCGCCGAGCTCGGTGCGGAACGAACCGTCGCTCCACGGCCGCCGCGCGAAGCCGACCACGGCGAAGCCGGTGGGCAACAGCCCGTCCTTGGCCAGCCCCATCAAGGCCGGCACCAGCTTGCGTTTGGTCAGGTCGCCGGTGGCGCCGAAGATCACCAGCGCGCACGGCCTGGTGTGGCGGACCGAGGTCAGTTCGTCGGCGAGTGGGTGGGCCAGGAGGGAAGCGTTCACCATGGGGGCGGGCAGCGAGCGGCAGGGGCGGCGGCTGGGCTGAGGATGCGCCGCCGCGATCAACCGAGTGCGAGCATACGTTCGAGAGGCACCCTGGCGCGAGCGGCTAGCTCGGCCGGCATCTCGATGCGCGGCTCCAGGTCGCGCAACGCCAGGTAGATCTTCTCCAGGGTGTTGCGCTTCATGTGCGGGCACTGGTTGCAGCCCTGGCAGGCCGCCGAACGATCCTCGAACGGCACCGGGATCAGTTCCTTGTGCGGCGCCGCCTTCTTCATGGTGTGCAGGATGCCCATCTCGGTGCCGACGATGTACTTGGTGCCGGCGTCGCGCTGCACGAACTCGAGCAGTTTGCTGGTCGATCCTATGAAGTCCGCCAGGGCCAGGACGTGGTCCTCGCACTCCGGATGGGCGATGAACTGGGCGTCCGGATGGCGGGCTTTCAGCGCCGCGATCTTCAGCGCGCTGAAGGTCTCGTGCACCATGCAGGCACCCGGCCACAGGTCCATCTTGCGGCCCGTCTTCTTCGCCAGGAACGCGCCGAGATTCTTGTCCGGGCCGAACAGGATCGGCCGCCCCTCGGGCACCGCGCGGATCACGCGTTCGGCGTTGCTGGAGGTGCAGATGATGTCGCTCTCGGCCTTGGTCGCGGCGCTGCAGTTGATGTACATCACCACGTAGTGGTCCGGGTGGCGGGCTTTCCAGGCCCGCAGCGCGTCGGCGGGGCACTGTTCGGCCAGGGAGCAGCCGGCTTCGAGGTCCGGGATCACCACGATCTTGCCCGGGTTCACGATCTTGGCCGTCTCGGCCATGAAGTGCACGCCGCAGAACAGGATCACTTCGGCGTCTCTGGCGTCGCGCGCGCGCTTGGCCAGCTCGAGGGAGTCGCCGAGGTGGTCGGCGAGGTCCTGGATGTCGGGGTCCTGGTAGTAGTGGGCCAGGATCAGGGCCTTGCGCTCGTGGCGCAGGCGGTCGATCGCCGCGAACAGGTCGAGGCTGGGATCGATCGGGGGTGCGGCGGACGGCATCCGGCGATCATCGGCCCTGGGGGTTTTGGCGCAAGGGGTGGTTGTTCGCGGCGGGTTCCGTCGCGCACGCCTGCGAGCCCAAGAAACGCGAGCCGCGCTGGGCAGCCCTGGCTGCCTGCCGCCCAACCGCGGCGAACCGCCGCCTCGGGTTCGGCAACCGGCATGAGCGCCTCGGCATCGACCCACACCGGCCGACCTTCGCGCCAGACGACGATCGGCAGGCCAAGGGCCTCGTGCATCGCGCGGGCCTGGTCCGCGCGCTGGATCGGGAGTCGTCCTGCTCACGACCGCCCTATGCCGGCAGTGCCTTGCCGCAGCCTTCACGAGCGGTTCACGCCGTGCTCACGATCCTGGCGATTCTCCAGGTCCGGCAGGACACTGGCGAACTTCATGAAAGTCGGCATCAACGGTATGGGGCGCATGGGGCGCTTGGCCCTGCGCGCTGCGTTCGGCGCGGTGGAACGCGACACCAAAGACCCGCGGCGCGGCAACCGCCTCGACGTCGTGCACCTCAACGAGATCAAGGGTGGGATCGCTGCGACCGCCCACCTGCTGGAGTTCGATTCCGTGCAGGGGCGATGGCGCGCCGAGATCG
Source organism: Planctomycetota bacterium (assembly GCA_016795295.1). GTDB lineage: Bacteria > Planctomycetota > UBA1135 > UBA1135 > UBA2386 > JAEUHP01. The sequence goes on along the minus strand of JAEUHP010000187.1, from coordinate 10,545 downwards.
CCCCCGAGGGTCAGGATGGCCTGCGCATCGCCGGGCGGCGGCTGTCGTTCAGCGACCATGGCAGTCCCGCCGAGATCCCATGGCGCGAACTCGGCGTCGACGTCGTGCTCGAGTGCACGGGCAGGTTCTTGTCGCCGGACATGCTCCAGGGCCACTTCGACCGTGGTGCCAAGCGCGTGATCGTCGCCGCGCCGGTGAAGGTGGGCGGGGTGCTCAACGTCGTGATGGGTGTCAACGAGCACCGCTACGACCCGGCGCGCGATCGCATCGTCACCGCGGCCAGTTGCACGACCAACTGCTTGGCACCGGTGGTCAAGGTCGTGCACGAGGCGCTCGGGATCGTGCACGGCCAGATCACCACGTTGCACAACCCGACCAACACCAACGTGGTCGTCGATGCACCGCACAAGGACCTGCGGCGGGCCCGCAGCGCCATGATCAACTTGGCACCGACGACCACCGGCAGTGCCACCGCGATCGCGCTGATCTACCCCGAACTGAAGGGCAAGCTCAATGGCCACGCCGTGCGTGTGCCGGCCCTCAACGCGTCGCTGACCGACTGCGTGTTCGAACTCGCCCGGCCGACCACCGAAGCCGAGGTCAACGACCGGTTCGCAGCGGCTGCGAACGGCCCGCTGGCCGGCATCCTCGGTTTCGAAGCGCGCCCGCTGGTCAGCGCCGACTACGCCCGCGACACCCGCAGCAGCATCGTCGACGGTCTGTCGACGATGGTCACCGACGGCACCCTGCTCAAGGTGTATGCCTGGTACGACAACGAGATCGGCTACGCGACCCGGATGGTCGATCTGGCCTGCCATCTCGAGGCCCACGGCATCTGATCGGTCGACCTGCGCTGCCGGCCGGGTACAACCCGGGCCATCGGAACCATGCCCCATCCCGTTGCGAACGACGCCGGCCGCGCGGTCCGCAGCTACGCGATCGTCACCACCGCGTATTGGGGCTTCACGCTCACCGACGGCGCCTTGCGCATGTTGGTGTTGCTGCACTTCCACCGGCTCGGCCGGACGCCGTTCGAGCTGGCGTTCCTGTTCTTGCTCTACGAAGCTGCCGGCGTGCTGGCGAACCTGGTCGGCGGTTGGCTGGCGACCCGGTTCGGCATCCAGCGCATGCTGGTCGTCGGCCTGTTGCTGCAGATCGTCGGTTTCGCGGCGCTGTCGCTGCTCGATCCCGGGTGGACGGCTGGCCTGTCGGTGGCCTGGGTGGTGGCGGCGCAAGGCCTCTGTGGGGTCGCCAAGGACCTGACCAAGACCGCCAGCAAGTCGGCCATCAAGCTGATCCAGGCGCAGGTCGAAGCTGCCGGTGGCGGCCACCGGCAGCTGTTCCACTGGGTGGCATGGTTCACCGGCAGCAAGAACGCGATGAAGGGGGTCGGCTTCCTGCTCGGCGGTGTGCTGTTGCAGGCGCTCGGCTTCCAGCCGTCGCTCTGGGCGATGGCTGGGCTCTTGCTGGTGGTGCTGGTGGGGGTGCTGCTGGCGGTGCCGACGCAGCTGGGCAAGGCCAAGGCGTCGCGCTCGGCGCGCGAGCTGTTCGCCAAGAGCGCGGGCATCAACCGCCTCGCCGCCGCGCGCGTGGCACTGTTCGGGGCACGCGACGTGTGGTTCGTGGTCGGCGTGCCGGTGTACCTGTATGCCGAAGGCTGGACGTTCGCGATGGTGGGTGGGTTCTTGGCGGCCTGGACGATCGGCTATGGCTTGGTGCAGGCGCTGGCCCCACACCTCGTCGCGCGCAGCGCCGACGGGCTGGCCAGCGAGGTCCCGGCCGCGCGCTGGTGGTCGCTCGGGCTGGCCTCGATCCCGGTCGGGATCGCCGTTGCCGTCGCTGTGCCCGTACCGCACCTGCTGTGGTGGGTCGTCGGCGGGCTGGGGCTGTTCGGCGTCGCGTTCGCCGTCAACTCCTCGGTGCACTCCTACCTGGTCCTGGCCTATGCCGGCAGCGAGAAGGCCGCCGAGGACGTCGGCTTCTACTATGCCGCCAACGCGCTGGGCCGCTTCTTCGGCACCCTGCTGTCGGGGCTCTTGTACCAGTGGGGCGGCTTGTTGTATGCGCTGGTGGGGTCAGCGGTCCTGCTGTTCGCCTGCTGGCTGGCGACGCTGGCGTTGCCCACCCGGCCGAACGGTGGCGGCGCAGCGGCTCAGGCGAGCAGTCCGCGCACCACCTTGCCGGACACGTCGGTGAGCCGGTAGTCGCGGCCCTGGAACCGCCAGGTCAGCTTCTCGTGGTCGAAACCGAGCAGATGCAACAGAGTGGCGTGCAGATCGTGCACGTGCACACCGCCCTCGACGACGTTGTAGCCGAATTCGTCGGTGGTGCCGTGCGTGTGCCCGGCACGGATGCCGCCGCCAGCGAGCCAGATCGAGAAGCAGCGCGGATGGTGGTCGCGCCCGTAGTCGGCAGTGGTGAGCTTGCCCTGGCAGTACGCGGTGCGCCCGAACTCGCCGCCCCACACCACGACCGTGTCGTCGAGCAGCCCGCGGCGCTGCAGGTCGATCAGCAGCGCCGCGCTGGCCTGGTCGGTCTGTTCGCACTGCCGCGTGATGCCGCCCGGCAGGCCACCGTGCTGGTCCCAGCCCTGGTGGAACAGTTGCACGAACCGCACGCCGCGTTCGAGCAGGCGCCGCGCCAGCAGGCAGTTGGCGGCGTAGGTGCCCGGTTGGCGCGCACTCGGCCCGTAGAGGTCGAACACGGCGTCCGGCTCGCTGCCGAGGTCGGCGACTTCGGGCACGCTCGCCTGCATGCGGAACGCCAGTTCCGCCTGGGCCTGGCGCGCGGCGATCGCGGCATCGTGTTCGTGGGCTTGCTGGTCCTGGTGCAGCGCGGCGAGCGCTTCGACCTGGGCGCGGCGCGCGGCGTTGCTGGTGCCCTCGGGCAGGTCGAGGAACAGCACTGGCGAGGCGCCACCGCGGAACTGCACACCCTGGTACTGCCCCGGCAGGAAGCCGTTGCCCCACAGCCGCGCGTACAGCGGCTGGTCGCGCTGCGCGTCCTTGCTCACCAGCACCACGAACGCGGGCAGATCGCGGCTGTCGGCGCCGAGCCCGTACGCGGCCCAAGCACCCATCGCCGGCCGGCCGCTCAGCTGGTGGCCGGTGCAGAGGAACGTGATCGCCGGATCGTGGTTGATCGCTTCGGTGTGCATCGAGCGCACCACGCAGAGCCGGTCGGCGACGTTCGCGGTGTGCGGCAACAGATCGCTGATCCAGAGCCCCGCGCGGCCGTGCTGCCGGAAACCGGTGAACGAGCCCGCCATCGGCAGGCGCGCCTGGTTGCCGCTCATGCCGGTGAGGCGCTGGCCGCCGAGCACGGACCTCGGCAGGTCTTCGCCGTGGCGTTCGCGCAGCAGTGGTTTGGGGTCGAAGGTCTCGAACGGCGAGGGGCCGCCGGCCTGGAACAGGTACACGACGCGGCGCGCGCGGGGCGTGAAGTGGGGCAGGCGCTCGGCTGGCGGGGCGTGCGTGCCCAGCGTGTGCAGGGCCAGCGCCCCGAGGCCGAGCGAACCATGGCCGAGGAAGGCGCGGCGGCTCTGCCGCAGAGGGTCGTTCATCGCATCACCACCACGGCATCGCTGGCGAGCAGCGTCGAGGCCACCAGGAACAGAGCCGTCTGCGCATCGGCGCTCTGGTCGTGCAGCGTGCGCAGTGCCTGCAGTTCGGCGGGGCGCGGGGGCCGCGCGGCGAGGCTCACGAACACGGCCTGCACGCGTGCTTCGACGCTCGCACCGGGCAGTTCGGCGAGCACGCGCGCGGCGAGCGCGCTCGCGCATTCCGTGAACACCGGGTCGTTCCAGAACACCAGCGCCTGCAGCGGCGTGTCGGTCGGCTGGCGGCGCGCGCTGCACGATTCGCGGCTGGTGGCGTCGAGCACCATCAGGTTGGGCGGCGGCGCGGTGCGCTTGCGGTAGGTGTAGAGGCTGCGCCGGTGCGCATTGGGGCCCGAGTCGGGTTGGTAGTCCGCACCGCCCCAACCGACGCCCGCGTCGCGCCACAAACCCGGCGGTTGGTAGGGGCGCACGCTGGGGCCGCCGACCTGCTGGTGCAGCAGGCCCGACGCCGCGAGCGCCTGATCGCGCAGCGTCTCGGCGGACAGGCGGAACGACGGCCCGCGCGCCAACCGGTCGTTGCGCGGGTCCGCTTCGCGCGCGGCGGCGCTCGCCGTCGACGACTGGCGGAACGTGGCCGAGGTGACGATGCGCTGCAGCATGGCGCGCACGCTGCGTTGCGCGGCGAAGTCGACGGCGAGCGCGTCGAGCAGGGCTTGCTGCGCGGGCCGTTCGCCGGCCACACCGAAGTTCTCGGGCGTCGGCACGAGGCCACGGCCGAAGCACAGCGCCCACAGCCGATCGACGACGACGCGTGCCGCCAGCGGATGCTGCGGGTCGTTGAGCCAGTCGGCGAGGTGCAGACGGCTGCGCTGCGCCAGGCGCGGCAGTGGCGGCAACGGCAGCACGGCCTGGGGCACGTCCATCGCGACGGGCTTGCTCCGGTCGGGCTGGTCGTAGGCGCCGCGGCGCAGCACGAAGCGCTCCGGCGGATGCTGGTGTGGGGCCATCACCATGAGTTCGGGGATGGCTTCGAGCTGCGCGTGCGCGGCCTTGCGGGCCGCGCGCAGCGCGAGTTCGGTGCTCAGCACCCTAGGATCGCGCTGTGGGAAGTGTTCAGCGCGCTGCGCCGCACTCGGGGTGCGGCCCGCGAGCGTCGCCACTTCGGCCGCCGTCAGCGCGCGGTCGAACAGCGCGAACTCGGCGAGGCGCCCGCCGGCGAAGCCCTGGTCGCGATCGCGGCCGCCGAGTTCGAGCTGGCGCACCGTTGCCGGTCCGGCCAGATGGTCGCGCACGAGGTCGACGTCGGTGCGTTCGCCGTCGACGTACAGCGCCATGCCATGCGCCTTCGAACTGCCGTCGTAGGTGGCGACCACGTCGAGCCAGCGGCCGAGCGGCAGGGTGTCGCGCATGCGCACGGCGAGCGCCGAACCGGGCCAATGGTGCACGATCTCCCAGCACAGGCGGCCGTCCTTGAGCAGGAGCTGGTAACCCTGGGTGTCCGCGTCCTCGGTGTACTGGCTCGTGTGCAGCAGTACCGCGCGCTCTTTGCGCTCCGGGCACCACAGCACGAGGCGCACGCTGTAGGGCTCGGCGCGGGAGAACGTCGGCAGTTTGGGCACGGCCAGCCGCGCATCGCCGTCGCACTCGAACCCCTGGCCGACGGGCGCCGCCACCGGCCGGAATCCCTCGGGGACCGCGATGCGGCGGTCGTTCGCACAGAGATCGCGGACGTGGCCGTCAGCCATCGGGACGAGGCGCAGGTGCGCAACCGGTGCGACCACTTGCAGGGGCCGATCCTCGCGTGGACGGAGGCTCGACGCGCCGTCGAGGGCGTCCGCATGGGCTGCTTCCGCCGCGCGCACGGCCTGCTGCAGGCGCTCCTGCTCGGCGTCCTGTTCGGGCGTGCTGAGGCGCAATGCGGGCTGCGGCGTGGCGCCCGTCGAGTACGGGTAGAGCCCCGCCTCGTCGATCGTGAAGAAGCTGCCGAGCGCGTAGTAGTCGCGCTGGGTGATCGGATCGGACTTGTGGTCGTGGCAGCGCGCGCAGCCGATGGTGAGGCCGAGGAAGGCGGTGCCGAAGGTCTCGGTGCGGTCGGCGATGTACTCGTGCCGCCATTCCTCGTCGATCGAACCCCCTTCGTTGGTCTGCCGGTGCAGGCGCCAGAACGCGGTCGCGGTGCGCGTTTCCGGCGTGGCGTCGGGCAGCAGGTCGCCGGCCAGGATCTCGCGCACGAACTGGTCCCACGGTTGGTCGGCGGCGAACGAACGGATCAGCCAATCGCGCCACGGCCAGGTGCGGCATTCGAAGTCGGCCTGGTAGCCGTAGGTGTCGGCGAAGCGCGCGAGGTCGAGCCAATCGGTGGCGAGGTGCTCGGCGCAGGCACCGCTGGCGAGCAGGTCCGCGACGCGTCGTTGGTAGGCGTCGGCGCCGGTGTCCTGCAGGAAATCGTCGAGCTGCTGGCGGGTCGGCGGCAGGCCGGTGAGCACCAGATGGGCGCGGCGCAGCAGCACTGCGGGTTCGGCTTCCGGGGCGGGGGCGAGCCCGGCTGCCTCGATCCCAGCGAGCACGATGTGGTCGAGTTCGTCACGGCACCACGCCGGGTTCGTGGGGCGCGGGACGTGCTTCTGTGGGGCGACGAAGGCCCAGTGCTTCGGTGCGGCGGCGTCCGGGGCCTGCTGGGCCGTGCCGGCGCCGAGGAGGGCGAGGGCGGTGCCCCGCGCAAGCAGCGACAGCCTCACGAGAACCGCGGGTCGAGGTGGCCTTCGGCGGTGCCCTGCCGCCGGCCACGGCGGAGGCCCTCCTCGCGGAACGGGTCGGCGATGGTCTTGCCCATGATGCGTGCTGGCTCGCGGATGAGTGGTCCATGGTGGCGCAGCGGGCGCGGGGTGCGTCGTGCTGCGCGGCCAGGTACGAGGATGAGGATAACGCGCACCTGCCGGCGCGTCCGCTGGTACGGCAGGTCCTGGGCCAGGGTTGGGCCGCGGGGTCGGCGCGGCGGCAGGCTGTGCTGCGGCGGGATACCGACGCAAGCCGACGGCCCACGGATACCGTATGAGCGAGCGGCAGCTGTGTCCCAGTCGCGGCACGATGATTGCCGACTCGACCCAGCTCCTCCCAACCGTCCTCACGAACCACAGGTCTCGATGCAAACTCTCCGCTCCGTCTGCTGCCTCTGCATGTTCACGGTGGGGGCGATCGCCCAAGACCTGCTCGCCGTCACTTCGACCGGGTCCATCATGGCTCTGGATTCGAGCACTGGGTCCATGGCGACGGTCGCGTCCGGCTACGCGCAGCAGCGCGGTCTCGCTCGCGACGGCTCAGGAGCACTGTGGTCGACGGCGCCGATCGCTGGTCAGGCGCGCCTGGTGCACGTCGACCCAGGGACAGGTTCGACGACCCTGACTGCCACGTTGCCGTTCCACCCGCAATCGCTCGCGACGGCGGGCGGCGCCGGCTTGTTCGCTGCCGCCGCGAGTGCGCTGTGGCACATCGACACGGCGACTGGCGCGACGGCGAACCTCGGCGCAACCGGCGTGACGGCGCTGGGCGCCATCGTGACCTACCAGGGCGTACTCTACGGCTGGGACCGGGTGTTGGGGCTGGTCGTGCTCGATCCCGTCACGGGCCTGGCGACCGACGTCAATCCAGCGATCGGCGGCGCCACTCTGGCGACCGGCGGCATCGACTGGCTCGCGGTCCGCGACGATGGGGTGATGGTCGGCGGCGGCGGCGGGCTGCGCTTCGCCTTCGATCGGGTGACGGGGATTGCGCAGTTCCTCGGTGCCACGCCGTTCGAAGTGCGCGGGGCGGCATCCGGAGTGGCAACCGCCTATGGGGTCGGTTGCCTCGGTGGCGCGGGACTCGTGCAGCTCGGCGTGAGCGGCGCCCTGCGAAGCCCGAGCCTTTGCACTTCCAGGTCGATCGGCCACGGGAGTGTGGGCGCCGCGCAACACCTTGGCGTCCTGGTGTTCGGCTTCAGCCGCACCTCGAACGGCGGCAACACGCTGCCGTTCCACCTCGACCCGCTCCTCGGCACGCAAGGCTGTTCGCTGTTGGCCAGCATCGACGCTGCGCTGCTCGGCCTGACCGACCAGGGGGCGTTGCAGTTCACCCTCACGATGCCCGCCGGGTTGGCCGGGTTGACGTTCCATCTGCAGCACGCGGCCTTCGAGCCGGTTCCAGGCAACATGTCGTGGTCGCAGGGGGTTCGGGTGCGACTCGGCTCCTGAACGGGCGGTTGCCTCCAGCGGCCTCCTGCGGAGACCTGGCTGGCAGAGGACGTGGCGAAGGGCTGCTCATGTTGGGGGCAGCGGTATGGGTCTGCCCGAGGGGGCCGCAGGGTCCTGTTCCTGCGCCCCTGGGAGGTGGGCGAGTTCGTGACCATCGCGCCTGCGAGCCTGCGTCGGACCGTAGATCGAGGTACGGCGCCAGCTTGCGCGTATCGTGCGCCCATGCCCGAGTGCCCGCGCCGAGACCTTGCCGAACTGGAGTCGCCGGCCGCTGGTTCGGCAGGCACGCCGCCCCGGCGGCTGCTGGCCCGCCTGCTGGCTGTGCTGTTGGTCTGGTTGGTCGGGGCTGGGCTGGCCAGCGGTGTGCAGACGGATTGGGGCCGCGTGCAGGTCGTCGCGCTGCGGATCCCGACCCAAGGTGGGCAATGGCTGGCGGCGGACCTGTTCCGGCCGCGCACCGCGACCAAGGAGCAGCCCGCACCCCTGTGCGTCGTCGTGCCAGGTTTCCAGCGCAGCAAGGAGGCCCTGCAGAACGTCGCCATCGAACTGGCTCGGCGCGGGGTGGTGGCCCTGGTGATCGATCCGTATGCGCAAGGCAATTCGAGCGCTTCGGGGAGCCGGCGCGCGGCCACCGACGAGGGCTACGGGTTGTTTGCGGTGCTCGACTTCGTCGCAGCCACCGACCTGCTCGACTACGTCGACAAGGCGCGCGTGGTCGCCACTGGTCACTCGGCGGGCGGCAATGCCGTGCTGCTGGCGGCAGCGCGCTACGGCCGGCAGGTGCGGCGCAGTGAGCGACCAGGCGTCCTGCACTCGGTGTTCGTGTCGGGTTATCTGCTTTGCTTCACCGACAGGAATCTGCGCGACGTGCGTTCGAACGTCGGCTTGAGCTATGCGCTCTACGACGAGGGCGCCTACCGCAACGAACTCGGTCACGGCGACCTGCGCCATGCCCCGGAGGTGCTGCGATTGGTCAACACCGCGCATGGGGCGGACTTCCAGTCGGTCGACGAGGTGGCGATCGGCCAATGGTACGGTGACGTCGCGGCGCGCGGGGCGCGCATCGTGCACAACGAAGCCGAACTGCATCCGCTGCAGCCGTACAGCCAGGAGGCGATGGCCAATCAGCTCGCCTACTTCGACCGCGTGCTCGGTCTCGCGCACGGCTTGTCCCCTGGGAACCAGACCTGGTGGTGGAAGGAGTTGCTGACGTTCGTGTGCTTGTTGGCGGCGTTCGCCGCCCTGCCGTTGGTCGCGCGGGCACTGCTCGGTGGCGTGGCGCTGTTTGCGCCGTTGGTGCAATCGGTGCCTCCGCCGCTGCCGCGCGCCGCACGCGGGCCGAGCTTCTGGCTCCTGTTGGTCGCGGGCGCGACGATCGCGTGCCTCACCTACATCCCGGCCAGCGAATGGTCGCAGCAGTGGTTCAGCGAGGCCGCCAACCGCGAACAGACGTGGTTCTTTCCGCAGCGCATGAACAATGCGGTGATGCTGTGGGCCGTGCTGAACGGTGCCGTGGGCTTCCTGCTGTTCTGGCTCGGTCGACGGTTGCACGGCGGGTCTGGACCGGTCGCCGGCTGGCGGCTGGCCCCCGGTCACTGGTGGCGCACGCTGTTGCTCGCCGCGCTGCTCTACGGGTTGTTCCAGACGCAATTGGCGTTCCTGTACTGGTTCTGGCACGTCGACCTGCGCCTCGGGTTCGTCGGCGGGCGCAGCTTCGACGCGCGGATTCTGCCGCTCGTCTTGCAGTACGCGCCGGCGTTCCTGCCGTTCTTCGTGCAGAATTCGCTGCGCGCTTGTTGCAGCATGCGGCATGAGGGAGTGCCCGAATGGCGCAGCCGGCTGCTGGCGATGTTCGCCAATTCGCTCGGCCTGTTGTGGATCCTCGCCGCGCAGTATGGCTGGCTAGCCTGGCGCGGGGAGGTGCTGTGGACCGAAGGCTGGCTGTACGTGAACATGTTGTTCGCGATCGCGCCGATGATGTTCGTGTTGCCGTGGTTCCATCGCGAGTTCTTCGCGATGACTGGTCGTGTGCACCTGGGACCGTGGGTGATGTGCCCCATCTTCATCACACTGATGGTCACCAATACGGTCTGCTACCTGCCGCATTGACGAACGCGCGCCGAGCGACCTGCCGGCCGGGGCCATGGTTGCCGGTTGCGGAGTTCGGCGGATGTGACCTGATTCGCCTCGGCGCCCGCGGGACGCGCCGCGAGCGCCGGCGGCGCCGGCAACTCGGGCTGGAAGTGATCGTCGCAGCCACCCGTGGTGTCTGCGTGGCCCGCCGCCAGACGATCACGACCTCCGGGCTGGTCTCCGGCTCGCATCCCGATGTCTACAACGCTGCCGGTACCGCGTCGCCGACCGAGAACGGGCGCCCGCCTGGCGATCCAGGCCGTGTCGTCGGCGACCCAGCCGTTCGACTTGTGATACCAGGCGCTCGTGCTCGACCAACGAGCACGGCCACGCAAGTCGCTGTGCACGCGACGGCTATGGGATCCAGCCTCTGGAGTTCCCGGGGCGGTGTGCAACCGAGCCGCTCGGGTCTGGTCCGGCCCCCCGCCTTGGCCGGTTCGCTACCGCGGCCTTTGCCGCTGTACAGCAACGGATGCCGAACCACCTCGCCCCACCGCCCCGAACCTCCCGCGACCGACGGGGCACGGTTGCGCCCGGTCGTCGGGTAACCTTGTGGACCATGGCGGTCCCCCCGTCGATCCACGACCTGCTGCAGCGCTGGCACCGCGGTGACGCGGCGGCGCT
>JAEUHP010000147.1 GCA_016795295.1 Planctomycetota bacterium | reverse complement strand
CGACGACTCGGTCTCGGCTGCGCAGGCGCTGGGCTTCACCCTGAACTACCCCGGTGGCTCGACCGCCGCGGTCTACGTCAGCAGCAACGGCTATGTCTGGGCACAGTCCAGCACCAACAACGGCTGCTGCGCCGGCAGCGTGGCTGCGTTGTTGACCACGGGGGCCCGCTGGTGCCCGAACTGGGGTGACCTCAATCCTGGCGTCGGCGGCACCGTGCAGTTCGACACCGATCCCGCGAACGGTGCGGCTTACGTCACGTTCACCAGCGTGCCCGAGTTCGGTCAGGCCGCGAACCTGAACACCTTCCAGGTGGCGTTCTTCAACACCGGCGTGGTCGAGTACCGCTTCCAGACCTGCATGCAGTCCGCGCGTCAGGTGCTGACCGGCTGGTCGGCCGGCAGCAACTCCAGCGACCCGGGCAGCGTCGACATCTCGACCAGCCTGCCGATCGTCACCGGTCTCGAGCGTCGGCCGATGACCCTGGGTTCCTCGGCTCGCCCGATCGCTGGCAACAGCATCAACCTGGTGAGCTCGGGCATTTCGGCCACGGCGCCGTTCGGCGCGACGATCCTCGCCCTGAACCAGCTCAACGTCGACCTGACCAGTTTCGGCATGCCCGGCTGCTTCCAGTACACCAGCGGTGATGCGGTGCTGCTGTTCCTGCCGGCCGGCGCGAGCACGTTCTCGCAGCCGTTCACGGTCCCGAACCTGGTCGGCTTCAACGTGTATTGCCAGTCGGCGGTCTATGATCCCGCCGCCGGCCTGACGCCGTTCGGCGCGATCTCCTCGAACGGTGTGAACCTGCGGATCGGCAACCTCTGAGCTGTCCCGCCCGCGTTGCGGGCGGCACAGCTCAGGTCTTTCGGGAGCCGCTGCAACGCGGGGAACGCCTTCCGGGAGCCGCTGCAACGCGGGGAACGGTTTGGGGCGAGATGCGCCTCCAGCCCGCTGCAGCGACTCCGAACACCGCGCCCCGGCGTGGCATCGTGCCGCCGGGCGGTTCGGGAAGCTCGCCCGCCCACTGGGCAGTGCGGTGGCCAGGCCCGATGATGCGCAGATGCCCAGGCATCTGCCGCTGCTACGGACCCTGGCTCTGCTGGTGGTCGCCCACCTGCCGAGCCAGGCTCCTTCGAGCCCGGCCCCGTCGGCGCCGGTGCCGACGCGGCGCGGCACCGAGCTGCGCGAACTGACGCGCGCTGCCGCGGATCAGGTCGTTGCCATTCCGACGAGCAGCCAGCACGGCCTCGCAGCAACTCCCGACGGCGTGCTGTGGGCGCTGGTGCTCCGCGCGGAGCAGGTGAGTGCGGACCGCGCCTCGAAGGACGGCAGCGATCTGGAGATCTGGACCTCGGCTGACCGCGGTGGTCATTGGACCCACTGCGCCAGTGCACCGACGGCCAAGGATCACGACGGGGCGTTGGTGCCTTACGGTGACGGGGTGACGCTGGCTTGGACGGCCGCCGCGGGGGGCGGGCTCAGCAATGTGTACACCCAGCACTACTCCGTCGCCAAAGCGCAGTGGCTCGGCGAGCCGGTGCTCTTGACGGCGAGCACCGGCGAACAGGATCAGTACTTCCAACCGGACATCGAAGCCACGGCTGACGGGACGCTGGTGGTGGCGTTCGGCTGCCACCGTGCGCCGCAGCGCGGACCCTGGCGCTCGGGGTGGAGCACGGGGCTGCGCTGGCGTGCCCCTGGTCGTGACACCTGGGCCGAAGTGGTGCAGGCAAACGTCTCGACGCATGGTGTTTCCGGCACACTGGCGGCCCACGGCGCCATGGTCGACGTCGTCTACCGCACCAATCCTGGCCAGGCGATCCTCGGCTTGCGCACCTTGCATCCTGCTTCGGGCACGTTTGCCGAGGAGCAGGACCACCCCGCCACTGCAGCGCTCGTCGGCAGTGAGCCGATCGCCAACGTGGCGGCGCTGGCCATCGACGCCCAGGGCGGCCGAACGGTCCTGCACGTGCTCGGTGGCGACGAGCCCGGCGAAGGGCGGTTGGCGGTCAGTTTCGCGCCGGCGGGAGCCGCTGGCCCAGGTGCGTTCGTCACCCGGGAACTCTGCGCCGATCCGCCTCTGGTGGGCGGCAACGCGAATCCGCGGCACTTCGTGCTCTGCCGTGGCCCGGGGAATCTGATCCACGCCTATTTCGCCAAGGCGGAGGAGGGGTATGCCGCTCTGTGGCACTGCGCGTTGACGGAAGGCCAGCCGGCGTTTGCGCCGCAGCGCGTGGCCGAAGGCGGCGCGGATGCATTCGTGATGCTGTCGGGCAATCGTTGTGCTGCGACGACGTCCACGGCGCACCTGCTGGTGCTCGGGCGGCCCGAACGCAATCCCGGCGGCGTGGTGTCGGTGTTCGGCTCTTGGCCAGCGCAGACCACGGTCACGGCCAAGGCCCGCACCTCGCGGCCGGCTGCGGGCCGCTGACGCTCGGAATCCAGCCGGGTCGGTGCAGCGCCGCAGTGGTGAGGACCGACGCGTGACGCGCGAGCGGGTATCCTCGGGAAATGCCGCTTCCGCCAGCCAATCACCCGATGCGACCCCAGACTCACTCGGGGAGTCACCGTTGCCCCGCCGCGCGCCTCGTCCTGTTCGCGGCGCTCGCCGCGCCCTCGGCGGTCGCCCAATGCGCACCTCAGTGGGAGAGCATGGGGGTCCGCAACGGCACCGACGTCGGCGCGTTCGCCGCGACCTCGTGGGACCCGGACGGGCCCGGCCCGGCCGCCGCGCGCCTCGTGGTGGCCGGCTCGTTCAGCGCGGTCGTCAACACGATGGCGCGCACGGTTGCCGTTCGGGACCCTGGGACGGGCCTCTGGTCCGAGCTGCCGGGGCTGCCCGTCGGCGACGGTCTGGCGTTGCTCGGCCGCGGCAATGGCGAACTCGTCGTCGGCGGCGGTTTGCAGGGGTTCGGCAACGTGGCGCGTTGGACCGGCACCCAGTGGCAGTCCTGTGGCAGCGGCGTGAATGGAACCGTCTACGCCCTGGCCGAGCTGCCGAATGGCGATCTCGTGGTCGGCGGGGCGTTCACCCAGGCGGGTGGCGTGCCGGTGAACCGCGTGGCGCGCTGGGACGGCGCGCAGTGGCACTCTTTGGGGACCGGGTTCGACAACAGTGTCTATGCCCTGGCCGTGCAGCCGACTGGCGAGCTGGTCGCCGGCGGCCCGTTCACGCAGGCGGGTGGCCAGCCAGCACCGAATCTCGCGCAGTGGAACGGCACTCAGTGGCAGATTCTGGGCAACCCTGGCGTGGTGCCCGCGGCGCTGCGCGTGCTCGCCAACGGCCACCTGCTCGCGGCTGGCGTGAATGGCATCGCGCGGTGGAACGGCTCGTGGTGGAGCAGTGAAGTCGCGACCCAAGGGGCGGTGCACGCCGTACTCGAGGCGAGCAATGGCGAGCTGTTCGCCACGGGCGGCTTCACCTCGATCGGCGGGGTCGCCGCGGCGGGCATCGCGCGCCGGACTGCGTCGGGTTGGCAGGCCTTGGGCGCCGGTCTCGGCGGCGTCGTGCCGGCTGGCTACGGCCTCGCGGAGTTCGCGCCGGGCGACATCGCGGTAGCCGGCCGGTTCGCGACGGTCGACGGGCTGCCTTGCACCTACTTGGCCCATTGGCAGGGCGGGTGGCAGGGCTTCGGCACTGCTCTCGATGGCACCGTGTTGGCCGCAGTGCAGACGCCGAACGGGGATCGCTTCGTCGGCGGCAATTTCCGCTTTGCCGGGAACCAACGAGTCAACGGCATCGCGCGCTGGAGCGGCACGGATTGGCTGCCGCTCGGCACCGGTCTCCAAGGCGGCTGCCGGGCCATGCTCGCGTTGCCGAACGGGGCCCTGGTCGTCGCCGGCTCCCCCGTCAACCTGCCGACCTACGTGGCGATGTGGCACAACGGCACGTGGTCGAGCCCTGGTGGGGGCATTCCGGGTGAGGTGCGCTGCCTCGCGCGCTTGCCCAACGGCGATCTGGTGGCGGGCGGGTGGTTCAACTGGGCCGGCACCGGTCCCGCCCAGCGGGTCGCTCGCTTCGACGGGGTCTCGTGGCAGCCGATGGGGGCAGGCTTCGATCTCCCGGTCAACGCGTTCCTGGTGACCCGCTCTGGTGAGCTGCTCGCCGGTGGTGAGATGCAGCTCTCCGGCAGCGTAGGCGTGACGCGCCTTGCCCGTTGGGACGGCAGCCAATGGTTGCCGTTCGCAACCGATCCGGGCACCGTGGTGCGGGCGCTGGCCGAACTGCCCGACGGCAGGATCGTGGTCGGCGGCGACTTCGTGTCGGGCCAGAACCGCACCATCCAGTATTGGAGCAGCACCGGGTGGCAGCCGCTCGGTGGTGGAGCCAACCAGAGTGTGCTGAGTCTCACCGTGCACGCCTCGGGGCTGCTGTTCGCGGGCGGGTTCTTCCACACGATCGGTGGGGTGCCAACCGGCCTCGGTGTGTTCGACGGGATTGCTTGGGGCTCGGCGGCTTCGGGCTTCACCGGCAACGCTCTGGCGATTGCGCCGGCCGGCGCGGATCGTCTGCTGGTCGGCGGGATCTTCGCTGCGGTTGGCAGCGTCGTCAGCAGCAACGCCACGACGCTGCGGTTGCCGTGCTTGCCGGACGTGCAGACGGTGCCGACCGCCTGTGTCGGCCCTGCCGGGCCTCTGACGGCCGCGGCGACGGCTCCGCCGTTGCGCGGCCGCAGCTATGCGTCGCGCGTGACCGGCTGTGCCCCGCTGGCGTTCGTCGCGCACGTGATGGGTTTGCAGGCGGCGAACACGCCGCTCGGGGTTCTCGATCCCGCAGGGCTGCCCAACTGCGCGTTGCTCGCGAGTGTCGACGCACTGACCGTCGTCCCGGTGGTCGCGGGCGCGGCCGAGTTCGCGGTGGCCATCCCCCCGAGCCCAGCCCTGGTCGGCGTGCTCGTGCACGAACAGTATCTGCAATTCGTCGGCACCGGGCCTGCGGCGAGCCTGAGCGGATCCAACGCCCTGCGCCTCAGGATCGGCGGATTCTGAGTCAGGTCGTCGGTGGTTCGCGAGTGACGGCGGCGAGGCCGTGCCGCATGGCTTGTTGGCGCGGCGCGTCGAATGGGCGCCCGCCGAAGCGCACTTCCTGGTAGGTCGCGAACGCCGCTGCCAGAGCTGCGGGCAGCTGGTCCCGTGCTGCGAGTTCGGCGGCGAACTGTTCCAGCGTGGTGCCGCGCCGCCGCGCCTGGTCACGCCGCGCCAGTTCGCGCAGGATCCAGCCCAGGTGCCGGCGCGCCTGCTGCACCGCGGAGCTGGGCGGCTTGGCTTGGTTGCTTTGGGCTGGTTGCGGTGGGCGCAGCCACACCACGAACACGCTCAGCAGGACCAGCGCCAGCAACCACGGCTGTGCGCCGATGCCGCCCAGGATCTCGGACCAGTCGGTGGCGGCGGCGGGTGCTCCGGTTGCCGGTTCGCCGCCGTCGTCGTCGATCGGGGTGCCCTGGCCGCGCTGAGCCGAGGGCGTCGGATCGAACACCACGAAGCCGCGCCCCTGCCAGGGCACTTCGACCCAAGCGTGCGCGTGCTGGGAGCCGTACACCCGAGCGTCGCCGTCTTCGGGGTCGATCTTGCCGCCGTAGAGGCCGACGCCGATCCGGCACGGCACTCCTGCGAGCCGCAGCAGCAGCGCTGCCGCCGCCGCGAAGTGCATGCAGTAGCCGCGTCGGTCGTGCGGCGCGAACACGAAGTTCTCCAGCGCGTGCTGGTAGGGCCCCGTGGGGTCGCGGCGGTCGTAGCGGCACAGGGAGCCGAGGCCGTCGGCGACCGCCGCGAGGATCGTGCTCGGTTCCCCGCGCGCACCGAAGCGCTGCAGCAGCCCGGACCAGCGGTCGCGGTCGAGGGTTGGCGGCAGCTCCAGCAGCCCACGCGCCTTCTGCGCCGAACGCGCGACCAGCGCGCCACCGCCGGCCAGGTCCTGGTAGTGGACGTGGTAGGTCGTGGCTCGGGTGGGACCGGTCTGGCGCAGCCACTCGGCGCGTTCGTCGATCTGCAAGTCCGGCAGTTGGTCGACGGCCCAGGTGCCGGGAGGCACCAGCACCAGATTGCGGGCGCCCGCGAGCCGTTCGATCGCCAGGCAGCGTTGCGGCAGGCCCGGCAGCGGCTCGCGCAGGACCACGTGGTCGGCGGCGACCTGCTCCAGTTCGAGGGGGCCGGTCTGCCAGGCGTCGAGGCGTGGTGCGGCGAAGAACCCCGAGCGCAGGTAGAGACCGCTGGGCACCGGGCGGTCGTCGTCGGCGCTGCGCACGCGCACCAGACGATCCGCGCGCAGGGCCGCGAGGTTGCCCCCGCCCCCGCCGAGCACGAAATCGTCGCCGAGGCCGGTGGTGCGCCGGGGTGCGGTTGCGGCGACGGGGCTCGGTTCGCGCGTGCCGAGCGACCAGCGCAGTGGGGACGGCAGTGCGGCGAGCACCGTGCCGAGCAGGCTGGCCAGCAGCAAGGCGACGGCGCCGAGGCCGAACGGCAGCCTGGCCCGGTGGTCGGGTGCCGTCAGCACCTGCCCGGCCTCGGCCAGGGTCTGCTGCCGCGCCGTGCCGGCGAGGCAGGCGCTGGCCGCCACGCCGAAGGCCAGCAGGGCTGGCCAGTGCAGTTCGCCCAGGATGCGGCCCACCAGGACCGTGCAGAAGGCGAGGAACAGCGCCAGGGCCTGATCCTGGGCTTCGGCGCGCACCGCGGCGAACACCATCGGCGGCAGGATCGTGCACGCCAGCACCGCGGGGCGGCTGAGCGGTGGCCCGAGCCACACGGCGAGGCCGAGCGCCAACGCTTGGCTGGCCACGGCCAGAGCGGCGCGGGCCCACAGGCTCGGCAGCCAGCGCTGGCACGCGGCGAGCAGGGCGCTGGGCAGGGTCCAGCAGGCGAGCCAGGCCCACGGCACGCCCGCGGCTGCCTGCGGCAGCGGCCACAGCGCGGCGGCGCAGGCCAGCAGCAACCAGCGGTGGTGGGCGATGGGGCTGGGCATGGCTCAGTCGAAGTCGCCGTCGACGAGTTGCACGATGCCGGCCAGCGGCGCGTATTCGGCGGCGGCCAGGTAGGAGCCCGCCGGCACCCACCAGCAAGCCGTGAACTGGCGCAGCGCCGCGAACGGCTCGGGCCCCAGCGGCCGGTGCGGCACCAGTGCCGCCTCGGCGAGCGCCACCAGCAGGGCGGCGAGATCCTGCGGGCTCCGCACCAAGAACCACTCGCTCTGGGCATCGAGCACCAGCACCGCCACTTCGGCGCCGTGCTGGCGGCAGTGTTCGACCAGGGTCGCGGCGGCGCCGAGGCTCCATTCGAGGCGCCGTTGGCCGCCGGCCAGCGGCCGCCCTGGCGGCCGCCGCAGATCGAGCACCAGGCCGGCGCGTTGTGGTTCGCAGCCGGTCCGCACGCGCTGCACCAACACGCCGAGGGCCGCGCTGCGCAACGCGTGCACCGCGCGGGCATCGTCGCCGAGGTGGTGTTCGCGCAGGGCGTGGAACTCCTGGCCTTGGCCGCGGCGTCGCTCGGTCGCGCCGCTGCGCAGTGCGGCGAAGCTCGGCAGCAGTTCGCGCCGCAGGGCGACCCGCCGTGGCTCGGTGACCAGTTCGGCGGCGATCGTGACCACCGCCCGCGCGCGCCACAGCCCGAACGGCCATGCCGTGGTCAGCGCGAACACCCGTTCGAGCAGGTGGCCGCGGCGCTCGCTGCGGCCTTCGATCGGCAGTTCGGCATGGGCGCCCGCGGCGAGGTGGCCGACGAAGCACGGGCCTCGGTTCTTCATGGTGCGCGGCTCGAACAGCAACAGGTCGCGCCCGCCGAACCAACCCGGTGGCGTGCGCACCGCCAGCCGTTCGACGAACGGGGCTCCGGCGACCGTCCGGCGCGGCGGCAGGTGCAGCTGCACCCGGTGCAGCCAGCGCGGTTTGGCCAGCAGGTCGAGCAGCAGCGGGGCCAGCAGCAAGGCTGCGGCCAGCTGCGCGTGTGGGTCTTCGGCGAGCCAGCCAGCGGCTCCCGCGAGCAACGCCAAGCCCGCGACCACCCGGCCGCGCAGGGTCAACTCGAGTTCGGTGCCGGGATGCGGCATGGCGTCAATCGGGTAGGGGCATGGCGCCCAGGATCTGCAGCAGCAAGGCGTCGGCCGCGCCGCCGCCGCGCACGGCCAGACGGTGAGACCACGCTGGCACCAGCAGCGCGCGCACATCGTCGGGCACCACGTAGTCGCGGCCGCGCACCAGGGCCCGCGCGCGGCAGGCGCGGTGCAGGGCCTGGGCCCCGCGGGTGCTGACGCCGAGCGCCAGTTCGCCGCCGTGGCGCGTGCGGTTGGCCAACGCCACCATGAATGCGGCCAAGTCGCGGTCGCAACGCACGGCGTCGACCTGCCGCTGTGCGGCGAGCAGTTCGTCGCGGCTGGCCACCGGCCGCTGGGCCGTCGCCAGCTGGTGGCCGTCGGGGCGCCCGATCACGGCAGTTTCCTGTTCGGCGTCGAGGTAGCCGAGCTGGATGCGCAGCAGGAAGCGATCGAGCTGGTTCTCCGGCAGAGGGTAGGTGCCTGCGGACGTCTCCGGATTCTGCGTGGCCACCACGAAGAACGGTTGCGGCAGGGCATGGCTGTCGCGGTCGATGGTGACGCGCCCTTCGGCCATGCACTCGAGCAGCGCCGACTGAGTGCGCGGCGGGGTGCGGTTCAATTCGTCGGCCAGCAGCACCGAAGTGAACACCGGGCCCGGGCGGAACTGCAATTCGCCGGTGCGCGGCTGGTAGACCTGCGCGCCGAGCAGGTCGGCCGGCAGCAGGTCCGCGGTGCACTGCACGCGCTGGAACGGCAGGTCGAGCGCCTGGGCCAGCGACTTGGCGAGCAGGGTTTTGCCCACGCCGGGCTGGTCCTCGACCAGCAGGTGGCCAGAGGCGAACAGGGCCACGACCGCCAGTTCCACGGCGTCGCGTTTGCCGAGCAGCTGTTGGCCCACGGCGTCGATCAGGCGTTGGCTGAGTTCGCTCATGGGCGGTGGTTTCGAGAGTCCTCGCGCTGCACAAGGATGCGCAACGGTGCTGGGGCAACTCGGGTTCAGAGTAGCCGGCGGTTGGCTGCGCCGTCACGGCCCATGGCGGTTCGTGACGGCCCAGGTGCGCGCGCTGCGGCCTGCCTCGAAGAGTTCGTAAATAACTGTAATAAAGTGCTTTACGAAATCTCGAGAACAGCCGCTTTGGAGCGGTCGTTCTGCATGCACGGACTTGCCGTGAACTCGACCCAGGGTTGGGTGACCCGAGCCGGGGCGACCGGGTAGCCTGCGCTGGTGACCAAGCCGATCGTCGCCACGTTCCAGGCCAGGGGCCACCTGATCGATTCCGGGCTGCTCTCCGACGCCCTCGAAGCCGTGCAGGCGGCTTCCGCCACCTACCGCGTGGTGCGCCTGGACATCGGCACCCACCGCCACGACGAGAGTTCCCTCGAACTCGAAGTCACTGCACCCGGCCAGGCGGCGTTCGAGCGCCTGCGCGCCGATCTGATGTCGCTCGGCCTCAGCGAGACCGACACCCAGGACGCCGTGCTCGGCACCGTCGACCAGGACGGTGTGGCCCCCGAGGGCTTCTACTCGTCGACCAACCTCGCCACCGAAGTGCGCCTGCGCGGCGAATGGCTGCCAGTGGCGCAGCAGCGCATGGACGCGACGCTGGTGGTGGACGGCCGCACGGTGCGTTGCGTCAAGCTGCGCGACCTGGTGCAGGGCCAGCAGGTGGTGCTCGGGTTCACCGGCATCCGCGTGACCCCGCACACCACGCGCAAGCTCCAGGAAGGCAAGTTCGGTTTCATGCAGGGCGGTGCCAGTTCGGAACGACGCCTTTCGGCTCAGGTAGCCGAGGTGGTGCGCGAGTGGCAGCGGGTGCGCGCCGAGGGCCGCAAGGTGATCCTGGTCGCTGGTCCGGTGGTGGTGCACGTCGGCGCGGCGCCGGTTCTGGCGGCGATCCTGCGCGCCGGCCTGGTGGACGGCGTGTTGAGTGGCAACGCGCTGGCGGTGCACGACATCGAGGTGGCGCTGTTCGGCACCAGCCTCGGCATCGCCCTGGCCAGTGGCACGCCGGCGGTGCACGGCCACATGCACCACATGCGCGCCATCAACACCATCCGCCGCGCCGGCAGCATCGCGGCGGCGGTGCAGCAGGGCATCCTGACGCACGGCGTGATGCACGCCTGCATCACCGCCAAGGTGCCGTTCTGCCTCGCCGGTTCGATTCGCGACGACGGGCCGCTGCCGGACACGCAGATGGACCTGATCCAGGCCCAAGCCGGCTACGCCCGCATCCTGGAGAACGCCGGGTTGGTGGTGATCTTGAGTTCGATGCTGCACGGCATCGGCACCGGCAACATGATCGCGGCCGACGTGCTGACCGTGTGCGTCGACATCCATCCGGCGGTGGTGCAGAAACTCAGCGATCGCGGTTCGGCCCAGAGCCAGGGCATCGTCACCGATGTCGGTGGCTTCCTCACCGTGCTCGCCGAACAGCTCGGCGTGGCGCTGCCCAAGGTCTGACGATGACCAGATCTTCGCCCCCGCGGCGCTCGTCGTCGCCGCTGTTGTTCGTGGGTTTGGCCGCTCTGGTGCTGTTCCTGCTGGCGCCGATGGTGGCGATGCTGATGCTCGGCGAGCCGCCGGTGCCCGTGCCCGAGTCCCTGCCGTCGAACGTGGCGCCGCCGACTGCCGCGCCCGCCGCCGCGCCGGTCGGCGAACGCACCCGCCAGGACGGTCCCGCTGGCACCCTGGTGGCGCGCGCCGCGGTGCCGGTGGCCCCACTGCCCGGTGCCGGGCTCGCCGACCGGCCGACGGCTTGGTTGCAGGTCGTCGACCGCGACCAGGGCACGCCGCTCTCGGGTGCCGCCGTGCGCCGCGTGCGCACTGGCGCCGAACTCACCTTCACCGACGAACGCGGCCTCGCCGCCGTGCCGCTCGGCGAGCCCGAGCAGCTCGCGGTGGTGCTCGACGACTACCTGTTGCGCATGGCGCCGACTTCGCCCGGTTCGAGCGAAGCGGCACCGCAAGTGGTGCGGTTGGTGCGCGACCGCTGGTCCTTGCTGGTGCACTGCAACTTCACACCGCCGCCCGGTCGCACTGCCGACCTGGTGTGCGTGCGCTTCCGCCTGCAGGGCAAGCCGGGTCCGGGGCCGGCGGCCGTGGCTGCCGATCCCGTGGTGGCGCGCGCCTGGTACGAACACGAATTGCTCGCCGGCCAGGCCGTGTGCCGCGACGTGCCCGTGCAGGTCGGCGCGTTCCAGGAAGAGCGCGTGCACCGGCTCACCAAGGGCACCGCGGTGCGCTTCCTGGTGCCGGGCACGTACACGGTCGAGGCGGCGACTCCAGACGGCCTGTGCGGCAGTGCCGAGTTCCGGGTCGATGCCACGGCGTCGCCGGTGCACGTGCCGGTGGCGTTGGGGCAAGGCGCGGTGCTGCGCGGCACCGTGCTCGGCGCCGGGCGACCCCTGGCGGGCGCCGAGTTGCGCCTGCAGGGCGGGGATCCACTCGATCTGCTGGCCACCAGCGGCGGTGACGGCAGTTTTGCGCTCGGCCCGTTGTTGCCGGGCCCGGTCACCGTGTTGGTCCGCCACGCCGAACATCGCGCCACCGCCGCCGGGCCGTTCGCGCCCACCGCCGCGGCGCGCATCGTGCTCGAGCCACTGCCGACCACCTCGTTGCGCGGACGGGTGCGCAGGCGTCCCGGCCTCGAGCCGGTGGTGGGCGCGAAGGTGGTGTGGCGGCCGACGGGTGGTGCGCCGGCGGCGGCCGATTCGCAGGCGGACGGCTCGTTCGTGGTGGCTGCTGCGGGCGAGGTCGAGGGACGCCTCTCGGTGGTCGCCCCGGGGTGCATCGCCTACGCCGAACTGGTGGCGCCGGGTGCGCCGTTCGCCGACTACGACCTGTGGCCGCTCGATCGCGACGAACGGGTTGGTCTGGGCCTCACTGCCAGTCTGCAGGGCGTGGTGGTCGATGCCGCGCAGCGGCCCCAGGCCGGGGTCGCGGTGCGCTGGGTCCCGGCGCAGGCCACGCCGCCCAGCCTGCCGACGGGGCGGCGCGTGCTCGACGGCGGCGTCCTGGTGCTGCCGCAGACCGCCACCACCGCGGCGGACGGCTCGTTCGTGCTCGAGACCGACCAGTTCGGTCCGGGGCGTGTCGAATTGGTGGCCGGGGGCGCCGCCCGCCAAGCCACCACGGCCGCTGGCACCGTGTGTGCCGACTTGAGGTTGGTGCGATGACGCTGCGCGATTGGCAACGGCTCGGCGACGAGGTACTGGCCCGCTACAAGGTGTTCACGGTGCGGCGTTCGCGGCGCCGTTCGCCTCGCACCGGGGCCGACATCGGCTTCTTCCTGATCGACACGCCCGATTGGGTGAACGTGGTGGCGATCACCGAGCGCGACGAACTGGTGTTGGTCCGGCAGTTCCGGCACGGCAGCGAACGCATTTCGCTGGAGGTGCCGGGCGGGCTGATCGATCCGCAGGACGGCGATCCGGCGGCGGCGGCGTTGCGCGAGCTGCGTGAGGAGACGGGCTACACCGCTCGCGATCTCGAGCCGCTCGGAGTGATGCAGCCGAATCCGGCGTTGTTCACCAACCGTTGCCACGTCTATCTGGCGACCGGGTGCACTTTGGCCGGCGGGCTGGAGCAGGATCCCGGAGAAGACCTGGAAGTGGTGGTGCTGCCGCTCACCGAAGTGCCGGCGCTGGTGCGCAGCGGCGCGATCGACCACGCGCTGGTGCTGGCGGCGCTGGCGTTCCACTGGGCGCGGCGGTGATCTGGCCGCGGCAGCGTTGGCGCCACGTTTTGGCTCAGGCCTCGACTGGCTGCGGTAGGTTCGCCGAACGCAGGTGTTGCCCGACGTGGAGTGGGTGCGTTAGCGTCGGTGAAGTCACTTCGCACGTCAGGCATGGCAGCATGCAGCCCCACTTCACGGCGACCCACGTCTCGGCGACTGGCTGGTGCGGCTGAAGTTGCCAAGCCCTCCCTCGGAGGCTTCGATGGCACGTCTGCTCGGTATCAGAATTCGCAACTACAAGTCCCTCGCTGATCTGGGGCTCGGACAGGTCGAGTATGCCTTGGGCGATGCGCTGCCGCGCTTCGCCTGCTTCATTGGGCCCAACGGGTCTGGAAAGTCCACCTTGCTCGACGCTTTTGGATTCGTTGCTGACTGCCTGCTCGAAGGAGTCGAGGCGGCATGTGACAAGCCGCATCGAGGTGGCTTCGAGCGGCTTCGGACGCAGGGATGTCAAGGGCCGATCTCCTTCGAGTTGTTCTTCGACAGTGAGGACAAGAGTGCTCCCATCGTCTACACGATCGAGATCGATCTGGTCGAGGGAGTTCCGGTCGTGATCAAGGAGTGGCTGCGCCAACGTCGCAAGGGTGAAACAAGGGGCAAGCCGTACCACTTCCTGAAGCTCGAGCATGGCGAAGGCAAGGTCTGGAAGGGAGCCTACGTCGAGGGCGCCAAAGACGATGCGCAAGCCGAGCGAATCAAGCTCGACGACTTGAACAGGCTCGGCTTGGCGACGCTGGGGAATCTTGCGTCGCATCCGCGTATTGTGCGACTACGCAACTACATCGAGCAGTGGTACTTGTCGTACTTCATACCAAATGCCGCTCGTGTGTTGCCCCCGGCGGGTGCGCAGCCCCGTCTCGACAGCCACGGTGCCAACGTCGCCAACGTCCTTCAGTATCTCAAGCGCACATACCCCAAGCAGTTCGAGAACATCAAGGACAGAGTTGCCAAGGGTATTCCCGGGCTGAAGCGGATCGAGCCCGAGGAGAGCCGCGACAGGCGACTGCTGCTCAGATTCGACGAAGACGGCTATGCGGATCCTTTCTACCAGCAGAGCATGTCGGACGGCACGCTGAAGATGCTGGCATATGCCGTGCTGTTGAACGACCCTGCTCCGAGGCCGTTCCTGGGTATCGAAGAGCCGGAGAACGGTCTCTATGTCGAGTTGATCGAGGCTCTCGCTCGTCAGTTCGTTGGGCACACTGCTGCGCGGAAGGCGAAGACTCAGATTTTCGTCACGACACATTCTCCGTATTTCGTCGATGCATTGGAGCCGGATCAGGTCTGGATCATGCGCAAGTTGAGGGGGCGCGCTACAGCGAAGCGGGTCGCCGACCTTGGAGTCGTCAAGGAGCTGAAGAGCCGTGGCCTGCCCCTTGGCGCGCAGTGGTACGCGAATCACTTCACTGACACTCCTCGACTCCCCAAGGGGCGGCCATGAGGATTCGAGTCCTGGTCGAGGGGCGATCGGAGCAGCGTCTGCTCGAGCTTTGGGGCCCCCGAGCGTTCCCAAAGCACGAGCTGATCGTCCATCCTCACCAGGGCAAGGGCGAGATTCCCGGTGATCCCGCTGCCAAACCCGACGGGCGACATCGTGGGCTGCTGGATCAACTGCCTGCAACGCTCAGGGCCTTCGCCGGGGAGCCGGACACCGCTGTCTTGGTGCTCGTCGATGCCGACAACGAAGATTGCCGGACCCTGAAGAAACGCTTGCTGACCATGGTGGCTCGAGTCCGCCCCAAACCCGAACGGTTGATGTTTCGGATCGCGGTGGAGGAAACCGAAGCGTTCTACCTTGGGGATTTGAGAGGCCTCAAGAAGGCATATCCCCAGGCCAACATGAGGAAGGCGAGAAGCTATCGCCCCGACAGTATTTGCGGCACGGCTGAGTTGTTTGGCTTGGTCGTTCAAGATGATGGGCTCAACAAGGTCGCCTGGGCCGAGGCAATGGGCGCAGTCTTGACGATCAGGCCCGAAGGTTCGCGTTCCCCTTCCTTTCGGGCTCTGCATCAAGCGTTGGTTGTGCTGACTACGGAGCGAGTGCCGGCACCGACCAAGGCAGCGCCGAAGAAGCGAGCCAAGCACTGGAAGTCGCGTTACTCGTCGCTACGCAAGCAAACCGACAAGTGATCCAGCAGCCCGGGTGACCCAGCAGCCAACGTCGCCGGAGCAACGGGTCCGGGCGGCTGGATTCTTCGGGGGGAGTCGAGGTTGTGTTTGCCTGACTCACTTGCGCACGAACATGCCGAGCACGTGCCCGGACCCCAACCAGAACAACGGCACCGCGTGCCGCTGCGCGAACCCCGCCGCCTCGGCCATCTCGCGCACCCGCTGGTTGCGCAGCACGTTCTTCGGCTTCTTGCCGGCCAGCACCACGCGCACCTGCCGCAGCATGTTCTTCAGCGACGACGCCGAGAACCAAGTCACGATCACGGCCTTCTTGGCCACCCGGAACAGCTCGCGCAGGTGCCGTTCGCGCAGCGCCTGCGTCTCCAGGTGGTGGGACAGGCGGAAACTGACCACCACGTCGACACTTTGGTCCGGCAGCGGCACTTCGAGCGCCGAGGCGCGGAAGTAGTTGCGCAGGTCGGTGCCGTGGTCCTTGTGGTTCAGCGACACCATGGTGAACGACCAGTCCGCTTCGATCAGACGATCGCAGTGCTTCTTCAGCAGATCGGACAGACGCCCGTGCCCGCAGGGCAGGTCCAGGATGGTGCCCTGGTGGCCCAGTTCGGCGAAGTAGCGGGTCAGCAGGGCGCGCTCGCGCTTGTCCGACAACTTGCGGTGCAGCTTGCGCCGGTAGTCGGACTTGTAGGCCTCGGCGCCGCGCGTGCTGTTGTAGTTCTGCAGCTTGCTGGGCTGCATCGGTGCGTGCATGTGGGTCATGACTTCGTTGGGCGGGGGGATGGGGTCCGGCGCAAGTAGCCGAACCGGAGCATCGCCAGGGCGCGGCCTGCATCGTGCCGCCAGCGAGGTCTCTTGGCGAGGGTTCGCCAGCACCGGCGGATCAGATCGCGGTCGCCAGCAGCATAGGCGCGGAGCAGCCGCAACCGTTCGACCGCCGACCAGTCGCGTTGCCGGCTCGCCGAAAAGGCGCCGTCGAACAGATCGTGCAGCGCCAGCTCGGTGCCGAGCAGCGACCGCCCCAGCACCAGCGCGGCGGGGGTGTCGCAGACCACCAGCTGGGCCGCGCTGGGCTCGCCCACCACCAGCGCGTTGCGCGGCATCGGCGTGCCCCAGGCGATCCCGGCCAGGTGCAGGTGGCGGCACAGGCGGCCCATCGCGGTGGCCAGCGCGGCGCGCGTGCGAGCCGTGCCTGGGTCGCGCCGGTCGGAGAGTGTGCCCAGCACCCGCTTCAGCGTCTCGGTGCCGGGGACGAAGCCGGTCACCAGCGTCGACTCGGCGACCAAGCCGTAGCGGCGCCGTTCGGACCAGGCGAGCGGCGGGGTGCAGGGCACCGCAGCTGCGGCCATCGCGGTCAGGTTGTCGAACTCGCGGCGGGCGCGGCAGCGGCGGCCGAACGTCTGCAGCCAGCGGCTGCCGCGGTTGCGGTAGACCTTGCGCACCACGGCCCCAGCGCCTTCGCCCAGCACTTCGACGGTGGTGTCGGGCTCGTCCTTCAGCACGCGGTGGTGCGCGGCGGCCAACCGGGCGAGGTCGAGCATCTCACGTTCGCAGCAGCCGTTCGAGGCGCTGCACCAGCTCGGGGCGTGGCCAGGGGCCGGTCGGCGCCATGGTCACCAGGTTGGTGAACATCAGGGGATGCTCGACCTTGGGCATCGGCAGTTCGCACCACTGGCGCACGGCGGCCACGGCGAGCACTTCGAGGGGGAAACACTGGCTCGGCGGGTCGGCGAACGCGCCGCCCTTGGCCTGCGCTTCTTGCACGTGCAGGTCGAGCAGCGCGGCGAGGTCCTGGGCGAACAGGCGGCCCTCCCCGTGCCAGTGCAGCAGCGCGTCCTGGTAGGGCCCGAGGTGGGTGGTCACCACCGGGCGCGCGCCGGCGCGCAGGGCGAGCAGTTCGCGCACGAAGCGCGGCAGGTGGTCGGTGGGGCCGAACACGTTGTCGGCGAGGTGGCGCAGGAGGTCGTAGAGCGGTTCGGCGCCAGGGTCGTGCAGGGCGAGACCGAACAAGGCCGTCAGCGCGCCCTGCTGCAACGAGAACGGCTGCGCGCGCTGGCCGGTGCGGCGCAGCGGCTGCTGGTGCTGGACCCGCAGCAACAGGGAGCAGCGGCGCAGGGCCTGGCCGGTGCGCACTGCGTCGAAGCCGCGGCCGTTGCCGCCGAGCACCTGGGCCAAGCCCTGGCCGAGGTGCCAGGTGCCGAGCAGCCAAGCGGCGACGTGCACCTGCGGCCGGCGCAGCGGATCGCCCAGGGAGTCGGCGAGCTGCTGCTCCTGGTTGTGGCACAGGAACTGTTCGTTGGCTGGATCCTGGGCCCACTCGAGGAGTTGGCGCTGCAGGCTGGTCAGGCTGGTCAGGGACACCAGGGGCGATGGTCGGCGGTGGGGCGGGGCGGGGCAAGGGGGATCGGTGCGTCGTTGGCGTCGCGCGGGTGCCGCTCGTAGAGTCCCGGTGTGCTCTGGTGGCAATGGCTGGTCTACTGCTCGCTGCCCGCGCTGGCGGTGACCCTGCTCCTGGTCGGTGCCTTCGGTCCACGGTGGTTCGCCCTGGCGATCGCCGTGGCCGTGCTGGTGCCGTTCGCGTTGCTGGAAGCGCTGCCGCCGTGGCCCTGGTTGCTGCTCCAGGGGACGGGTTCCGGGGAGGAGTGGCTGCCCTGGGTGGTGGCCGCGGCGGGTCTGGGCGGTGCGCTGCACGATCTGCGCGTATGGCCTGCGGCCCTCGGGGGCCCGCCGGCGGTGGCTCTGCTGCTGGCTGGACCGTGGCTCCTGCTCGGCCGACAACGGAGCCAGTGGAGTGCCGAAGCGGCCACCTTGCACGTCGGGGCCGTCGTGGGCGTCCTGGCGTTGGTGTGGCTGGTGCAGCGTCTGGCGGCCAGGTCCGGGGCGGCCCTCGGCGTGCTGTTGACGATGGCGCTGTGTCTTGGCGCCGACGGTGCGGCCCTGTGGCTGGTGGGGGGGCAGTCCGGGGTGGCGGCGACCACCACGGCGGCCGTCGTGGGGGCGGTGACGTTGGCGGTGGCGCTGTGGCGGCGGCCGTTCGAACTCGGCGAAGGTGGCTGGCTGGCGCTGGCCGTCGTACACGCCGGGCCCTTGGTGGTCGGCCACTACCAAGGGCTGCTGCCGCGCTGGCCGGCCCTGCTCCTGGCGCTGATGCCGGTGCCGCTGTGGTGCGCCGCCGCGCCGCGCGCAGCCCACGAGTCGAGCTTTGGGCCGCCCGTGCGGTTGGCGGCGGCGATCGTGGCGGCCGGCGGGCTCGCGGCTGCCGCCCTGATGCTGTTGCGGCGCTGACGGTGTGCGCGCCGTCAGCGGCCGACGCTGGCGCTGTGCTCAGCGCTCCGGCCGCGAACTGCTGCGCAGGTTGCGCGGGTGGGGCGGACTCACGGCTTGCGCGCGGCGATGTCGAGGCTGGTCACGTAGTCGCCCGGCGTCGTGCCGTTCGGCAGCGCCGCGGCGACTTCGCGCACCAGGGGATCGTCCCAGCGGGACAGCGCCGCCATGTATTCGGGCTTCGGTCGTAGTTGGGCGTCGACCAGGCCAGCAGCGGCGATCTGGGCGCGTGTGGTTGCCACCAGCTCGGCGCCAGCGATGCAGCCGACCAGGGCCTCGACGTTGCTGCGCACGGCCTCCGGCAGCGGTTGCAGCAAAGCCATGTCGGAGACCGCCACTCGGCCGTTCGGCTTCAGCACCCGGGCGATCTCGCGCCACACCTGGGCCTTGTCCGGCGACAGATTAAGCACGCAGTTCGAGATCACCACGTCGACGCTCTGGTCGGCCACGGGCAGATGCTCGATCTCGCCGAGGCGGAATTCGACGTTGTCCAGGCCGGTGCGGCGTCGGTAGGTGGTCAGGTTGCCGCGGGCCCGCAGCAGCATTTCGGGGGTCATGTCGACGCCGATCACCCGGCCGCTGGCGCCCACCTTCGGCCCGGCCACGAAGCAGTCGAAGCCACCGCCGGCGCCGAGGTCCAGCACGACCTCGCCCGGGCGCAGGGCTGCGATCGCCGTCGGGTTGCCGCACGAAAGCCCGAGGTTGGCACCCGCGGGCACGGCGCCGAGTTCACCCGTGGCGTAGCCGATCGCCGTTGCGAGCTGTTCGGGCGTGAAGGTGGCCGGCCCGCAGCAGGCGCCGGCACCCGGCCCGCAACCGTTGGCGTCGCTCGGGGCGCCGAAGCCGCCGGTCTCGGCGATCTTGGCATAGCCGGTGCGTACCTGTTCGCGCACGGCGTTGGCGTCGGGCGCGGCAGGGGAATCGCCGCAGCCGCCAGGGCTGCAGCACGGCGTGTCGTGGTCGGTCATGTTCGATCTCCAGTCGACGGGAGTTTGTGCAGGCCTGCGGGCAGGGTGGCGACGAAGGCGCGGATCTGGTCGCGCACGGCGCGGTGGTGCGGCAGTGCTTCGTCGTCGGTGCGCGCGCCAGCGGCGCAGGCGTCGATGCGGTCCGCCACGAGCGCTTTGGCCCAGCCTTCGGCCCTCTGGCCGCGGCAGGAGTTGCCGGAGCAGCGGAACAGCACGCCCAAGCGTTGGTCAGCAGGCATCGCAGGCATTGGTGGCGAGGGTGGAGCGCTGGCTGGGGCGGTGTCCAGCGATGGCTGCAGCCAGGTTGCGGAAGCGTTTGCTCAGGGCGCGGTGGTCGACCGCGAACGACACCGTGCGCCCGCGCTTCGTGGCGGCGACCAGTCCGGCGCGTTCGAGCACGCGCAAGTGGCGCGTGACCACCGAGAAGTCGACCGCGCAGCAGGCGGCCAGCTCGGTGGTGGTGCAGGGACGGGCGCACTTGACCAGGCACGCCAGGAGCCGGGTGCGGGACGGCTCGCCCAGGGCGGCGAACAACTCGGCGTCGAGCAGGTCGTCGAGCGGGCCGCAGCAGTTCGCGGCGGCGGCGGGGTCGTTCGGGATGCGCTTGCTTACTGGCACAAGTATGCAAGTATAGGCCGGACCTGGCTCAGGTCAAGTCTCGTGGTGTGCGGCCCGGCGCCGGCTGCGCTGGGCCGCGCGCCTTCACCAGGTGAAGCGCAGCAACCCGCCGCGCGGCAGGTGGTAGGCCGGCGCGTAGCTCTGGCCCAGCAGCGGCACCGTCACCGACTGCACGTAGAACTCGAGGCCGACCAACCCGGGTGAGTTGGGCAACGGCACCTGGGTGTTGCTCTGGAACACCACCATGCCCGGCAGCAGGATGCCGGTGGCCGGATCGCCGTAGAAGCGCACCGGTTCGGCAGTGGTCACCGGCCGCGGGTAGCTGAAGGCGAACACCCAGTAGCCGCCGATGCCGAACGGCAGATCGGCCCCCAGTCGGGCGATGCCACCGATCGGCATCTCGACCGGCCCGGTGTCCGTCGTGCCGAGGAATCGCGCCGGGGCCGGCAGCTGCTCGCTGGCCTGGCCGGACAGTGAGCCGCCGTTCCGGTAGCAGCCGCGCAGCGCCACCGGCGCGAACAGCGATTGCGCCTGCACCGACGTGGCGAACAGTTCGCTGCTGCGCACCGTCACCGGCGAACGCGCGGTGCTCGGCACCACCAGCGTGCAGTTGGTGTAGCGGTTCCACAGCAGGTTCGGCAGGGCGCCGTCGACGTCGAACGTCACGGTGCCGTTGGCGTAGTGGCTGTTCTGCTGCCACATGCGCGGCGAGAAGGTGTTGCCGGCGATCGACACGTCGCCGTCGAAGTGCATTTCGCTGCCGTGGATGTCGAACAGCGCGGTGCGCGGATACGCCCAGAACGCCTTGTGGCCGGGGGCCGCGGTGAAGTTGCTGTGGTGGTGGTGCACCATGGTGAGGCCCGCGCCATTGCCCTGCGCGTCCAGCACGTCCATGTGGCAGTCCGCTTCGCAGTGCACGAAGCGGAACATGAAGTCGCCGGTGGCGGTTGGGTTGCGGCGCAGGCGCGCCAGCGTGTCCCCGCCGTGGAAGTCGCTGCGGAACCAGTTCAGCATGGTCATCTGGCCGCTGCCGTGGCCGAGCACGTCGTTGCCCAGTTGCACGTCGTGCATGTGCACGAATTCGCACTCGACCATGGCCGTGCCGGTGCCGGAGGTCTGGTCGTCCAGACGGATGCCGACCGGCATGCCTTCGAAGTGCACGTGCTCGAGCATCAGCATCGATTCTTCGGTGCCGAAGCCATGCACCAGCACGCCGGCGACCGATTGGCCTTCGATCTCGCACTCGTGCACCTTGGCCATGTGGAAATGGTGCCCCATCGGCCCCATCTGCGCGTCGATCGCGACCTGGCCGCCGAGGATGTGCAGCCCTTCGACGTGCACCAGGTGGCGCCGGAGCGCGAGTACGTAGGGATGGTTGCCACCCTGGAGAACCGGCGCGTTGGCACCGGCGATGCCGGTGATCTCGACGTGCTCGGTGTGGTTGTTGGGCCCGACGATCGGCGTGAGCGGCGCCTGCAGCGTGATGGTCGGCGTGATCGACGCATCGATCACGATCTCGCGCACGTCGCCGGTGGGGCCACTCAGTTGGGCTTGTTCGGCGGCGGAGAGCTGCGCGATGGTGAGCGTGCCGTTGGCGAGGCGGATCGCCTCGTCGAGCGACAGCAGGGGATCGCCCAGCGTGCCGTGCGATTGGGGATCGTTGATGGTGGCGGTCAGCCCGGTCGGGCCGGCCAAGGTCAGAGAAACGAACAGGGATAACATCGGCATGGGGTTCGGGTGGGGCGAGCCAGAGAGCAGACTACCACGTTGCGCGCGTCTTGTCGGGCGGCGCGCTGGCGGGGGCCGTGGCCGCGGCCGGCCCCTCTGGTGGACTATTGCGGCGCACGGCATTCGCACGCCACGGCTGCACCTTGCCACCTGCGAGGCTTCTCGTACTATGCGGGGACTTCGCTGCGGCGGCCGCCCCTCCGCCTCATCGGCACTCCATGCGCCACCGCTCCGCCCTCGTCTTCGCTTCCCTGGCCGCCACCGCGGCCGC
This sequence comes from Planctomycetota bacterium, assembly GCA_016795295.1. GTDB lineage: Bacteria > Planctomycetota > UBA1135 > UBA1135 > UBA2386 > JAEUHP01. The sequence continues at coordinate 7,242 of JAEUHP010000147.1, read as the reverse complement.
CCAAGGCGTCAACTGCACCCTGCTCGGCACCCACAACCTGCACGCACCCTACGCCAACGTGTGGGGCTACGTCGCGCCGAACGGCAAGGAATACGCCTTGCTCGGCGCCACCACCGGCACGGTGGTGGTCGACGTGTCGAATCCCGCCAATCCGATCGAGCGGGGGTTCATCCCCGGCGCGACTTCGACTTGGCGCGAGCTCAACACCTACCAGCAGTACTGTTACGTGAGCACCGAAGCCGGGGGTGCCGGCATCCAGGTGATCGACCTCACCAATCCCGACCAGCCGGTGTTGGCGAACACCTTCGGCACGGCGCAGTTCAACAACTGCCACACCATCACCTGCGACACCCAGACCGGGCGCATCTACTGCAACGGCACCAACAACGGCACGGCGGTGTTCGACGCCACGGTGAATCGCACCAACCCGACGTTCGTCGGGTACATGACGCCGGGTGGCCAGTCGAACTACTTCCACGACTTCCACACGCGCAACGGCTACGGCTATGCGTCGATGATCTACAACGGCGTGTTGCGGATCTACGACCTGGGCGTTTGGCCGCCGGTGGCGCTCAGCAGCGTCACCACGCCGAACACGTTCACGCACAATGCGTGGACCAACGCGAGCAGCACCGTGTGCGTCACCACCGACGAGCGCAATGGTTCGTTCGTCAAGTTCTGGGACGTCAGCAACCGCAGCGCCCCGGTCGGGCTCTCCCAGTACACCACCAACCCACAGTCGGTCCCACACAACGCCTACATCATCGGCAATCTGTGCCACGTGTCGTGGTACACCGAGGGCTACATCCTGCTCGACATCACCGACCCGACGCAGCCGGTGGAGATCGCCAGTTACGACACTTGGCCCGGCGCCAGTGGTGGCTTCAACGGCGCGTGGGGTGTCTATCCGTTCCTGCCGTCCGGCAACGTGCTGATCCTGGACATCTCGACGGGGTTGTACGTGGTGCGTCCCCAGATCACCGACCTCACCCTGAACCATACGCCGCTGGCGCAGACCACCAACGAGGACGGGCCCTATGTGGTGTCCGCCGCAGCCACCGGTTCGAATCCGATCACCAGCATGACCATGCGGTATCGCGTGGGTGGCAGCGGCCCGTTCACCGCGGTGCCCATGTCGCTGTCCGGCGGACTCTGGTCGGCGCCGATCCCGGGGCAGGACGCGGTGACCAGCGTCCAGTACTACATCGAAGGTGTCGACACGGGGGGCAGTCGACGCCTGCCCGTGCAAGGTGAGTACGAATTCGTGGTCGGCACGCGCACCCAGGTGTTCTTCGACGATTGCGAACTCGAGCTCGGCTGGACCAGCGGTTTCACGTCCGGCGCCAACGACTGGCAGCGCGGGGTGCCGCGGGGCTTGTCGGGGACTTCGGGCGGGGTGCCGTGGGCCGATCCTGGTTCGGCGTTCTCGGGCACCCAGGTGCGGGCCAACGACCTCGGCGGATCCGGCTTCAACGGCTCCTACCCGAACAACACCAGCAACTGGCTGCAGTCGCCGGCGATCCCGACCAACGGCACGCGCGGTCTGCACCTGCGCTACCGCCGGTGGCTGACGCTGGCGGCGTTGGACACGGTGCGCGTTCTGGTCAACGGCACGGTGGTGTTCACCACCAGCAGCGCGGTGAACGACACCAGCTGGCAGGCGATCGACCACGACGTGAGTGCCATCCTCGACAACGCGAGCACGGCGACCATCCGCTTCGAACTGACCAGCAACGGCTCCAACGTCTCGGGTGGTTGGACGCTCGACGACATCGAACTGGTGGCGCTGTCCGACCAAGCGCCGCCGCTGCTCTACGGTGTGGGCACGCCGGGCACCGGCGGCGTGGTGCCGACGCTGCAGCTCTCGGCGTCCGCTCTCATCGGCACGACCACCCAAGTGCAGGGTGGGGCGCTGTTGCCGAACGCCGGTTCGTTCCTGCTGCTCGGTCTGCTGCCCGACAACACGCCAGTCGCCGGCATTCAGTTGCTGGTGGCACCGGCGGTGGCCACTTCGTTCTTCCAGGTGGTGTCGGCCGGTGGTGCGGTTGCGGTGCCGTTCCAGGTGCCGAACAGCATGGTCTACGACAATCTCTACCTGTTCGCGCAGGTCGCCTGCCTGGATCCTGGCGCCGTGCCAGGGCCGCTGTCGGCCAGCCGCGGTCTGCGCTTCCGCATCCATCGCAACTGAGGTCGGACGATGTGCACTTGGTTGGGTGGGCTCGCTCTGGCTTCGCTCGCGCCATCGGGCGCGGGTTCTGAGCCCGGCGCCACGCCGCCGGCCGGGCCACCGGCTGCCGCGTTCCACGCGGTGGCCGAAGTCACCGACGCGCGTTCGCACGGACTCGTCGGCGACGGCTTGCTGTCGCTCAACGAAGCCATCCAACTGCACAACGGCACGCTGCAGTACGCGCAGCTCTCGCCGGGCGAACAGGCGACCATCCAGCTGATTCCTGGCACCGGCACGGCGCTGTCGATCGCGTGGGTCGACATCGATGGCTCGAGTGTGCCGACCATCACCATCGAGCGGGATCTCGACCCGATCCTGGACACGCCCTACGGCCTGTTGCTGCGCGGCTTCAACGAAGCGCCGGTGCTCGATTTCTCCGGGCCCGGCATCCAGCACGGCCTGCGCATCCCCGCCAATTCGGTGGCGCTGCAGGATCTGGTGCTGGTCGGCGGCCCCTACGGTGCCGACGTGGTGCAGACCGACGTGGCGGGCCAGGCCGGGTTCACCATGCAGCGCGTGCGCTGCGAAGGGCAGAGCCAGTTCGGCGTGCGTGTCACGGCGACCACTGCGTTCGGCGTCGGCCGCTGGATCGCCGGCGACTGTGTGTTCGTCAATTGCCCGGTGGCGATGGACTGGCGCGAGACGGGCGCGTTCCGCACCACGATCGTCGAGTTGCTGGGGGTGGAGGTGGTGGGGGCACAGACCGCCTGCCGGCTCGAACTCGGCTCTGGCGGCACCGGCCGCTACACCTTCGACCGGCTCGACTTCACCGCCAGCATCGCCGGGCTCGTGCTGCAGCGCCCGAACGGCGCCGACCGCGTGGCGCTGATCGAGAGCACGTTCGCGCGGATCCGCGCACCACTCGGTGCCGGGATCGCCGCGGCCCAGACCGGCGGCACGTTCGCCACCCTGCGCATGTGGGACGTGCGCGCCGGCAGCGGGGGCACGGCCCTGCAGCTCGGCACGCCCGGTGCGGCGCTCTACGGCGACCTCGAGGACAGCACGCTGGTCGGCGACGTGCAGGTCGCCTGTGGCGGCAGCACCAGCCCGTTGGCGCTGACCAACCTGCGCTGCCGTGGTGGTACCGTCACCCTCGCGACCTCCCCGCAGCAAAGCCTGTCGGTGCGCGACTCGCGGTTCGACCAATGCACTGTCGCCACCGCTGGAACGGGACCGGTGCTGCTGCAGGGTTGCTGCCTGCTCGCCAGCGCGACGGTGGGCACGGGCGCGGCGCCGCTGCAAGCCACTGCTTGCCACTTGCCCAACCCCGGCGCCCACGTGCTGGCCAGCGGCGGGCTGCCGCTGCCGCAGCTCGGCAGTCTGGAGCTCGTGCCCGACGTGGTCCACGTCGGCAGCTCGGCGACCTTCCAGGCCGACCTGCCGCCGGGCCTGTTCGGTTTCCTGGTGCTCGGGTTCACCGATCCGGCGCCAGCGTTGTTGCCGCAACCGTTCCATCTCTACACCCGACCAGGGCTGGCCTTCACCTTGCCCGGGATCTACCGCCTGCAGCAGGGATACGTCTGGTCGATCCCGAACGTGCCGACCTTCGTCGGCTTCGACTTCACGGTGCAGATGGCGGCGCTGCCCGATCCGGGGCTCGCGGCGCCGGCGGTGCAGGTGCCGCCTGGGCGCCGGTTCGTGCTGCGCTGAGGCGTGCCCAGGCAAGCCCCTCGACGCCACGACGAGACGGGTCTGTGGGTCGCTGTCTGCGTATGCTGACGCGCATGTGCTCGCGTGCCCTGGTCCCGGCCCCGACTCCCAGGAAGTGCGTGTGAGCCGGCGCGTGTTCGTCGGCGATCTGCAGGGCTGCCGCGAGCCACTCGAACGGCTCCTCGCCGCCGTGTCCTTCGTGCCCGGGCGCGATCGGCTGCTGCCGGTCGGCGATTTGGTCAACAAAGGGCCCGATTCGGCGGGCGTGCTGGCGCTGTTGATGCAACTCGGTGCCGAGCCGGTGCTCGGCAACCACGACCTGCATTGGCTGGCCAAGGGCCGCGTGGTCGATCCCGCGCAGCGCGCCTGGCTCGCCGCGCAGCCGACGGTGCGGGTGTTCGACGATCTGCTGATGGTGCACGCCGGTCTGCATCCGCACTGGCGCGAGGAGCAGCTCGCGGAGCTCGATGCCGAGCAGCGTCACTACGCCGTGAACGTGCGCTACTGCGACCCCGCCGGCGACCGCCCGGCCGCGGACTGGCCGCCGCCGGGGCCGCCGTTCCGTCCGTGGGACGACTTCTACCGCGGCCCGAAGCGGGTGGTGTTCGGCCACTGGGCGCGGCGCGGCCTGGTGGTGCGCCCTCACTGCATCGGCCTCGACACGGGATGCGTCTACGGAGGCAAGCTGACGGCGTGGCTCGCCGAAGAGGACCGCATCGTGCAAGTCGAAGGTTGGCGGCGGCCGGGGTGACTGGGGCCGTTCTCGAGCCCCGAGGGGGCGTTCCTGCCGTTGCACCAGTGTTACGTGGCAGTTCCCCTCGCGTCGGCCGTCGTCACTGTCTGCTGGCGTAGCATGCAGCATCCAACTCCAACGAGGTTCGCATGCGTATCCTGCTTCCTGCCCTGATCTCTCTGTCCCTGTGCGGCAGCGCCGCACTCGCCCAGGTTCCCGCCTCCGGCCCCAAGGCCGCCGTCCCCGCCGCGTCTCCGGCCGCCGCGCGCTTCCAGCAGTTGGCTGACCAGCACAGCGAACGCATGAAGGGCGTCGGCCGCGACGTCGAGAAGCGCGCCAAGGCGCTGGCAGAGCGTGCCAAGGACCTGATCGCGTTCACGGCCGAGTTCGCCAAGTCGCCCGAAGCCAACCGCGCCCGCCTCGAGATCGCGCAAGTGGCGCGCATGCAGAAGGACGACGCCGAACTCGCCAAGGCCGCGGCCGAAGCGCTCGCACAGTACGATCCAACGGTCGGCGACCTGCAAGGCCTGCTCACCGCGGCCAACACGGCCAATGCGCTCGAGCTGGCGGACCTCAAGGCCAAGCTGGTCGACCAAGCAGTGGTGCGCGCGAAGACCATCGCCGAGCGCATCGATCTGGCGACCATGCTGCGGCAAGGGATGAAGGACAACGATCGCGCCGAGCAGGTGCTCGCCGCCGCCGAGGCCGCCGCCAAGACCGACGAAGATCGGGCCGAGCTGGGTCTCGGCAAAGCCAACTTGGTGCGGCGCAGCAGCAAGGACAAGGGCCCCTACCAGGAGGCGCTGGCCGCGGTCGCCGCGCAGTTCCCGAACACCAAGGCCGGCAAGCTCGCCGCGGCCAAGATCCAGGCGGCCAACTTGGCGCCGGGCAGCGACCCGGTGGCCTTCACCACCACCGACCTCGAGGGCAAGTCGGTTTCGCCTGCCGACTACCAGGGCAAAGTCCTGCTGATCGACTTCTGGGCCACCTGGTGTGGGCCGTGCATGGCCGAACTGCCGCACGTGCTGAAGGCCTATGAGGCCTACCACGACCGGGGCTTCGAGATCCTGGGCATCTCGCTCGACCGCGACAGCGACCGCGCCAAGCTCGACAAGGTGATCGCCGAGAAGAACATGTCCTGGCGCCACGTCTACGACGGCAAGTACTGGCAGGCCGAGATCGCGGTGCTGCACGACGTGCAGGCGATCCCGTTCACGATCCTGATCGGCAAGGACGGCAAGGTGGTGGGCACCAACCTGCGCGGCGACAAGCTCTCGGAGGCGGTCGCGAAGGCTCTGGAGCAGTAGGTCCAGCGGGCGCTGGTTGCTTCGTCCGGCGCTGGCGCACTGGAGCCCTGCCGACGTGAGATCCTGCCGACGTGGTCCTCAGCCGAGCTGGGGCCTCAGCCGAGATGGCGGCGCACTTCCTCGGTCACGATCGGCTGCAGGCGCGCCGCCAGCGCCGGGTTGCTGTAGGCGGCGAACGCCACATCGCTGACGGTGTCCAGCGGCACGTTCAGGGGCGCTCCGAACGGGTCGGTCACCACGCACCCGGCGGCCGTGGCGATGCGCCAGGTGACCAGGTCGTAGGGCCGGCACACCAGCGACGAAGCCACGCCGAGCTTTCTGTGCACCAGGGGTCGCACGTCGAGCACGAAGCGATCCCGGCCGAGCACCAGTTCGGCGAGCTGGCCGCCGGAGCTGATGTATTGGTCGGTGTAGACCTCGGCCTTGTCGGGGTTCCAGCCGCCCAGGGCCCGCGCGAAGATCGCTTCTTCGAGGCGGCCCACCAGTTCCTTGCCGCCTTGGAAGAAGTTGCAGACGGTGGCGAAGCCATGGCGCAGGTGGTCCTGCTGGCTCGGCACCGGAGCGATCGGGCGCGCTGCACCGGTGGCCAGATCGTGGCGTTCGCCCACCGTGCGCTGGCCGGGAACGGCCCACAGCACGTCACTGGTGGCCTGGCGGGTGGTCGGCAGTTCGGTCATGACGGCGATTTCGACGTCGGCAAGGCGCGTGGCTGCGCCGCGTTCGGGCGCCACGCCGGCGAGGCACCATGCGGAGCGTTTGTCGAACATCAGGCCGCGGGTGCCGTCGATGGGGTCGACCAGCAGGCGGAACGGCGGGCCGCCGAGGCCCGGCTTGCCGAACTGGATGCCCCCGGGCTCGATGCCTTCGGCGACCAGGACGAAGTGCTGGATGCGGCCCCACTCCTGGCAGTGCTGGACCAGGATCTCCTCGACCTTGGCGTCGATGCCGAAAATGGTGTCGCCGGCATCGTCGCGCACGGCGCGGGACCACACCGCTGGCTCCTGGCTCTTCATGTGGGCGCGCAGGGTGGCGCGCAGGTCGGCCTGGAGGATGCGCAGGCGGTGGGCGATGGCTGGGTGGTCGAGGCTGGGCATGCGGATTCGGGGCGAGGATGGTATACCGAAACGGCGCGGGCCCTTAGCTCAATGGTCAGAGCTGGCGGCTCATACCCGCTCGGTTGCAGGTTCGAGTCCTGCAGGGCCTACCACCCGCGCCCCCCGAACTCGGGGGAGAAACCGCGATTTGGACGCGGTCCGCGCAGCGGAGGGGGGCGAGTGTGCAATAGAGTGTGCAACTGGCTTGGTCACACCGTGGCAGCGGCTGGC